>NZ_JAGGIJ010000001.1:629399-649902 GCF_024103505.1 Snodgrassella sp.
TCTAAACCTGAAGAACCTTCTAAACCTGAAGAACCTTCTAAACCTGAAGAACCTTCTATACCTGAAGAACCTTCTAAACCTGAAGAACCTTCTATACCTGACGAACCTTCTATACCTGACGAACCTTCCATACCTGAAGAACCTTCTAAACCTGAAGAACCTTCTATACCTGAAGAACCTTCTAAACCTAACTATATACCTTCAGATAATCCTTCCAAGTTTGATAGTTCCAAACCTGCCGACAAAGTACCACCATTAAGTAAGAATCAATATGATGGTAATAATCAACAGGCTAATCGTTTGAATTTAAAAGACGCTCGTGATCAGGAGCTTGATGGTAGTGGGGTGAAAGTAGGAATTGTCGATCAACCTCCGCATCTACAACATCCAGCTTTGCCCAAACATACCGAATATCTGGGTCAGTTTGGCACTGAGGTCACACTTCCAGATGAAGGCACTCATGGAGATATAGTGGCATTAGTTCTTGCGGGTAAAAATGTTCAAGGCAGAGTATTGGGGATAGCTCCTAATGCAAATTTATATGCTGCCGGTGCAACAGCTACTACTTTAGGCTACATAAATACATATGCAGCATTAGAAGCATTCCATGCTCTTAATAAGCAAGGTGTAAAAATTGTTAATAATAGCTATGGCAGCACTTATGCAGATCATAAGGGAGACTATATTGATTATGCTAATGAATATTTAAACTCTATAAATGACATTGATAAAAAAAGGTCTTATATTGGTCAGGTTAATTCTTTAGTACAAGACGATATGCTTTTTATCTGGGCAGCAGGTAATGAAAGTCAAAACCAGCCTAGTATTACAGCACTATTTCCATTAATTGAACCTGAATTACGGAAAGGTTGGCTTGTTGTAGCTGGGGTAGATCCAAATAATAACATCAATGAACATTCTAATCGTTGTGGCGATGCCAAAGAATGGTGTATGGCTGCTTATTGGCAAGTTGACATGGCTAATCTAAAAGCACAGCCTGGTGAGGATATTAATTCGTTACCACTTTCTGCCGCGGCAGGTACCTCAATCGCAGCGCCTCAGGTTACAGGTGCTGCCGTATTGGTGAAACAAAAATACCCATGGATGACTAATGACAATTTACGTACCACCTTACTCACCACGGCTACCGACCTTGGTGCCAAAGGTGTGGATTCTGTTTATGGCTGGGGGTTGTTAAATATCGGTAAAGCAGTTAATGGTCCGGCACAATTTGCTTTTGGTGATTTCTCTGCCAATGTGACTGACGGGCAATATATATTCAGCAATGACATAAGCGGAAAAGGCAGATTAATTAAAAATGGTAGCGGTACACTGATATTACAGGGGCAACATACTTATCAGGGTGAAACCCTGATTAATTCAGGTATGCTGGCTTTAGATGGCAGCAATCAATCAAAAGCGCGCATTGCTGATAGCGGTACCTACCAGGTTAAGGGTAGCACTGGAGCTGTTGAGAATGAAGGTACTTTCATAAGCCGTGATGCCACCATTAATGGCAATTTTACTCAGACAGCAGACGCCACCTTTCAAACCAATCTAGGCAGTCAAACCACCATCAATGGTACAGCTAATCTGGCCGGACGTTTGTATTTTGATGCACTTAAATCTGGCTTTGTCCCAGAAACAGGAACAAAGGTTGAAGTGATAAATGCTCAGCAACGCAATGGTGAATTTGATAAAACAGAGTTATCCGCCAATATATTATTAGATGGCAAAACCGTTTATGATGGCCATAATGTTAACTTTGATATTACCCGGATTCCTGCCCGTACAGCTGTTTTAGCCAATCATCTTTTAACACGCAGTGCAGCAGATCAGGCGATTCAATCGGCAGCCGATGCGGTAGATAAAACCTTTACCCAACTGGATAGCTTGCAGATGTCTGGGCTACAGGATGCGCAGAAGCAGGATTTAGTGGAAGGTGCTGTTAGTATCCAGAATGTACAATCGGCGCAAAGCCTGAAGCGGTCACTATACTCTTTATCGGGAGCGGTATATAGCAATACTAATGTAGTGAATACATTGGCAATGGGTAAGCTGAATAATGATTTTATGTCATCTGTTCAGAACACTTCAGATAAAGTTGAAGCGATTGTTAAATTTAACCATGCTAAAAACCGTTGGAATCCATCCGGAATCAAAGGTAAACAAAATACCAATAACGGTATACTGGGCGCCAGCAAAAACTTTGGTAATGGCTTATCCGGCGCTATAGCTTATACTTTCCAGAATTCGAGCTGGAATGAACCTGATGCAAGTGCTGATATCAAAAGCAATGGTTTGATGATTGGTTCGTTCTATGCACCGGATGCATGGAAAGGCGCATTCCTTAGCGGCAGTTTAGGCTATAACCGTTTCTCCAACGATGTTAATCATCAGATATGGTTAGGAGAAAAAGCTGAGCAGAGCGGTGCCAAAGTCAAAGGAAATTTATGGCAGCTGGCAGTTAACGGCGGTAAGCCATTTAACGTCAACAGACTAACGCTCACGCCACAATTGGGAATGAGATATGACTATCTGCAACAAAACAGCTTTACAGAAGATGGCGCGCACGGATTTGGTTTGCATGCCAGAAAACTGAATAAAGGGGTAATAGCAGGTACTGCTAATTTATTAGCCCAATACCGCTTTGATATCAAAGACACATTGTATAGTATCTTTGGTTCAGTAGGAGTTGAGCATGATTTTCAGGATAGGGATTATGCCACTCGTGGCGGTTTTGCAGGTATGCATAGCAATGAAAAAGCGGGCAGATGGTCTTCGGCCAAAACACGCTGGAATACAGCGGTAGGTAGTAATATACAAATCGGCCGAAATATCAATGCTGGTATACAATATCAGTATGAAAATGGTAATCATTGGCATAGCAATTCTGCCAAAGCGAATTTAAATATTCATTTTTAATAATGGCATGAATTATTAGCTGTCTGATTATATAACTGAATTCCGGGATAACCGGAATTCAGTTTATGACTGTCCCATTCTTAGTACACCGCCTACGCATCAAATAGCGCTGCGTGCTTCAACATTTTATATCCATTTAGTGTCACATTGCTGAATATCTCATGCAGCTTTCCGGAACCATAAACCGTTAGCCATTCTTTGATTACTTTCATTGCTTACTTTAGATTATTAAAAAAGACATAAACTCAATACTGCCGGGCAATACATATACTTAAATCGCTCAATATAATCATATTGATATAAACTACCCGATTGAGTATCAGCTATGGCTATCCCATAACATTAACCATAATCAGGAAATTAATCTTGTCTAATCGTTAAAATTTTATTAGTATAATTAAATAAATTTAATTTCGGAGTATAGCTGTGTAATTTATAGCGAGTTGTTTCTATCAAAAATAATTACAATTACTCGCGTGATGCACAGAAATCGTGTTTTTTCCTATCAAAATTTGATATGCATTGCTTCACGCTGTAATTCTCTTTTGTTTTTCAGTGGTGATTAAATTCAATGCAATCTTTACGTCAAGAATGGTTTTCAAATATCAGAAATGATGCCCTATCCGGGCTCGTCGTCGCACTTGCCCTTATCCCCGAAGCAATAGCTTTTTCAATCATTGCCGGTGTTGATCCCAAGACGGGACTCTATGCAGCTTTTTGTATAGCGGTTATTACTGCTTTTACAGGCGGTCGCCCCGGTATGATTTCTGCTGCTACCGGTGCAATGGCATTATTGATTGCTGGTCTGGTTAAAGCGCATGGGATTGAGTATCTACTGGCCGCAACCATCTTATGTGGTATTTTTCAGATTATTGCGGGTTTTCTTAAATTAGGAAACTTAATGCGCTTTGTTTCCCGCTCAGTAGTAACGGGGTTTGTTAATGCATTGGCTATCCTGATTTTTTTAGCCCAACTTCCCGAACTGACTAATGTAACATGGCATGTCTATGCGATGACTATCACAGGGCTTGGTATTATTTATCTCTTCCCTTATATCCCTAAAGTTGGAAAAATTTTTCCTTCGCCATTACTGTGTATTCTTATCCTTACCGGTATCTATATGTATTTTAAAATAGATATACGTACAGTTGGTGATATGGGTACCCTGCCCACAAGCTTACCTACTTTTTTACTCCCGAATGTTCCTTTTAATCTCGATACATTATTGATTATTTTACCTTACTCCATTTCATTAGCTATTGTTGGCTTATTAGAGTCGATGATGACCGCAACCATTGTAGATGATATTACCGATACGCCCAGTGATAAAAATCGTGAATGTAAGGGGCAAGGTATCGCCAATATCGTCACAGGTTTCTTCGGCGGTATGGCTGGTTGCGCGATGATTGGCCAATCAATGGTTAATATGAAGTCAGGCGGGCGGACGCGTTTATCCTCACTTATCGCAGGAACTGTACTTTTATTATTAGTAGTGTTTTTACAAGACTGGGTAAGCCAAATACCCATGGCTGCATTAGTAGCTGTCATGATTATGGTTTCCATTGGCACCTTTAACTGGAACTCAATCAAAAATCTTAAATCGTACCCACTATCAACCAATATTGTTATGCTTGCTACCGTAGTTGTGGTTGTATTTACCCATAATCTTGCTTACGGCGTATTTGTAGGGGTATTACTGGCATCATTATTCTATGCCAATAAAGTCGCCCATTATCTGCACATTAAGACCGAGCAACCCAGCAGCGAGCAACGTACTTATACAGTGTATGGACAAGTATTCTTTGCCTCTTCCGCAAAATTTACTAGTTCATTTGACTTTAAAGAAGTCGTACAAAAGGTAACAATTGATCTTACTCAAGCACATTTCTGGGATATAACCGCTGTAGCAGCCTTAGATAAAGTTGTAATTAAATTCCGCCGAGCAGGCGCACAAGTAGAAGTTTTAGGGCTGAATAAAGCCAGTAGTACAATTGTTGACCATTTTGGTGTTTATGATAAACCGGATGCCCAACAGAATTTAAATAATCACTAAGAGAATCTAACAACGAAAATGGATAACCTGGATTGGTGGCGTGAAATCAGCATTTATTGTTTGCCACTGGGCAATATGGGACATGTAGTAAACTAACTATACCCATAATACAGCGCCACCACAGGCTATCCAAGCAAAATAAACAGCAATTACTAGCAAATTAAGTATCAAGCTTGAACGCGCCATAACTGGCTGCCTTTCTTTATCTAACTTGATCAATAACAAAATTTATATTTTATTTTTATCATCAATTTTAAACAGTTTAAGAAATCATAATCAGATTCTTCTGCCTGTATTCTTAAATTTAAGCATAATATCTTAGCTAAATATCTGATTTACAAATATATATTTATCAATCAAACAAAATTTAATTTATCATATCTAATATCCCGAGTATTAGTTGTATTGATAAACGATAAACTTACACCTGAAAAATCCGTTACTGCTTTATTCTGTCGTTGGATATCAGCTTGGCTGCACCCATCCGCCATCGCAATAAATTGAGCACTCAAAATTAAAACATACAGGCAAATAAAGCAATAATGTGGTGCTATATCACTGATATCAAAAAATAGTTATTCGATAATTATTAATCTAATTTCACTTTAAATATTAAATATTAAAATTTAAAACGTTTAAATATACATTATGCAATTATATTCATCCAACTATTACCTATATTAAAAATAATTGCATAGACAACAACTTATGTAATCAGCTACCTTACAAATGGAACATTGGACAACAAACCGAGAACTACTCGTATAAGCAAGGAGATAAAACATGAACAAACGCAAACCACTAAAACGTGATATTAAATTCAGCACTACCGAAGAATTGCGTGCCAACGCACGCAAAAGTTATCAGGACGGTGCGGTAACATCAACTTATGAACTGGATGTTGAGCGGGTAATTGAATTGCTCAATATCGCATTAGCCTCAGAATGGGTGTGTGTGCTGCGTTATTTACGCCATTACTATATGGCTAGTGGCCTGTTTATGGATGCAGTAAAAGAAGAATTTATGGAACACGCCCAGCAAGAACAGAAACATGCGGCCATGCTGGCTGAGCGCATTACCCAGCTAGGTGGCGAGCCGGATTTGAATCCTGATGTTTTTATTCAGCGCTCACCTACCGAATACATCGAAGGCGAAACCTTGCGCGACATGGTGGAAGCAGACTTAATTGCAGAACGCATTGTCATTGACTTATACCGGCAGACAATTATGTATGTTGGCGATTATGACACCACAACCAAACGTATGCTGGAACATATTCTGGCCGAAGAAGAAGACCATGCCGATGAATTATCTGACATGATGGAAGGTTTGGATGGCAAGCCAGTATCAGACAAAATAATTTAATTGCTGAATAAAAAATATCCGTGTCAAACCCACGGATATTTTTTGTTGTCAAATTAGCCACAACAGCACATTTCATCACACAATAGCAGCTTTAATACCTGTCAAACTGTCCATAATTTTAAAAGAATAGACATGACTACAGTAGTAAATAGCTAAAACTTGAGACAGATTAAAATAAACAAACCTTTTGGCCACAACAGCCAGTAATAAAATTTTGTATAGGCTATCTTTGTACTACAATGAGTAAAGCGTATGATAATTCTGGTAGTATAGCTATCCGGATGATTTTTTTAATAATTAAAGGAGTAAAGAGTATGAAAGCAATGGTGTACTACGGTGCTGGGGACATAAGATTCGAAGAGCGCGCCAAACCGGCAATTATCGAACCCACTGATGCAGTTATCCGTTTAACCAAAACCACCATCTGTGGCACTGATCTGGGCATCTGGAAAGGCAAAAATCCAGAAATTGAGCAAACTGCCATCCAGAAAGCGGGTAAATTCAATGGTCGTATTTTGGGACATGAAGGTATTGGCATAGTTGAAGAAACTGGCAGCGGTGTTAAAAACTTTAAGAAAGGTGATAAAGTCATTATCTCCTGTGTCAGCCGCTGCGGTACCTGTGAAAATTGCCAAAAGCAGCTTTATGCACATTGCCAGAATGGTGGTGGCTGGATAATGGGCTATATGATTGATGGTACACAGGCTGAATATGTGCGCACACCATTTGCAGATAACTCTCTTTACCGATTACCGGCAGATTTAAATGAAGATGTTGCTGTATTGCTATCTGATGCCCTTCCCACTGCGCATGAAATCGGCGTGCAATACGGTGATGTCAAACCCGGTGACACCGTTGCCATTGTTGGTGCCGGCCCGGTAGGAATGAGCTGTTTATTAACCGCGCAATTGTATTCACCCAGCCAGATTATCATGATTGATATGGACGATAATCGTCTGCACATGGCCAGAGAACTGGGTGCCACCCAGATTATCAATTCTGCTAAAGAAGATGCAGTGGCACGCGTGCTGGCGCTCACCAATGGCCGTGGCGTAGACTGCGCCATGGAAGCAGTTGGACTTAGTGCTACTTGGGACATCTGCCAGCGCGTGGTGAAAGAAGGCGGTCATCTCGCCAATGTAGGCGTACACGGACAATCAGTTAATTTTGAGCTCGAAAAACTGTGGATTAAAAATCTCACCATTACCACCGGTCTGGTCAATGCCAATACTACTGGTATGTTGCTAAAAACCTGTTGCTCAGGCAAACTGCCTATGGAAAAGCTGGCGACCCATCATTTCCATTTTAACGAGTTGGAAAAAGCTTATGATGTATTCAAACATGCCGCAGACCAAAAAGCCATGAAAGTGATTATTGATTACTGAACAGTAGCCGGATAAGCCTCAATGGCTATATCTGATTTCTATAATAAAGCAGCCATAAAGGCTGCTTTTCAATTGACTACCGCTTGAATATCTTCCCATTCTATTAGCTTAATTTATCAGCAAATAAATCTTCTCACAGCAATTGAATAGCTAAACGGATCCAGATAATAGTATCGGCTTACTCCTCTTCGTCTTCATCTTCCCGCACACTGACACTGTGCTCAATCAAACCCGGTATCACAAAAGAAGTGCCCAGTGTATTCTTATCCGCACAAAGGCGTTGCAGATAAACCTCATCCACATCAGCAGTAATATAGCGCCCATCAAAACAAGAGCTGTCAAATCCTTCAATCTGCGGATTCAGTTTTAGCACCACAGCCTGCAAATCGGATAAATCCTGAAACACCACGGCATCCGCACCGATTTCAGCAGCCACCTGTTCAGCATTGCGTTGATAGGAAATCAATTCCTCCCGGGTAGGCATATCAATCCCATAAACATTGGGAAACAATACCGCCGGTGCAGCAGAGGCAAAGTAAACTTTTGTCGCCCCTGCTTCACGCACCATCTCCACAATTTCACGGCTAGTGGTACCACGCACAATCGAATCATCCACTAGCAAAACTTTTTTGCCGCTAAACTCATAATTCATCGGATTGAGCTTCTGCCGTACTGATTTTTTGCGTACTGCCTGCCCGGGCATGATAAATGTCCGGCCAATATAGCGGTTTTTAAACAACCCTTCACGAAAGGGTTTATTCAGATGCTGTGCCAGCTCCATCGCACTAGGGCGGCTGGTATCCGGCACCGGCATAACCACATCAATGTCCTGTAAATCCAGCGTCCGCTTTACTTTCTCCGCCAGCGTAACGCCCATATTCAGCCGCGCCTGATATACAGATACTCCATCAATCACTGAATCCGGGCGAGCAAAGTATACATACTCGAACAGACAGGGCATCAGGTGTGATTCCTGAGCACACTGCTGTGAAAACAATTGTCCTTCATTACTGATAAAAATGGCTTCACCGGGTGCTATATCACGTACCAGTTCAAAATCCAGACTCGGAAACACCACGGATTCAGAAGCCACCACATAATCTGTATGTCCGTTCTGTACTCTTCTACCCAGACACAGTGGCCGAATCCCGAACGGATCACGGAAAGCAAGCATTCCATAGCCAGCAATCAGTGCCACTACGCCATAAGCACCATGCACACGTTTATGCAAAGTGGAGACTGCTGCAAAAATATCTGTCAGCGTCAGTGCTGTACGATTGCCAACCTGATTTTCCAGCTCACGAGCCAGTACATTAAGCAATACTTCAGAATCAGAACGGGTATTAACATGGCGTAAATCAGTAAAACAGACATTTTTGAACAGCTCTTCGGTATTGGTTAAATTACCATTGTGTGCCAGTACAATACCAAAAGGTGAATTAACATAAAATGGCTGCGCCTCGGCACTACAATTGGCATTGCCGGCAGTCGGATAGCGAACATGAGCAATGCCAATATTGCCAACCAGCTCTCGCATATTGCGGGTACGGAATACATCACGCACCATACCACGGCCTTTATGCATATGAAACATTGTACCCTCAGCAGTTACAATTCCGGCTGCATCCTGTCCTCGGTGTTGCAGCATTTGTAAACCATCATACAAAAGCTGATTTACCGGTTCATGCGCAACAATTCCCAACACACCACACATCATTCTCTCCATTTAAGACAAATAAATACGCGCGTTTTTATCATTAAAACGCGCGTTGTATCTGGTTACCTTATTCATACCGTTATACCGATGGTGAATTCAGCTTATCAGCAAGAAAAGCCGGCAAATACGGCACTGCCAGCATCGCCAGCTGCTCAAACATACCTGCCGTGACTGAATTGCGCCACATAGGTGATTTCGGTAAATCAGTAAAAGTACATATCAGCACCACCAGTGTAACAATAATAACCCCCTTAACGGCTCCAAAACAGGCTCCAAGAATACGATTAACCCCGCCCAGCCCTATGGTTTGCAGTGCCGAAGTAATGAGCGCACGCAACAGACGCTGCACTATCCATAAAGCCCCGAATACCAGCACAAAAGACAACGAAGTAGCCAGTGCCTGCGGTTGCATACTGGTAAATGCCAGATTGGCCACAGGCACGGCCAGTACCTTCGCGCCGATAAAGGCTACAACCCAGCATAGTAGTGAGGCTATTTCACCCACCAGTCCACGCATCATGGCAACCAGCGTAGTCAAAAGAATCAGGCCAAGAGACAATACATCAAACACGGTCATGCCAGTATCAACTTCCTATAAACCAATTACCAGCCCATCCAATCCCACCGCACGCACTTTATCCAGATTCTGCATCGCCTGACTGCGGCTATTATAAACGCGGCTACGTACCCGATACAGCGTACCTTTACTGGTCTGGCTGCTGCTTATAGTAGTGGCCACACCGGCAACCGCCAGCCTTTGCTGCACCTGATTAGCCTGAGCCTCAGTAGTATAGGCACCAATCTGAATCACGGTACGTTCCACAACTGCTTTACTGTTACTGGTGGAACCTTGATTAGATCCAGCTTTCTTGGCCACTGTACCGGCGGCTTTATTTTCCAGTATCTGCTGCGGTGTCAGTTTATCTGCTGCGGCACCGTTTTTCGCACGGCCTGCATTATTGGCCGGTTTAGCTGTAGGAGCCTGTTTTGCCGGTGCCACCGTTTTATTGACAGTTTTAGGTGCTGTTGCCGTTTTCTTCTCCGCACCAGTAATAGCGGATTTAGCTGTTGCCTTTCCAGCGGTACTCGCCGCTTCATTGTTTTTTTTGTTTTGCTTCGCCGTTACTTCATTATGGTTTTGGCTGTTTGTGGCTTTATTCATCTGCCCCGCTGTATTTTTCTCTGCCATATCAGCTGGTCTGGTTATAGCACCTTTGGTTCTGGATTCCGGTACATTTTGTGTATTATGCAACCGTTTTTTTTCTAGAGCTTTTTTATCAGCAGGCACACTGGCCACTACACCGTTTTCAGCTACCGATCTGGCTGAATGCAAAGACGGTCTGTTAGATGCCGAATTTGCCTCACCCTGCTGCGTGGTCTGAGTATGAGCAGGTGTTTTCACTGGAGCAGCGTTTGTAGTAACTGTTTCAGTACGTTTCACATGCGGTGTAGCCATTTGAGGTGTTGTAGCTGATCCAGATACAGCACTGCCAGATTTAGCTTCAGACGCAGTCAACGCTTCTGGCACCGTACTATTCACTCCGGCAACAGGTACTGTTACAGAAGATGCCGGCGCGCTCGCCACCGGTTCCAGTATTACGGCAGAAGTGGATTGCGTATCCGCACTGGCCGCTTTACTTGCAGAAGCAGCCATAATATCCAGTTGCGGAGCCGGTACTGGTTGTGGTGTACGACGGCTCAGCATAATAGCCAGCAATATGGCAGCAATGGCCACCATGAGTAATGCTCCTACCAAGCGGCGTCGATTACGCCGTTTCAACTGTTCATAATTTTCCTGTGCATTCATTTAATTCACCAACTCCTCTGTGCTATCCACTTCTATTTTCCAATATTACTGCGATGGTAAATCCATTATTTCTGCTACCGTATGAAATGAACCAAACACCACAATTCTATCATTTTTACCCGCTTGCGATAAAGCTGCTACATAAGCATCCCGAACCGAAGGATAAGCAGTTACAGTAGTAATAGCATGCTGAGTAAATTTCTGCTGTAATGCCTCTATAGTCATGCCACGTGGTAAATCCAGCGGCGCAATCAGCCAGCAGTCAAACTGGTCTTTAATAATTTCCAGAACCGAATCAATATCCTTATCCGCCAGCATACTGAATATGGCTATACGTTTTTCTGCATAGGGTAAAGTAATCAGGCTACTGCGCAATGCTCGTGCCGCATGAGGGTTATGCCCGACATCAAGCACGGTAAGAGGCTGGCCAGGCAATATCTGAAACCGTCCCGGATGACGTACACGCAACAATCCACGCTTAATCGCACCGATGTCCAATGGCAGATATTCAGACAAGCACGCCAGCACTGTTAACGCACAGGCTGCATTATTCATCTGGAAATCACCGCGTAATACCGGTATCGGTAAAGCATGGCGGGCATGCTCAGCAACACACAAACTTTCAGATTGCGGATGAAAACGATACGACCACTGTTGCAACCCCTGTTTGTGGTAATCAAAATCTCGCCCAATCAGAAGTAAATCCGCTCCTACTGTCTGCGCTTGTGCCGCCAAACTGCATGGCACTGGCAACTGCCCACACACCACCGGCTTGCCACAACGCATAATACCCGCTTTTTCAAACGCCACTTTTTCTATCGTGTCGCCCAGAAATGCCTCATGATCCAGATCAATGCTGGTAATCACCGCAACATCGGCATCAAATATATTTACCGCATCCAGCCGGCCACCCAACCCCACTTCCAGCACCATCACATCTACCTGCTGCTGCACAAAAATAGCTACCGCAGCCAGCGTATTGAATTCGAAATAAGTCAATACTGTATCTGCCCGTGCCGCCTCAATGCGTTCAAACGCAGCGACAATCAGCTCATCAGCAACTGCCTGCCCATTAATGGCAATTCGTTCATTAAAACGCAACAAATGAGGACTGGTCAGCGTACCAACCCGATAGCCGGCTTCACGATAAATCTGTGTCAGATAGGCGCAAACCGAACCTTTGCCATTAGTTCCACCGACCACAATCAGTGGACATTGTGGCTGTAACCGCATACGTTCACGAACGGCCTCTACACGTGCCAGCCCCATTTCAATCTGCCCGCCAGCAACTCCGTTTTCAAGATATTGCAGCCATTGAGCCAATTCGG
This sequence comes from Snodgrassella sp., assembly GCF_024103505.1. Classification (NCBI taxonomy): domain Bacteria; kingdom Pseudomonadati; phylum Pseudomonadota; class Betaproteobacteria; order Neisseriales; family Neisseriaceae; genus Snodgrassella; species Snodgrassella sp. The sequence continues at coordinate 641,980 of NZ_JAGGIJ010000001.1, forward strand.
CTGCGTGAAATTTCTGTGTCATTATTTTAAATTATTATCCTTCAGCCTAAACCAATGAATAACCTTATTCAAAATTGATTGCCTTAAACCAGGCTCTGCCTTGTGCAACTGGCACCAGCGTCCCCATACCTGTAAGCGCCGCCATGCCTGAGCATCCATCATATCCGGCAGCAGAAGCTGGTATACCCTACCGCTGGCCGTTTGCCACTGCATGGCCATCATTTTCGCCCTGATCATACTGCCATAGCACAGAATAGCCGGCATAGCAGTTTTCCGGTGCATAAACACCAAACTTACCTGTCCCTGCTGGCTGATTTCAATCCGTTTCACCTGAGTCTGGCGTAATCCATAACCTGCCCACAATGCAGAAAAGATCCACGCCAGCAACCATAATACACGTTGCCAGCCCGTGCTATACAGCATAATGGCACCTAATGCCAGCCCGTGCATACCCACCGCTAGACATCGGGCACTCAAAGACGGCCGCAAGCGCACAATACATGCTGACATCAGCGCGTACGCTTACGCTTCACCATAAACTGGTGATACCTGCAAATCGGTATCTACTAGATCCAGCACCATATCGTGTACCTCAACCGTGAAAAAATTCCAGAATTGGTCAATATTTATTGCCGGCCACAACTTGCGGTCAATTTCCCAGCCAGACAGCTCAGCTTCAAAAATCAGCATAAAGCGCTCACCAATATAACCAATTACCTGTTCCGGAGTTTCAAATTCCGGCACCAGCAACGTAGTACAATTACTCTGTAACTGAGCCAGCGTTAAATCAGGCAAGTCATCACTGGTATTTTGCAACCAGTCGAGAAAAGCCTGAGCAGGTTTCAGCACCACGGCACTGCGATCAACAAAATACATGCCACTTCCTTACTAATATGAATGAATAGCAATATTGTACTGTAAACCTTGCCTGATAGCGTATATTTACCATTGCCAGCTACACCTGCCGTACAATCAGCCTATCGTCTCCACAGGGATAACTGCCATGCCCACTGCTACTCACCTTACCCGATTACGACAGATACTCACACCCAGTGCAATCCTCACCGATAACGAACTCATCGCCCCTTTCTGCACCGACCAGCGCAACCGGTATCATGGACAAGTATTTGCCGTATTACAACCTCATACCGTCAGCAGTGTGCAAAACATCCTGCGCTACTGCCAGCAGCAGCATATCCCCGTTACACCACAGGGCGGTAATACCGGATTATGTGGTGGTGCCACCCCCCATGCCTCCATCGCCGGTAAAGGTATTATCCTATCACTGAGCAAACTCAATCGCGTGCGCCAGCTTAATCTGGCTGACAACACCATTACTGTAGAAGCAGGCATGATACTGGCAGACGTTCAGGCCGCAGCGCGTGATGCCAACCGCTACTTTCCACTCAGTCTGGCCAGTGAAGGTTCCTGCCAGATAGGAGGCAACATCGCCTGCAATGCCGGTGGTCTGAATGTAGTACGTTATGGCACCATGCGCGATCTGGTACTGGGGCTGGAATATGTACTGGCCGATGGCGAGCTGGTAAGCCACCTATATCCACTGCATAAAAACACCAGCGGCTACGAAATGTATCAGCAAATCATCGGCAGCGAAGGCACACTGGCCATTATCACCGCTGCTACCCTAAAACTGTTTGCACCACCGCAAAGCGTATTAACAGCCTGGGTTGGAGTAGAAAATATCCACGCTGCCACCAGCCTGTTATCTGCACTAAAAAACCACTTTGCCGAACGCCTTTCCAGCTACGAATTAATCAGTCAGGCTGCCCTCAGCCTGTCAGCCAACTATAGCCAGCTACGCGAGCCTACCAGCGCCAGCTGGCATATTCTGTTAGAACTGAGCGATAGTCTGCCTGCACAGGACTTAACCGAACCCTTAATCAGCGTACTCGAACAGGGTAACTGGCTAAATACCGTGGTTGCTCAATCAGAAAATGAACGTCAGCATCTGTGGACACTACGCGAAAATATATCTGCAGCACAGCGTAATCTGGGCGCCAGCATCAAACATGACATTGTAGTACCAATTGAACATGTTGCTGAATTTGTCGAAAACTGCCAGCAACAACTGGCCAGCACCTTTCCAAAAACTAAAACTATCCTGTTTGGCCATCTTGGCGACGGCAGTCTGCATTATAATGTTTTTATCGCCGACATTCGGAGCAATGACGTCTATCATTACGAAGACAGCATTAACCAACTAATATATGAGCAAGTATTAAGCCATCATGGCAGCATTGCTGCCGAACATGGCATCGGTCAACTAAAAAATCAGTGGCTGCCACGAGTACGCAGCGACGCAGAAATCAAATGGATGTGGGCACAAAAACAATACCTCGACCCACAAGGCATTCTCAACCCCGGCAAAGTACTACCGCCTCAGGCATGATATAGTTAACCCTTTTCAAAATTGCTTATGAACATGAGTGAAGTTACCTTGTATACCGATGGCGCCTGCAAAGGGAATCCCGGCGTGGGTGGCTGGGGAGCTTTCCTGCAATCCGGCCGACACAGTAAAGAACTCTTTGGTGGCGAAGCCAACACCACCAATAATCGCATGGAACTAACCGCAGTAATTCAGGGACTGGCCGCCCTGAAACGCCCCTGTATCGTCAACATCTATACTGACTCCCAATACGTTAAAAACGGCATGCAGGAATGGATTCACAACTGGAAAGCACGCGGCTGGAAAACCGCATCGAAGCAGCCGGTTAAAAACGTCGAACTGTGGCAGGCACTGGATGCTGAAGTGAACAAGCATCAGGTACACTGGCACTGGATAAAAGGCCATGCCGGCAATCCGGGTAATGAAAAAGCGGATGAACTGGCCAATCGCGGTGTTGAACTGATTAAATAATCATAGCCAATTGTCATCACACCAAGCTGCTTTATTATCCATATTAAAGATAGATATAAACTAACCTTAATAACTCAATTGTTTACCATATGTACCTTTCCACTGATCGCTGAAATTATTAACTTCCACCATAATCTTACAACATGTATTCTTTATATTATTCTAAACAAACACAAACCGGATATCTTACAATATCCGATCGTCATATCATCAAGTTAAATGGTTAAGCAATATACCAAATAGCAGCATATTACTCCCCAGTTATCTCATTAAAAGCATACATTCAAACCAATACAATTAACAATCGACCTTAGTCACCGGTGTAACCATTGCGGCGTGCATTTTCTAAACAATCATTACGATTTACATAACCTTGAGTAGATGCCCCCACGATACGGCCATTAGAGGCAGTGCGACGCCAGCACCATTCATTAGCATGAACTTTATAAATTTCCCATTTATCATTCATACAATTTCTCAAAATTAAGCTTAAATAACAAAATACTTAAAACCTAAAACTTATTAGGCTCTAGCATATCTCCAAACACGATAAAACAATAATGAATATAGAAACAGCAAACTAAATTTCAATATTATTTATATTTTATCAATCAACATAATTATTTTCTAACTATTTTTGATTAATTCAATTTAATCTGCATACACCATCCTCATTAGTGTTTCCACGCAGGACAGCATAACCACCATCAAAACAACTCTCCCCAGCATACCAATCCAGCGATACCATTAGTCAGGAACATGCAGATTATTAGCAACACCCCAACTGCCTATCTGGCTGGTACTGATGCACAGAATCATCCATTTTGAAATCGTCAAACTGGTCAGATTCAAACCTGTGCAGCCTTGTGTGAACTAAAAAGCCATAAAAAAGAAGCCATAAATTGCAACAATTCTGCACCAAGTAGAATCTAACGCAAATCAATGTTGAAAGCATCCATCAATATCTACAATATTCCCAACAAGAAATAGCCTGTTTACAGGAATAAAGCTACAGAATAACTAATGCTGATATCGGATATATACCAATATCAGCATTAAATTTTTTTAAAATAAACAGCCCGTACAGCCTAATAGCAAAATACTGAAGCGATTTCGAAGACTTACCACCCCATACTGGCTATTTCAATATTTTAAATCAACACTTTTGTTAACCAACACAAAAGCCGGATATCTTTGATATCCGGCTTTTGCCTAACTAAGCTGAGTGCTTAAAGCAACATTACATCATGCCGCCCATACCACCCATACCGCCCATGCCACCCATATCAGGCGCAGCAGGTTTATCTTCCGGTAATTCGGTAATCATGCAATCAGTAGTCAGCATCAGGCCAGCAATAGAAGCAGCATGCTGCAAGGCAGTGCGGGTAACTTTAGCAGGATCCAGCACACCCATTTCCAGCATATCGCCGTATTCACCAGTACCAGCGTTGTAACCATAGTTACCAGAACCATTCAACACATTGTTCACTACAACGCTTGGTTCATCGCCAGCATTGGCAACGATCTGACGCAACGGTGCTTCAACTGCTTTCAGAACGATTTTCACACCGGCTTCCTGATCAGCATTAGCGCCTTTCAGGTCTTTGATTGCAGCACGGGCACGCAACAGCGCAACACCGCCACCAGCTACCACACCTTCTTCTACGGCAGCACGGGTAGCATGCAGAGCATCATCTACGCGGTCTTTTTTCTCTTTCATTTCAACTTCAGTAGCAGCACCAACTTTAATTACTGCCACACCGCCAGCCAGTTTAGCCACGCGTTCCTGCAATTTTTCTTTATCGTAGTCGCTGGTAGCCACTTCGATTTGTTTACGGATTTCAGCAACACGAGCTTCAACAGCAGCTTTGTCACCCAAGCCATCAATCACAGTGGTATTTTCTTTACCTACTTCTACGCGTTTAGCCTGACCTAAATCTTCCAGAGTGGCTTTTTCCAGAGACAAGCCTACTTCTTCAGCAATAACAGTACCGCCAGTCAGAATAGCAATATCCTGCAACATGGCTTTACGACGATCGCCGAAGCCCGGAGCTTTAACAGCAACAGTTTTCAGAATACCACGGATATTGTTTACTACCAGTGTAGCCAGCGCTTCGCCTTCAACATCTTCAGCAATAATCAGCAACGGACGGCTGGTTTTAGCTACCTGTTCCAGAACTGGCAGCAGATCACGGATGTTAGAGATTTTTTTATCGAATAACAGAATGTATGGGCTATCCAGACCTGCAATCTGTTTTTCCACGTCGGTTACGAAGTAAGGAGACAGGTAGCCACGGTCAAACTGCATACCTTTAACCACTTCTACTTCGTTTTCCAGTGATTTGCCATCTTCAACGGTAATTACGCCTTCTTTGCCCACTTCATTCATGGCTTTGGCAATGATTTCACCGATAGATTCGTCTGCATTCGCAGAAATAGAAGCAACCTGAGAAATCTCTTTAGATTTTTCCGGTACTGGTTTGGAAATGGCTTTCAGCTCAGCAATAACAGCTTCAACAGCTTTATCAATACCGCGTTTCAAATCCATCGGATTCATGCCGGCGGTAACATATTTCATACCTTCAGTCACAATCGCCTGAGCCAGCACAGTAGCGGTAGTTGTACCATCACCAGCCACATCATTGGTTTTAGAAGCTACTTCTTTAACCAGCTGAGCACCCATATTTTCGAATTTGTCTTTTAATTCCACTTCTTTAGCAACAGACACACCATCCTTAGTGATGTGTGGGCCACCAAAGGCACGGTCTAACAGCACATTGCGGCCTTTAGGGCCTAAAGTTACTTTTACTGCTTCAGCCAATACATTGACACCAGCAACCATTTTCTGACGAGCTTCATCAGAGAATTTCACGTCTTTTGCTGCCATTTGTAACTCCTAATCTTAAATAATCAATTACGCAATAAAATTTTAATATCTGAATAAATAATTTATTCAACAATACCGAAAATATCTTCTTCGCGCATTACCAGCAATTCCTCGCCATCTACCTTAACGGTCTGGCCACTGTATTTGCCAAAAATCACTTTATCGCCAACTTTAACATCCAATTTCTGACGGTCACCATTTTTTAGTAACTTGCCATTACCTACCGCCAGTACTTCCCCCATATCTGGTTTTTCAGCAGCGGAACCCGGCAGCACAATACCAGAAGCAGTTTTTTCTTCAGCTTCCAAACGTTTTACGACAACGCGGTCATTCAAAGGACGAATAGTCATATAATCTTCTCCACATCTTTAGTGCTTGCAGCACTGCAAAGTTGGTTAATACAAACCCGCATCAATTGCGGGGCGTAAAATTCAAGTCGCTAAATAAGGTAAGGTTAGCTGCTCACAATTCAAGAGTAACTGGAATAATTTTTTTCCCATTTCTTACAAACGCTTAGCTAAATTCACAGATTAGCTTGTTATTACAGCTACATAGCATCATCAGCAATCCAGATATATTTACATCCGCAAAATCAGTCTGACCAGATATCGCATACATCCCCAGAACAATACTTCTATTTTGCAGATAAACAGGATATAGATTTCCAGACAAACCTAATGTCAACTTAGATTTAACTGCTAAATCGGCCTGCCTAATGATTAATTAGGTAATTTATTAACAAATAAGCAATCATTCAGCACATCAGAAAGCTTACTGCAACTGCATACTGAAGCCTTATCCATCAACAAAGTATCTCAGCAACTAAAGACAAAAGAGAAAAATATTGACACTTATCTGTCAAAGAAACACATACTCAAACCAGAAAAAACTTGTCTATCTGGTTATCAGTGTTTTAAATAACTTACTAAATCCTATGGCATTAGCGATAAGAACATCAATGCAAACAAATATTTTAGCCTTAGAAACAGCAATAACTAAGCATGACCACTGTATGTTATGAATTAAACAGATATCTGGTTAATTTATAATGCATTCTGTATTAATTTCACTAGCTACGGCTGCATCTACACGTATGAAATGATGCAGCCATCTGACTTCAAAGCAGAAGTGCTATGGTGATTTCAGCTGGCATTTTTCACATCCGGATAAACCCAGAGTTTCTGTTCATGCACTTCGGCCAGAAAAACCTCATCCAGTTTTTGTCCCAAACGGTTCAGTTCTTTTTCCAGCCATTCTTCATCATGCCCCACTGCTTCCAGACTGGGATAATTAATCACCCCGTTTTCAATCACCACTACAGCCATAGCCGGATCGCCTTTTTTGACCACTGTCATCTGACCATTGTATTCAAACCAGACATCACTGAGTACTTCCAGACTAGGATAGCCGCGCTGATGCAATAACATAATGAAATCGCGGATCGACAATTTGGCTTTGCGAAAATTCTGTGATTGTACGATGCCATTTTTCATCAAGCGTATTGAGGTGCCATCGACAAAATCTTTAGCAATATTGCGCTTGAATGTAGCATAACGCACAAGTAATAGCAGCCCTGCCCAGAAAATGGATGCACTCATCAGTAATGTTATGCTGATGGAAGGATTATATAAAGGGCCGCCGATAATCGCCCCCAGAACCACATTACCTACTTGATCGATGGCAGAAATCGGTGCCAGAGATCCTTTACCGGATAAATTGATGTACACCAGCAATATACAAAACGCTACCAACATTTTGAAGATAATATTGATGTAAATGGGATTCATAATAGCTTCCTTTGTCTGCACAACAGATGTTTTATCTAGTCATGATTTGCATGGATTGTTTTTTTACAATCGTAGCGTTTTGCCAGATATTGTGTTGATACTGTATCTGTTATATCTGAAACAGACTATGGTAGCCACCTGTTTTTTATTAATTATTTACATTAATTTTCTCATATGCTTTTTCATAATGCTAGTTATTATAAATTCGTGTTTAAAAGATTTTCTTAAACATAAAATCATAAACACCTAAAACTTAATACAAAATTGAAGTAGAAAATAACACTGCTTATCTAAAGGTTAGATAGGCTACACTAATTGGAATGGCAACACCTATTCAAACAACAAAATTAAGGGGTAGCCGTTTGTTAAAT
>NZ_JAGGIJ010000016.1:0-6302 GCF_024103505.1 Snodgrassella sp.
ACGAAGAAGCCGCATTCAGAAATGCCATCAAACAAAACCCCGAAGCAGCGGCCAATGGCAACCTCTATGTAGTAGTTAACAACCCCACCGTAGAAGTTATCCCCGGTCTGGGCGAAGTTGGCTTTTATGCACTCTACGACAAAATTAACGAATTGCTCGGAGGCAGATTGCCATTAACCAATGCAGAAAAAACCAATGCTATACTGAAACAGTTGGCCAAACAAACCGGCACAGAAATCATAGGAAATAACCACAGCCGCGGTTCAATGACCGATAAAGTCAGCACCGCTTACCTGCAGAATAAAAAGGACGAAACCGGTATCCCCATCTCCAGAACCAAATATCTCGGTCCGGCAGCGCACATAAGAGGCGAATATGAAATGCTCCAGAAAAATGGTTATATCGATGAAGATAACATCAACAGCACCTTATTCCTAGGCAACCACAATACCGACTTTGTTGGCGGAATAGTCGGTTTCAACCCGGTAACCGCCGGAGAGTGTATCGGCAACCCCTTAGGCTCATGTTACAGCCACAGTAGTTACAATGGTGACTACTATCTTAACGAGTATTTGCAGAATCTAGATGGTATCGAATATATTGATAAAAACACCGGCAAGCCGATTCCAAATCCAGAATTTGGGAAAATTAACGACACCGTAGTCAAACCCAAAAAGGATGAAAACGGACGAAATATCAATCCAACCCTAGCTCAGGCAGTGGTGATAGATGCAGATGGGTATATCAATCTAGTTGATAGACAGGGTAATATGACTACCTTAGATAAGTGGACACGTAAACCGATTAGAACCACCCAGATACCAATACATGAAGTTAATGGCAAACGTTATTTTAATTTTGAAGGAAAGAGATATCATGCAGATCCACCACGCTAAACCAAAATTACTGCTTCTAACCGGCTTAAGTATACTATTAACCGGATGCAGTATATCCGATTGGTATAATGGCTATTATGTAGATAGGTCATCAATGAAAAGATACACTAAAAGAAGTGACGCTTACTACAATGCTGAATCCCCTGAAATGAAGGAACTGAGGAAAAAAAATCAAGCATATTGCTCTGATCTGGCCTCAAGGCCGGAAAATCGGATTGCGAAGAAAGGCTATGAAAATGGAGTTTTTAATGAACCAATGTATTCTGTATGCATGGAAAAAGGCGGAACCCCCACTTTTGGTACTTATGAATCAAGGCAAGATGAAAAACAGCGAGCTGAGCGAAGAGCGCGCGGAGAAATAGTACCAGAGTTTCAGTAAAGCACGTGTGATAGTAGCATCTTTTTTATTTTATAAAGAAAGAGATATCATGCAGATCCACCGCGCTAAACTAAAATTACTGCTTCTAACAAGCTTAGGTATACTATTAACCGGTTGCAGTATATCCGATTGGTATAATGGCTATTATGTGGAAAGAGCAGCTATTATAAAAGGGCAGAAAGATCGTGCAGCTTACTATAATGCAGAATCCCCAGAAATGAAGGAACTGAGGAAAAAAAATCAAGCATATTGCTCTGATCTGGCCTCAAGGCCGGAAAATCGGGTTGTGGAGATAGGTTATGAAAACCGAGTTTTTAATGAACCAATGTATACAGGTTGTATGGAAAGACGAGGTACCCCTACTTTTGGTACTTATAAATCAAGGCAAGCGGAAAAACGGCGAGAAGAAAGAAGAGCACGCGGAGAAATAGTACTCTAAATTCCAGTCACAACCTGATTAAAGAAGATACCATGACTAGCACCCGCTTATTAATCATAACCGGCCTTATGCTACTATTAAGCGGGTGCAGCATATCCGACTGGTATAACAACTATCAAGAAAAACAACCTTATAATTATTCTGATCCTAAAGCAGTCGTGATAGGAAAAGACGGCTACATCAGATTGGTTGATAGGCATGGAAATATGGTGACATTGGATAAAATAACAAATAAACCAATTAAAGTAACGCAAATACCAATACATGAAGTTAATGGCAAACGTTATTTTAATTTTGAAGGAAAGAGATACCATGCAGATCCACCGCGCTAAACCAAAACTACTGCTTCTAACAGGCTTCATTCTGCTATTAACCGGCTGTAGCATATCCGATTGGTACAATGGTTATTATGTGGAAAGAGCCTCTATTATAAAAGGGCAGAAAGATAGTGCAGCTTACTACGATGCTGAATCACCAGAAATGAAGGAACTGAGGAAAAAAAATGATGCTTATTGTACGGAATTAGCCTCAAGGCCGGAAAATCGGGTTGTGGAGATAGGTTATGAAAACCGAGTTTTTAATGAACCAATGTATACAGGTTGTATGGAAAGACGAGGTACCCCTACTTTTGGTACTTATAAATCAAGGCAAGCGGAAAAACGGCGAGAAGAAAGAAGAGCACGCGGAGAAATAGTACTCTAAATTCCAGTCACAACCTGATTAAAGAAGATACCATGACTAGCACCCGCTTATTAATCATAACCGGCCTTATGCTACTATTAAGCGGGTGCAGCATATCCGACTGGTATAACAACTATCAAGAAAAACAACCTTATAATTATTCTGATCCTAAAGCAGTCGTGATAGGAAAAGACGGCTACATCAGATTGGTTGATAGGCATGGAAATATGGTGACATTGGATAAAATAACAAATAAACCAATTAAAGTAACGCAAATACCAATACATGAAGTTAATGGCAAACGTTATTTTAATTTTGAAGGAAAAAGATACCATGCAGATCCACCGCGCTAAACCAAAATTACTGCTTCTAACAGGCTTAAGTGTACTATTAACCGGATGCAGTATATCCGACTGGTATAATGGCTATTATGCGGAAACAGCCTCTATTAGAAGAGTACATAAAGAAAGAAATGCTTACTACGAAGCTGAATCCCCAGAAATGAAGGAACTGAGGAAAACAAATCAAACATACTGCTCTGATCTGGCCTCAAGGCCGGAAAATAGGGTTGCAAGAAAAGGTTATAAAAATGGTGTATCTAATACTCCTATGTATACAAATTGTATGGAAAGACGAGGTACCCCAACATTTGAAACTTATAAATCAATGCAAGCGGAAAAACGGCGAGTTGAGCGAAGAGCGCGCGGAAAATGTATCGGTTCATGTTACAGCCACAGCAGCTACAATGGTCACTACTATCTTGACGCGTATTTGAAGGATCTAGATGGTAACGACTGTATTGATAAAAACACCGGCAAGCCGATTTCAAATCCAGAATTTGATATAATTTTAGAGGCACTGTAATAGAACCCAAAAAAGATCCAAATGATCAATATAACAATCCAACCCTAGCTCAGGCAGTGGTGATCGATGCAGATGGGTATATCAATCTGGTTGATAGACAGAGTAATATGACTACCTTAGATAAGTGGACACGTAAACCGATTAGAACCACCCAGATACCGATATTTTATGGCACCGCGACCCATGTACCTTGGTATGCGAACCAACTGGTTACAAATGGTTATGAAGGAAGCAGAGCCTATTCCGCAGTACACTATACCGATTTTGTTGGCCGAAGCCCTGCTGCATTTTTCCGGAGTCCATATACCATAGGAGGCAATGCACCAACAGGAGGAGTGGAAAATAAACCATTTATGTACTCACATAGCAGCTATTTTAGGGAAAAGCCGAAAGATATTTTGATAGACGAAAAAGGCAGAAATATAGATGCGAACGGCAATTTGACTGGTGATAGAAAAGTTGAAAATCCTTATCGTGATGATTTTAATGAAAAATGGACTGAAGGACCAAATCATAATCTAAACAAAGATAATCCCTCTTTACCGGTTTTAGTTAAACCCTCAAGAACAAGGCAAGGAGTGAGGTAAAATGAAACGTAAAATTAATATTTTATTAATAGGTATTTTTTGTATTGGACTATCTGGCTGTTATGAATCTGTAGTCCGGTTTTGGAATAATGATGGTTGGGAACCCCCTCCAGCTAAAAAAAAAGCCAAAAAAGAATGCTTTGAAGAACTTGAATCTATTCCCGAACCTCAAAATAAAAGTCCTGGTTCAAAAGAAATGCAAGACTGGTTAGGTAATGTATATATACCGGCCAGAAATGAATGTCTAAGAAGAAAAGGATATTAGATTCAAGCAAAGATTTTACTGCTTTGGTTTTGTAGTCGAAATCCACTAGTGTTTTTACCCAACCACTACATCATAACATCTGGTACAAATCATAATCTAAACAAAGATAATCCCTCTTTACCGGTTTTAGTTAAACCCTCAAGAACAAGGCAAGGAGTGAGGTAAAATGAAACGTAAAATTAATATTTTATTAATAGGTATTTTTTGTATTGGACTATCTGGCTGTTATGAATCTGTAGTCCGGTTTTGGAATAATGATGGTTGGGAACCCCCTCCAGCTAAAAAAAAAGCCAAAAAAGAATGCTTTGAAGAACTTGAATCTATTCCCGAACCTCAAAATAAAAGTCCTGGTTCAAAAGAAATGCAAGACTGGTTAGGTAATGTATATATACCGGCCAGAAATGAATGTCTAAGAAGAAAAGGATATTAGATTCAAGCAAAGATTTTACTGCTTTGGTTTTGTAGTCGAAATCCACTAGTGTTTTTACCCAACCACTACATCATAACATCTGGTACAAATCATAATCTAAACAAAGATAATCCCTCTTTACCGGTTTTAGTTAAACCCTCAAGAACAAGGCAAGGAGTGAGGTAAAATGAAACGTAAAATTAATATTTTATTAATAGGTATTTTTTGTATTGGACTATCTGGCTGTTATGAATCTGTAGTCCGGTTTTGGAATAATGATGGTTGGGAACCCCCTCCAGCTAAAAAAAAAGCCAAAAAAGAATGCTTTGAAGAACTTGAATCTATTCCCGAACCTCAAAATAAAAGTCCTGGTTCAAAAGAAATGCAGGACTGGTTAGGTAAAGTGTATGGTCCTGCTGAAAGAGAATGTATGAAAAGAAAAGGATTTTAGATTCAAGCAAAGGTTTTAACCATGTATAAGGAAAGAAAATGATGGAAAACAAGATAAAATTTTTAGCGATAGCAAGTTTTATCGCATTATGTGGATGCGGTACCAATACCTCCGCCTACCAGAAACAACTCGAAGCCAATGGGCATACTAGTAGCAGAGTAATAGTTTATCCCGCTAACGAGAAATACGCACAACCTCCCGCTCAATATCTTGTAGATGAACGCGGACGTTACATAGATGAGAATGGTAATCTTACTGATCACCCTGTGGAAAATCCCTATTATAGAGATTATATGAAGCATCACAGATAACGTTTTGAATATAACGGCCTCAGAACCGAAAAAAGCATCGAATTAGAAAAAGAAGGGCGCAGAATGGAGCAGAATATAGCCTATCTGGATACCGCCCTCGGCATATTATGGGCAGGTGATATTGGTACCGCAGCATTAGAAACCGCAACCCTACATGCCGACTATGCCAAAAACGCAGCCAGACACATAACAGCCGGAAAAGTTTACAAAGTCACCTGCTCAGGCGCAGAAGCACAGTATTTTTGTAAAGACATCAATAACGTTAACGATGCCATAGCCGCCGGTGATCAAAGTAAATTAACTAAAGAAGACAATAAAAATGCCTCATTTGAAGGAACCGCAATCCAGATTTATGCTTACGGTGAAATCATGGATGGCAAATCAGTATTGATTTCTAATCCGGGCATCTACAACAACGAAGAAGCCGCATTCAGAAATGCCATCAAACAAAACCCCGAAGCAGCGGCCAAAGGCAACCTCTATGTAGTAGTTAACAACCCCACCGTAGAAGTTATCCCCGGCTTAGGCGAAGTTGGCTTTTATGCACTCTACGACAAAATTAACGAATTGCTCGGAGGTAGATTTCCATTAACCAATGCAGAAAAAACCAATGCTATACTGAAACAGCTGGCCAAACAAACCGGCACAGAAATCATAGGAAATAACCACAGTCGTGGCTCAATGACCGATAAAGTCAGCTCAGCCTACCTGCAGAATAAAAAGGACGAAATCGGTACCCCCATCGTAAAAAACAAATATCTCGGTCCGGCAGCGCACATAAGAGGCGAATATGAAATGCTCCAGAAAAATGGTTATATCGATGAAGATAACATCAACAGCACCTTATTCCTAGGCAACAACAATACCGATTTTGTTGGCAGATTAGTCGGTCTCAACCCGGTAACTGCCGGAGAGTGTGTCGGCAACCCACTAGGCTCATGTTACAGCCACAGCAGTTACAATGTTTCACGCAGGCTTGCTGTTACATTATCAAATAAACCAGATTGTTTGATGCGATCA
>NZ_JAGGIJ010000009.1:0-77713 GCF_024103505.1 Snodgrassella sp.
TTTAAGGAACGGATATGCTCAGACTGAGGAATACGCAGACAGTGACTGCTACGTGACTGAGCGAATTGTGCGGGTAGACCACTGGTTTCGTGGCCGAATGAATAAACTACACTAATTATATTTAGCAGAATTTTTTTACAGTTGAATCACTGTTAAAATGGTATAAAGAAAGATGATTTTAGATACGATGCTTTCTGTATCAATCATTGTTTGAAAAATTAGAAATATTTTTAATGACGTGCTGACAAAAATAGGTAATCATGAATAACAAAAACTCCTCAATCACCCATCAAGCCAAGCAGCAGCAAAATACAAAAGTCTTTGTACCGGAAATAGAAGAGAGAAAGAGAGGTTCTGCCTTAATGGTGAGTATAGTCGCAATTTGTTTGTTAGCAGGCGGCTTATATATCGGAGGCTGGTTTAACTTAGTGACTCCGGCACAGATTCAGCACTGCGAAGCTGCGGTTAAACAAACCTATCCACAGCCAGCTGATCAGGCTGCCTTACTGCCTAAGTGTAACAACCGTCATATGATAGCAGGCATGAGCAGCTCTAACGGCCAAAAAATGAGTGCCAAACAGGTTCTGGATAGTCTGGATGTGGGCAAAACCGTTGATCTGGTTTCCATGTTTATCGGTGGTGCACTGATTGGCGCCGCCATTGCTGCATTTGCTGCCAGTTACCGTATCATTCAGCGCAAGCGAGGTAAAAATATTGACTGATGCATAAGACAATCGATTGCTTTAGCAGGATTAATACTGGTTAATAATGACATATTCTGTATAATTAACCATTATTTACCAAAAGCATAAGATTCAGATATGAACCAGAAATACATCCAGTCATTGCTGGCATTTGTTTTCAGCCTGTTACTTAGCCTGAATGTCTATGCCCAAAAATCGTTTCATGTGCAAAATGGCGATCTTATCTTTCTGGAAGACTGCGATGGCGGTATGAGTAGTGCCATCAAGGCCGCTACCAGCGGTCTGGAGGGATATAATTTTACCCATGTGGGCATTGTCTGGCAGAAAACTCCTAGCCAGCATTATGTAATCGAAGCAACACACCCCAAAGTAAAAATTACTCCCCTGCACGCATATCTGCATCCGAAAAAACAGTGCCAGCCCCGTGCCGTAGTAGGTAGATTAAAAGCAGCTTACCAGCCATTGATTTCTTCTGCTTTGGTTCATGCGCGCCAGAAAGTGGGTAAAAAATACGATGACGCCTTTGATATCAACAACGACCAGTATTATTGCTCCGAATTAATCTACCAGATATTCAAAGAAGCCAATCACGGACAAGAAGTTTTTCCCTTGCGCGCCATGACTTTCAAATCCAAAGATACCGGTAAATTCCCAGAATATTGGGTAGAACACTTCAAAAAAATGGGCATTCCTATTCCCGAAGGCCAGCCCGGCAACAACCCCGGCGATATGTCACGCTCGGATTTACTCAATATCGTACATTACTATCAGTAACCAGCCTACAGACTAGCAGTAATTATGCTGGTCTGTTTTCTATATTTGTTACATCTGTTCACTTTCTATTTTGAACGATATTTAACAAATAAATTATAGATTAGATTTGTTGTAAATATCCCAAACTTAGTACAAGATTCAAGTAGAAAATAATACTGCTTGTCTTAGGGTTTTATACTCGATCGGCGTCATATTATTTAGTGCTTCATGAGGCCTTTCGGTATTATAAATGGTTAGCCATTCTTCGGTTACATTTCTTGCTTGTTCCAGATTATTAAATAGATATAAATCCAGTATCTCTGTGCGATAGGTGCGATTAAATCGTTCAATATACCCGTTTTAATATGGGCTGTCTGCTTGAATATAATCTATGGTTATACCATGTGACTTTGCCCAATAAGTAAACGTATTTCCGGTGAATTCCGGTCCATTTGTAACTTATCCCCTAAAAAGGAAAACCAAAATTCATCTAACGGAATATACAAGCCTTTACCACAGGCTTTTATGTAGGCTTCCTTAAGGCTCCAAAGACTAAAAAAACGTTGTTTTTGGTGCTCACCCAGTAACGATTTAAAATGCTGATACTCATTTTCGGCAAAAAACCATTCAGCAATTTCGAAAAAAATATTTTTGCGATTTAGATACTTAACATCAATTTCTATTTCAACTCCCACAGATACTGCTAAAACGATCATTTTTTAACTGTGAGAAATATTGAAACGCAGCAGAATTGCCAGCCGTTCAGGTAAAATATAGGGCTTCTTATAATCATTAGTTATGAATTCTATATTTTTGGCAGGAATACCTTGTAGATATCTGCTCAGAACATCACGCACTAACATTCGGGTTACCAAATATTGGTGTTTATACTTGTCAAAGTATAATTTTTGCCACTACTCCAATTCCTGATGATTCAAAAATTGGACGTAATTGGTCAAAGCAAAATCGGGATTTATTTCCTCATCATAGGTAAACCAGATGTGTATTTCATTTTCTGCTATCTTCATAAAGCTTTCTACTTATTCTTTGGTTTCGTAAATATGGTTTAATTTGAAACTCCATTGACTGAACTAATCCAAGCTCATCTTTCAGGCAGCTTATTGAACTTTGATATCAAACGAGGGTTATCTGTACAGCAGGAAAGTTGTGCCTAAAACAGGGAAGTGGCGATAAATAGTCATTTATCTAGAGGTATTTAGGTCTAAATATAAGCCCAAATGCTTCAAAAAAACGCGGTTAAAAATTTAGTTTGAGTGAAGCTTTACCGTACAAAGGTCTCAATAAAAATCAAAGTGGTTTATACATATGGTAATTTATCAGTACCTGATTTTCTCTGGATATTTTGTTAGCCCGCTTTATTTTAAAACCCCATTTTTTGAAAATTGGCATGGCCACTTTTGAAGCATCTACACTTAATTGTGAAAGCTTTTTCTGGTGAGCCAAGTCAAGCACATGGTCATAGAGTTTTCTAGCTATGCCACGCTTTTGAAAGTCAGGATGCACGTACAGACAGTCTATGTAACCATCATCTCTAAGTTCAACAAACCCCGCAAGGCTTGAGCCAAAGATAGCCATCCAAGGCTGAGTGTTATCTAAACGTTCTGACCACTTCTGATAATCTGGTGGTGTTGAGCACCATGCTTCTTGCTGTGCTTTGCTATAAATATCGGTATCAATAGCATGAATAGACGAATGAAACAAATCACATATTTCAGAGGCATAGAGTGAAGAGTATGGTTTTACTTCGATTTTAGATGCAGCATTACCCAACTTGTTTCCTATTTTCATTATGATTTGCTCTAGCAAGACTTTGCACTTCAATATCGCCAACATTGACAAGGCTGGCTTCCGTACTAATAGCTTCGTGAGTATCCACATCAATAGCTAAGTGTGGTTTGCGCCATGTTCTGCTTTTTTACTTTACATTTACCAAAGACTTTAAGGTCTGTCGAGTCAATAACGAAATAGCGAATAGCTCTCTCGTTTTATTGCTATATTTATAATACAGCATTGAAGTTGGATAGGCTACACTAATTCATACAACTTTTTTAGGGGGTAAGGTAAACTTAACTCTAAAAAGGAAAAAATGATGAATCAACAAAAACGCGTACGACGCTCTTTCAGTGCCGATTTCAAAGCACAAATGGTTAAACTTTATCAGCAAGGAAAATCACGCAGTGAATTGGTCAAGCAATACGATTTGACACTTTCCGCTTTAGACTGCTGGATAAATCAATCTAGTCAAAGCGGTTCTTTTAAGACCAAAGATAATCGCACGCCAGAAGAAAATGAACTGATTGCCTTACGAAAAGAGCTTAAGCAACTGCGGATGGAAAACGATATCCTAAAGCAGGCTGCACTGATAATGGCACGAAAATCAAAATCCTGAAAGCAAACCAACATCGTTATGCTGTAGCGGCATTATGTCGCTGCTTAGGGATATCCAGACATTATGCCTATTATCAGTGCAAAACCACTAAACGGAAATTGGTTGCCCATTACGCCGATAAAATATTGACTATTTTTAAACGCAGCTATCAATCCTATGGAACCAGACGCATTCGTTTTGCTTTACAACAAGCAGGTATCAATGTTTCTGGTCGTTACATTGCCCGAGTAATGAAGTCGCTATCATTGGTATCAAAGTATACGATTAAACGTTATCGAGGATATCAGACAGCAAGCAATAGCTCAGTCACAGCTAATCATTTACAGCGCCAATTTGATGTAGGTACCAAACAGCAGATTATAGCGGCAGATTTAACCTATATTCGTGTTAACCATTGCTGGAATTATTTGTGTGTACTACTTAATTTATCGAACCGACAGATTGCCGGTTATAGTGTTGGACAACATAAAACAGCAGATTTAGTGATGTCTGCACTAAGTCAGATTAAGCAACCGCTGTCATCATTACATCTGTTTCATTCAGATAGAGGAAAGGAGTTTGATAAACAGTTGCTTGGTAAGCAGGTGTATTAATACATTTAATATACAGCGTTCACTAAGTAAAAAGGGATGTCCGTATGACAATGCAGTGGCAGAAGCAACATTTAAAAGCATTAAAACTGAATTTGTTAAAGGAGAAAAATTCATGACGACTGAAGAATTAGAACAAGCCTTTGCGGCTTATGCTTATTGGTACAATCATAAACGGTTACATTCATCGTTAGGCTATTTGCCTGAGGTAGAATTTAACAAACGGCTACCCCTTAATTTTGTTGTTTGAACAGGTGTTGTCATTCCAAAAGATACTAAAGTAGCTTAGTTTAAATAAGAAGTATTATTCTATTCATATGACATAATGTTGGTCTATATGGTTCATTTGCGTTACTTGTTATAGCAAATAATTTTAGTAATCTTTTCAAATATGGTTCTAATTTGTTTGTATTTTTATTATGAGAAGTTGAAGGGTTATGTAATAACTAATTATAACTTGATGATTTTATGTGTAAACATTTTATTTATGGTTATTCTGTATTTTATCTTTGAAAACAAGAATATAGATATTTGCTGTTCATTATTATGTTTTATCTTATAGACTGTAGATAAAAGGGCTTATGTTTTCATATAAATATGTTGTCTATTTTTGTAATTTAGCTTGTATTTAGGTTTATCTATACTTGTATTTATAATTTTAAAGCAAGGAAATTAATTAGATAACTCAAAATGTTATTGCTGGTATTAGTATCTCAAATTTAGCTAACATTTAATTGAAGAATCAGATTTTAAATTCAATATTTGAATGATTGATTGTCAGTAAAATGTTTTTTCTTCTCGCAAGATATACTAAATTGATTTGAGTTGAGAAGTAGGATTGATTAGCCTATGCTAATAGAGTGCGCATTTCGCTGCCATATTGTTAGATTATTTTTGCTGTAATGAAATTATTTTGAGAAATTAAATCAAAATTTAATTTTTAATTAATTTGATTAATTATTGTGTTCAATCAGAATTGATATTTGATATACATTAAAAAACTAAAATTAATATCAGAAACCGTTATTTTGTCAATATTGCTCGGGCTTTTGTATTAATTGCCAGTGATGTGAAAGTTCAGTTGCTGAGCTGATGTTGTTGGATAATTTGGCAAAATTATGAATTTTGTTTAATTTTGTATTTGGTTATGTTGGGTTTTTAAAATTAATATTAAAACTGGTTTTATTCGATTTTGGCTTGTTTTTTGTCAATAAATTCTGTTTTGTTAAATGTTTTAATCTCGCGCTTGTGCAGGGTTGTGATGCCTGTATGATGCTAGCGGGATATTTGTTGTTATTTGCTGGCTGTTGATTGGTGTTTTTTGTGTATGAGGTTGGTGGGAACGAATGAATAGAAAGATTCCCGAGCTGGTGTGTCCGGCAGGTAATTTGCCGGCGTTGAAGATGGCGGTAGAGCATGGGGCGGATACGGTTTATCTGGGGCTGAAAGATGCGACTAATGCGCGTAACTTTGCCGGTTTGAATTTTGACCGTAAGTCGGCAGCGGAGGGAATTATGTACGCGCAGCAGCGAGGGCGTAAGGTGTTGATGGCGATTAATACTTATGCGCAGGCTGGTGAGGTGAAGAAATGGCAGCAGGCGGTGGATACGGCGGCTGAGCTTGGGGTGAATGCGGTGATTCTGGCGGATCTGGGTTTGCTGGCCTATGCACGCAAGACGCATCCGCAGTTGCCGTTGCATATGTCTGTGCAGGGTTCTGCTACAAATTATGAGGCGATTAATCTGGCACAAGAGTTGTTTGGTATTCGGCGGGTAGTTTTGCCACGGGTGCTGACTTTGCCGCAGGTGGAGCAGGTTATTAAGCATACTTCGGTGGAAATTGAGGTATTTGGTTTTGGCAGCCTGTGTGTGATGGTAGAAGGGCGTTGTTTGCTTTCAAGTTATGTGACGGGAGAATCGCCGAATACATTTGGTGTGTGTTCTCCGGCCAAATATGTGCGTTGGGAACAATATCCAACTGGAATGGATGCACGTCTGAATAATATTCTGATTGACCGCTACGGTGCGGATGAACCAGCGGGCTATCCAACTTTGTGCAAGGGGCGTTTTCAGGTGAATAAGGAAACGTATTATGCGCTGGAGGAACCAACTAGTCTGAATGTTTTGGAGGTTTTACCGCAGCTGCTGGCGATGGGTGTGGCGGCAATTAAGGTGGAAGGCCGGCAGCGTAGTCCGGCATATACTGCACAGGTAACGAAAGTATTGCGGCAGGCTCTGGATCTGGCGGTACGATGTCCTGAAGAGTTTGAGGTGAATCCGTTGTGGCAGCAGGCGCTGGCGAAGGTTTCGGAAGGGCAGCAGGTAACACTTGGCGCGTATAATCGGCCGTGGAAATGATGAAGGAATTTAAGTGATACAACAGGATAAGCTGGCGTTGTCTCTAGGGCCGATTCTGTTTTTCTGGCAGAAGCAGCAGATTGTGGATTTTTATCATCAAATGGCTGAGGAGTCTTTTGCGACGATTTATATGGGCGAAACGGTGTGCTCACGCCGGCAAGAGCTAAAAGTGGCCGACTGGCTTGATTTGGCGCAGGATGTGGCCGCGAATGGTTGTGAGGTGGTGCTGTCTTCACAGGTGTTGCTGGAAAGTGAATCTGATTTGCGGCGTTTGCGCAAACTGGTAGAACAGGAAGATTTCCGAGTAGAGGCTAATGACCTTGCTGCGGTACGACTGCTGCATGCGAAAGGTATTCCTTTTGTAGCTGGGCAGGCACTGAATATTTATAACGAGCAGACGCTGGCATTAATGCAGTCGCTGGGGGCTTGCCGCTGGGTAGCCTCGATTGAGCTGGCAGCAGACAGGCTAGCACAGATGATTGCGACAGTACCGGATATGGCTTGCGAGGTATTTGGCTGGGGCAAGCTGCCATTGGCCTACTCTTCGCGCTGCTTTACGGCTCGGCACTACAATCTGAAAAAGGATAGTTGTGAATTCAAGTGTCTGGAACATGCAGATGGTTTGCCACTCTATACTCGTGAAAAACAGGCTTTTCTGACGATTAATGGTATTCAAACGATGTCTGCCGGCTGTCATTCTTTGCTGGCACGTTATCGGCAATTATTGGCTATGGGGGTGGGGTATTTCAGGATTTCTCCACAGGAACAATGTATGGCGGAAGTTATCCGGCTGCATCAGCAGGTACTGGCTGATGCAATGGACGCAGAAGCTGCTTTGTCTGAACTGAGTGTCTGTGCCGGTGGCGCGCTGGTGAATGGTTACTGGTATGGACAAGCTGGAATAAATCAATGTGAAGAGGTGATGCATGCAGGTGCCTGATAAGGTAATGCCGGTTTTTTTGAAAAAAGTGGTTGGGCTGTTGCCGGCAAAGCCACCAGCATGGCTGCTGGTCAATACGTTGAATCAGTTGCTGAGAAAGCAGATTTTGCTGGCGGATATGTCTTTGCTGGCCGGACGCTGCTTTCGGATTGTGGTGACGGATTTAGGGTTGAATTTGTGTTTCAGTGCTACCGAGAAGCACTTTGTGATGGCTGATGCTGCGGCCATGGTGGATTTATGCCTGAGCGCAAACACAGCTGATTTTATGAAGATGTTACTGCGGCAGGAAGACCCGGATACGTTGTTTTTTAATCGCAAGCTGAAAATTGAGGGCGATACGGAGCTGGGATTGGTAGTGAAAAATTCGCTTGATAGTATTGATTGGTCAACTATTCCGGTGATGAAATCACTGGTAGGACAATAAGGTTTATTTCTTTCGATAAATAAAAATAATGATGTTGCCGGTATCGGGCTGATACCGGCTTTTTTGTGTTGCTTTTGAGCCGTCAGTCTAGAGGACGACGGCAAGCTATCATGTAGTTGACGTCCAGTCTGTTGGTGAGGTGGTAGCGTCTGGTTAGCGGGTTGTAGGTGAAGCCGCTACTACCCAGCCATTCGAGACCGGCCTGTCGGCACAGGCGCGCCAGTTCGGCTGGCGTGATAAATTTGTGATGATCATGGGTGCCTTGTGGCATCAGTTTCAGGATGTATTCGGCAGCTATGATGGCTTGCAGGTAGGATTTGGTGTTGCGGTTGATAGTGGAAAAACAGGCTATGCCGCCGGGTCGTATTAGCTGAGCACAGGCACGCACCACGCTGCCGGGATCTGGTACATGTTCTAGCATTTCCATGCAGGTAACGGCGTCAAAGCTGGCCGGTTTTTCTGCGGCTAAATCCTCTACACTCACCATGCGGTAGCTAACATTGCCAATTTGTTCCTGCAAAGCATGCAGCTGGGCAATTTTCAGGGATTTTTTGGCTAAGTCGATACCGGTAACGCTGCTGGCACCGGCTTTGGCCATGGCTTCGCTCAGAATGCCACCTCCGCAGCCTACATCGAGTATGTTTTTGCCGGCCAGATGGGCATAATTGTCGATAAATTCAAGCCGCAATGGGTTGATGTCGTGCAATGGTTTGAATTCGCTGTTTTTATCCCACCATTTGTGTGCCAGCTGGCTAAATTTGTCGATTTCGCTGGCGTCGACATTGGTGGATATGGCCGGAAGATGTTCTTGTTCCTGTGCTTGGGTATTCATGGTTGCTATTCCTTTGTTGCGGTGGTTTTTACCCATAAGGCGATGATGTTGTTTTTTTCACGCGGACGTGCACCTGCCCAGATTTCGTGCCATTGTGGTGGTGGCATGGCTTTTGGATCACGGGTAATCAGGCGATAGTTACAGTCCGGATTATCTATCTGTAGCGGAATCCAGCTGTATTGCAGCCAGACAATGCGGGTGCTGAAATTGTCGTGATTGATGCTGATGCAGGCGCGCTTATCGCTAAAGGCCTGTAGTTGGTCTTCACTCAGGCTATTTTGCATTTGCTGTACTACTGGGCGGGCTGATTTGGCTGCATCCAGCCATGGTAAAAACAAAGTAAGTAGCAGAGACCATACCAATAAAACGCCGGCTGCCCAGTTGGTGACGGCCTGCCGGCCGCGAATGTGTTGACGGGTAATTGCCCACAGCCACAGTAATGTTAGTACACAAGCTACAATTACCGGAAAGTAGTTTACATCATAACGATAGTACGGACTGAAATATACAGCGCGTTGGGCTAATTTGGCCGGCCAACCGTAGTTCATGGCGATAAAACCCAGCCAAAGGAATATGGCCAGAAAGCCAAAGGCCATGATGCCGAACCAGTTAAGGAATGCTACGGCACCGCGCCGCAGTGCATCAAGCTGTGCAGCACCTAATACGACTAATGGTGGCAAAACAAACACCAGTAGATCCTGATGTTGCTGTGGCATAAAAGCAAACGCCAACAGACACAGACTTAGCCATTTGACAGCTAGGATACTCAAGCACTGTTTTTTTAGCTTGCCACGCGACGCAGTCCAGATAGCCAGCGGCCATGCTGGAAAGGCAAACCAAATCAGGTTTTTTAGATAATAGTTGAGAGAGAAATCTATCTCAAAATGGCGGAAACCGCCGAAAGGAGCCAGTGCATGATATCGCCACCATAGATTAAAAATATTGGCAGCGGTTTGATGTAGTGCCAGTGGCCATATTAGCATTAAGGGTAATGCACATAGCAGGGAAATTAATAGTACCAGAAAATAACGTCGACGCCGCCACTGGGGATACAGCAGCAGGCTGAATGCTAGCAATATCAGTAATAATGGCCAGAGTAGGCTGCCGGTTAGTGACAGTACTGTCCAGCCACCGCCTAGCATCATGCTGGCCATCATGATTCGCCGGTCTGCCAGTGAAAAGCCATACCAGCACATGGCCGCGCCAAGACAAAGGATAATACTGTCATTGATAAAATGTGCTGGTATCAGTAGGCCAGTACAGCCCAGTAGAATCAGTACCGCAATACGGCCATAACCACGTCCGAGAAACTGGCGGGCGGATCCTCCGATACAGGCAAACGTACATGCTATCAGGATGACATTGGTTAGGCGAGTAGCTTCATAAGCATCCATTTGCTTTGGACTGAACAGGTGCTGGTTCAATGCTGCTAGCCATATGTAGAGCGGAGAAGCTTCCCAGTTTGTTTCACCAAATATAGTGGGGACTGCCCAATGGGCAGTATGCCATTGGCTGGTTGTGGCAAACAGATATGGTTCACCTGGTGTCCACAGATCATGATGCAATACGCCCGGCCACAACCATACAAATACCAGTAACAACAGTAGCCATGAACGTTTTTTGTTCACTGCTTGTGGGCTGGGTTTGCTGGGGGTGTAGGTGAGCATAAAATTGTGACTGCAATAAAAATGGATAGGAAAACAGGCTTTATGTTAACGGAAAATGTAGCAGGCAGCCAGATATGGCTGCCTGTAATAATGTGATTAAGCATGTACTGGCTTTAATCAATGTGTTTGCTGAGATTGACCTGTTCCAACGGCACTTTACGGGTATGGTAGCGCAGTTTGTGATATAGGTAAAATGTAGCAAATACCGGTAGCCCCATGTAGGTTATGGCAAAGCGCTGCCATTTAAAATCACCATGTAACAATAATTGGCTGTCTTGCCCAATAATCACCAGAATACACAGTAATAATGCCAGAATTGGCCCGAACGGAAACCATTTGGCGCGATAAACCAGTGAATTGACATCATTACCCTGTCGCACAAAAGCACGGCGAAACCGGTAGTGGCTAATGGCAATTCCCAGCCAGGCAATAAAGCCGGTAAGACCAGAAGCAGCTACGATATATTCGTAAGCTCCTTCATTCACGCTTTCCAGCAGGAAAATAGCCAGTACTACGATTGCGGTTGCCAGCAACGCTGGCATAGGTATGCCACGGCGGTTTACTTCGGAGAAAGTGCGGTGTGCCATTCCGTCTTTACCCATGGCATATAGCATGCGTGTGGAGGCATACAGGCCTGAATTACCGGCAGACAAAATAGATGTGAGAATAACAGTGTTCATTACGGCAGCGGCAAAGGCTAGACCAGCACGTTCAAATACCAGTGTAAAGGGGGATTTGGCGATTTGATCTACGTCTGCTCCGAGCAGTGAATCGCTATTATAAGGAATCAGCAGCCCGATCACCAGCATGGCCAGAATATAGAAAATCAGAATACGCCAGAATACTTGTTTGATTGCTTTGGGAATGCTTTCCTGTGGATTTTCTGATTCGCCAGCAGTAATGCCAATAAGCTCTGTGCCTTGAAAGGAGAAGCCGGCAATTAGAAATACTCCGAGTACAGTCAAGAATCCACCAGACCAGCCATGACCGAGTATGGGAGCATCGCCGATGGTGAAATTGTTTAAACCCACATACTGGCCGCCCAGAATACCAAAAATAGTCAGTACGCCTACACCCAGAAAAACGATAACTGTGATGACCTTTATCAAAGCAAACCAATATTCCGATTCACCATAGGCACGGACGGATAAAATATTGAGTAGAAACACCAATGTAAAAAATAATAAGCTCCAGCACCATGTGGGCATAAAGCGTAATGGCTCCCAATAGGTAATCACCAGTGAAGCTATGGAAATATCGGCAGCGACAGTAATTACCCAGTTAAACCAGTAGTTCCATCCCAGTGCAAAACCCAGTGACGGATCGACAAAACGAGCGGCATATGTAGAGAATGAACCGGAAGTAGGTAGATAGGTGGCCATTTCGCCGAGTGAAGTCATTAGGAAATATACCATAATTCCGATAGCCATATAGGCCAGTAAGGCACCCCCTGGCCCGGCATCGTGGATGGCACTACCACTGGCCATAAATAATCCTGTACCAATACTGCCGCCAATAGCAATCATTGACAGATGGCGAGTTTTCAGATGGCGTTTAACTTGGTTGGAAGAGGAGTTGGTGTCGGTCATTCTGATATTGGGTAAAGGTAAGCTTGATATGTCTGAAAGTTTAGCTGTGTCCGCTCAAAAATTTTCGTTTCAGTGCGGTCTAATTAAGCTTTAGGAACAGCCTGCATGGTATTCTATGACATACTTAAAGCGGATTGTATATTATAAGGATAAACAGTATTTGCTGGAAATTTTTATCCTTTTCACATATGCTGTTTTGTTGTAAAGAATCCATTATAGCAAATTGTATTGTTTACTGGCATGATTATTCAGTGAGAACGTTTACTCAAGTGATATTTGCCATTATTTAGCATAATCAAATTTTCCGGCCAGCGCAGTGCAGCCAGATGCATCTGGCTATCTGCCGATGAAATTGCTTTTTTGCGTTCACGCCAGCGCGCGCCAATGGAAAAATCGATGCAGAATACCTGTTGGCGTTTGCCCAGCCAGTGTGTGGGCGGTTCTTGAAACAGTTCTTTGCGGTGTTCTGCTACACCTGTGCTGTACCAGCTGCGCCAGTAGTGTCCGATGATTACTGCAATCGGATCGTTATATTGTTGCCACCATGGTTTTCTTACCGTAAAGCGCCAGCGACCGTTAATATAGAATGGTTTCTGTGTTATGGCCTGTATGCCGCTGGTTAGTGCGCGTAACGGATTATGGCAGCTGCGCAGTAAATCGTAATGAGCTATACCCGGCTGAAATGTCATGGGGTAATGCTCATTTTCCAGCTCAGCATCCAATTGCTGTCTTTCCTGCATATAGTGCTCATACCACTCAGTCTGACGGAAGTCCTCAAAAAAGCGATTTTCCCAGTAGTGATACTGTTTAACCAATGAAGTTTCGCCACAATGAAGAAGTTTATCGATACTGTCTGGCAGCCATGCTGCATGGACAATACGCAAATCATTTCGTTGCAGGATTAGTGGCCATTGTGACAGGGTCTCTTGTAATTGCTTACGTTTTGCGTTGCAGTAATGTTGCCAAGGTGCGAAGCGCGCTTCATCCTGTGGTCTGTTATCAAAATACCAGCCTGAACCATCTTTAGGGTCTTCAATTAATAAGTTCAATTCGTGATTGCCAATAACGGCAAATGCGTTTTCCGCGGCCACTGCTTTAATTACCCAGTCCAGTACAGCCGGACTATCAGGACCACGATCACATAAATCACCGATAAATACCAGTTTACGACCTTGTTTATGCTGACCAGACTCATCATAGCCGAGAAAATGTAACAATTGCTGTAAAGCTTCCCACTCGCCATGTACATCGCCAATCACATCTAAAGCTGTATTGGTGGGCAGGGAGTGAATAAATGAACATTTGTCAGAATGCATAATTTGGTTGCCTGCTTGATATATCGGAGACTGTCTATAAATATATTTTTTTGTTATTAAATAATATCTGATTAACTAAATCAGTTAACATAGCACAAAAATTTTACGTATGCCAATTTTGTCGCTATCAATCGCTATTTTTGTATGATTATTGCTAGTATGGATAAATATGTTTAATTTCAGTAGGTTGATTTTTATTTGGTAATAGCTGTGCTCAACTTTGGTGTTTTTGGATTACGGATAGCTTTTGCCAATTTGATCGATTTGGGCTAAAATCTATCTTTCTCTATATTAATTGCACCTATAGCTCAGTTGGAAGAGTGTCGGTTTCCGAAGCCGGAGGTCACAGGTTCGATCCCTGTTGGGTGCACCAGATATATATTTAAGGGTTTCAGCTTGGCTGAAACCCTTAAATTTTATTGGTCATTATAGCTGGTGATATTATTAATAACTTACCCGAATAATTTTCAATTTTACTGCAATGTGTATATGAATATTCAGTTTAATCAAGATTATATTATGGCCATAATTATGGTATTTATGTTTGTTATCTGATTGTCGGAAAGATATTGAGCAATGATATACATTAAGTTAGAATTTACTGTATTCTAATTTGAGCTATTCCAAGCAAGCTATTTCTCTCAATGTAATCAGTTCTTGATTATTTTCCAAATTTATTCTGTGTTGCTGTTTTCTGGCAATATTGAAAATTTTTAGTAGTATTTATTGTAAATAGAGAGAATTTTCATGGTTCTGTCAAAAAGAGCACAAGGGCATGTAATTGCACTGATCACTGTGTTTATCTGGGGAACGACTTATATTTCTACTAAAGTACTGTTAGCAGACTTCAAGCCGATAGAAATTCTCTTCTTCCGGTTTATACTGGGTTATTTCACACTCTGGATTTTATCACCTCATTGGTTTGCTTGGCAGGGGATTAGGCAAGAACTGCTGTTTCTGGCAGCTGGTTTTTGTGGGGTAACCAGTTATTTTTTATGTGAAAATATTGCATTAACTTATACAACTGCGTCTAATGTCGGCGTGATAGCCAGTCTGGCACCGGTATTTACGGCCATTTTGGCCATATTCTTTTTAAAAGCGGAAACTCCTCCGCCACGTTTTTATATTGGTTGTCTGCTAGCGATTGTGGGCGTTGTTTTGATTAGCTTTAATGGCAAGTTTGTATTGTCTCTTAATTTGCTGGGTGATTTGCTGGCGGTTGTTGCTTGCTTATTCTGGGCTGGCTATTCGATTTTGACTAAGAAGAGCAGTAATTATAATTACAATATTATTTTGCTTACCAGACGCTTCTTTTTTTATGGTTTGGTTTTAATGTTGCCTGCTTTGTATATATTCGATTTTGAATGGGAATTGGCGAGATTCTCTAAGCTGACCAATGTGTTTAATATTTTATTTCTAGGTTTGGGTGCCTCGGCAATCTGTTTTGCCTCTTGGAATTATGCGGTTAAATTAGTGGGTGCGGTTAAAATCAGTATTTATATTTATCTGGTGCCGATTATCACTATTGTGACTGCGATGCTTATTTTAAAAGAACCTTTTACTTGGATTGCTGCTGTGGGGACATTACTTACGCTCAGTGGCGTGCTGTTATCGGAAGGTAAGATAAGGGTTAAAAGAGATTAACTTGAATTTTAATGCTCAGAAATTTAAATAGTTGAAGAGGCATATTTGCTCTGGCAATGTTTTTATTATCAGAGTTTTTTGTTTTTATAATGAATTGGCACAGTATTATCAGCAGTATTGCTATTGTGGATATTGCTGAAATGTTGTGTTTTGTTGACTTTGTTTGTCTGTATTTATTATTGTTTGATGATATTCATTCGAAAAGGGATCCTTGCAATAAGGGCTTGCTGATCCCAGGATATCAAGTCTGGTGATTAATACGTAGGAACACTGGCATCAACTTCGCGTGACCAGGCATCAATACCTCCATGGAGATTGTAGAGGTTATCAAAACCGGTATCCTGTAGATACAGTGCTACCTGCATGCTGCGCATACCATGATGGCAGTACAGAACGATGGGTTTGTCATCTGGTAATTCATTCTGGCGCAAGGGTATCATGTTCATGGGGATATGGAGATGGCCGGGTATGGCTGCATACTGAACTTCGTTATCTTCGCGTACGTCGAGTAAGATGAAATTCTGATTCTGCTGTTGCCATTGCTGTAATTGTGCGGCGCTTAGTGTCTGGATAGTCATGATGATAAGTTGATGTTGATGATGTGTGAAATTAATTTATGATTTGAATTGTGAAACCAGATTTGATGTTCAGGTTGCAATTGTTTCGTTTTAGGGTGCAAATGATACCCGGGTTATGCTGCATATTACAATGGCTGTTAAGTTTGCCGTGTATAGCCCATTAGCTACGGTACTATTGTGTCCGTAGTAGGTTGAACTTGTGTTTGGATGATGTGTGTAAGTAATGCGCTGCTGGTTATTTAGGCTGCCATTTACCATCTTTACCTTTGTGGTACACCTTTTCTACTGCTGCCCAGGCAACTTTAAATGCGATGGTTTCTGCATCGCTGTTATCACGGCGTTTTTTCGGATCCTGATATTCTTCAATAGCATGGTTAAATGCCTCTTTAAAGATATCCTGTGCATGTTCAGGTAATGCACGTTGTACTGTTGCTGGCAGGTCGGTGCGGTTTTGATAAGGCATGGTTCTGCTCCTGATAATTGGTTTATGCCTTAGTTAATACCAGAGTGATGATTTTGGCAATAAGTTTTCTAAATATATTATTGATTTTGATATATTTTTACTGTTTTGTTGCTGCTTTGTTATTGGTTTGGGTGTGGTTGCTGAGGACGTTATTATTCAGGTTGCAGTGAGAAAAATAAAAAATATTCGTTTCTATCAGGAAACAAACTATGGATGATGGGAATCGAATTATGTTTGGTGCTTTTGTGCGAAGATATGGAGAAGTTGCTTGATATCGGGATGTATAGATGTTGATGTGAAATGGTATCTGGCTGGTGACAGTTATCAGGTAATTGTTTACAGCTGGTAGCGACTGTTGTTGCCAATAAAAAAGTTATATTGTTGTAAGCAGCAGCACAAGTTGTGGCAATAACAAGTTGTGCTGCTGATGTAGCTTTAATTTAATTAGAATTTAAACTGGTTTGGTGCTGGTATTTCTAGGCTGTGCAGGGCAGGAGCTACTGTTTCAAACAGGATGGTTTCCTTGAGTTGATTGTTTTGCCGTTCAAACAGAATGGCACGCATTACTGGAGCTTCGCCAATAATGGCTACCATGCGACCATCTTCTGCTAGTTGGTCGAGCAGGGTTGTGGGTAATGTTGGTAAGGAACCGCCGACATAAATGGCACTAAAAGGTGCCCCGGGTAGTTTATCTGCCAGTCCGTCGCAGCTTTTGTAGCTGATATTGGTGTAGTTGAGGTCGCTGAGGATAAGTTGGGCATGCTGCTGTTGTTCGGTGTCGATGTCAACGGTAATGACTTTGCCAGCCATTTTTGCCAAAATGGCTGTGGCATAGCCGGAACCGGTACCAATTTCTACTACGGTATCGGTTAGATTCAATTTCAATGCCTGAATCATCCGAGCTACTACTTTGGGTTCGAGCATTTTGCCACCGTTTGCCAGTCCAAGCGCTTGATCGGTATAGGCTACATCTTGCTGTTGTGGCAGGACAAAGCGTTCGCGCGGAATGTCGGATAAAACATCCAGTAAGTCGAAATCTAATACGTCCCAAGGACGGATTTGTTGCTCGACCATATTATAGCGGGCGGTATTGAAATCCATATCTGCTCCGAAGTGCGCACACCCGCCGAACGGGTGAGTGGTAAAGAGGTTTATAAAAGCAAAGTGCTGTATTTTTGGACTATTGCACACGAATACAGCTTGGGTTAATTATAAAACTATTTACGTTGTGGCAGTAGAGTAATTGTAAGTTGGTTCGCTCAGAATAAGAATTAATATATTGATTGATGTGTTAGAAATATGAATAAATAAGGATTTTTAATATGTTTTTTTGTTCGATTCATTATGAGTGCAGTCATCTTTAGTAATGTAATCAGGAGATTTATGCAGCAGTTTAAAGTTATCAGCCATGAAGGTTCTTTTATTTTTAAGAGTTCTTTCAAAACAATAGATGTGACATATTGAATTTAGACCTTGCTAATTAAAAAACTGTTTTCTATCATTATCTTTGTTAAAGGATGTATCAATATCTCTACCCATTAAACTATTGCTTTTATTAAATTTATAATATTTGTTATTACTTGAGAATTAGCATAACCTGTATTTATTAGATCCAGACGTTATGATCTATCCTTTAACCTTTTCTACTAAGGAGATATCATTTATGCTAAATAATTTATACGAAGAATATTTGAACACATATTATATACTGTAGGCGTAAATACCTACTCAGCGAAAGTATATTGCTATTATATTTGTTTGTAATAAGTAATATACAAGGCACTAATGTTGTATAAATTTTCTCTTTTTGATCTTATTAAAAATATGTACAAATAACACCACAGTTACGTTAATTTTTTAAATTATTTTGTTGTTAAAATCATGCTTTTTGTTACTTATGGCTTTGGGGTATCTTGGTCTCTTGTTTCAAGCCAATTTGTATAATCCGACTGAATTTGCGTCATTAATTCATTGATCTTTTTCTGGCTACTAATTTGTTGGGATACACTTACACGAGGTAAAATAGTTTTTTGCAACATTCCGTTTTTATTAAGTTCATTAAGCAATGATTCTTGCTCTGGTTTATTTTTATTGGGGTTGTTAAGTAATATTCTGATATAATTGGTTTTATCAAATGATAATTTTTGTATGTTCGTATTGTTATTATTTATTGCGCTTTGATGTAATATAGGATAAATATTTTCAATAACCTTACTCCAAATAGAAACTTGTTTATCACTTTGTTCCACGCCAATTCCATAAAAATAAGCTTCTGCAACGCGATTCATCGCGTTTAATGAGCCATGAAAAGCAGCTACTTTATAGCCATCTTTTATTATCTGGTTAATTGTTCGGGACTAAGTTTAGTATTATATTTTGGGAGTAATGTGTTGTCTTCGGGTAATTTTTCCACTGTAAATAGTATAAAAGCTGTCCATGTTTCATGAACATGATAACCACCTTTAATTAGATTATCTAAGTATTGAATTAATTTATTTTTTGTTTCTTGCCTAGATAAATCATTTAATAATCAGCCAGAGGCTAGAATATGATGAAAAGCGAACTTAGAAGCGATTGGATGTTCTGTATCTGGAAATAAAATGAAATTTTTAATATGTTGTTTTGAATGATTTGTAGTTATCCCTAAAATAGTGCGACCTAAAGCAGAAGATTTTCGCCATTAACCCATGTGGTTTTAAAGATGAAATGGATCACAGTGTATCAATTTGTATCTATTTTAAAACAAGCCGAAGCCGGTATCCTTGCCAACAAGCTTTGCTGTAAATAAGGCATGGGGAACTTAATTTTTATAAACGGCGAGAAAAATACGGTGGTTTGGAATCCTCAGATAGATTACTGTAGCTGAAAATAGGGCAGTTATTATTGATGACTCTGCTGTTGAGACAGTTAGTCGGCGGGCAGGCTTACAGCTGGCTGCCCGGGGAGTAAATTCAGGTTTTGCTCTCAATACTTAATATAGCCGGTATTTATTCCAGATGTAACATCTGTTCTTCTTTTACTTCTTCCATAACAACATAACTGCGGCTTTCGGCTGCAGCTGGCAATTGCAACAGGATATTGCCGAGCAGGTTGCGGTATGCATGCATATTTGGCAGGCGTACTTTAATCAGGTAATCATATTCGCCGGAAATAAGATGACATTCCAGTACTTGCGGAATAGTCAGTACTTCACGCCGGAAGTCTTCAAAAATATTGCCGGATTTGGAACGCAGTTTGATTTCCACAAATACCAGCAGACTCTGGTTTAAGGCACGCGGATTCAGGCGTGCATGATAACCGGTAATGATGTTTTCCCGCTCCAGTCGCCGTACCCGTTCGGTGACAGGGGTAGTGGATAATCCTACTTTGTCGGCCAGTTCGGTCATGGTGGTACGGGCGTTTTTTTGTAGTAAGGACAGTATTTTCATGTCCACTTTGTCAAGATGGTGCATGGTTTATCCGTTATATGAATGTGATTATTTGTCAAAATACTCCTTTTTTTTATTTAAATAAAGTGAAATTCACTATCATTCTTTGTTTACACTAGAAAAAGTAACTAAATGAACTGTTTGAGGATTTTGCAACTAAAACGGCTGATGTTATTTCATCTGATTGCTTGGGAGAGAAGGGAATGAAAGTACTGATTATGGGGGCTGGTATTGTCGGCGTGAGTACTGCCTGGTATCTGGCTAAGGCCGGACACGAGGTGACTGTGCTGGAACGTGCTGATCAGGCTGCAATGGAAACCAGTTTTGCCAATGCCGGCCAGTTATCCTATGGCTATACTACGCCGTGGGCTGCACCGAATATTCCGGCGAAAGTATGGAAATGGTTGTTCAAGGAGCACTCGCCTTTACTGATTCGTCCTGATGGTAGTCTTTCTCAGCTGCGATGGCTGTGGCAGATGTATCGCAATTGTAATGCACAGAGCTACGCCACTAATAAAGAACGCATGGTACGTATTTCTGAGTATAGTCGCGAGATGTTACAGCAGCTAGAAGCAGCAGAAAATATTCGCTATGAGGGGCGTAAGCGAGGTACTTTACAAATTTTCCGCACGGAAAAAGAGGTAATTGACTCGCGTTCTGATATAGCTGTTTTACAGGAATTCGGGGTGCCGTTACAGGTACTCAATAGTGTTGCTGAATGTACGCAGTATGAGCCGGCACTGGCACATATGGCCGGGAAACTGGCCGGTGCTTTGTATCTGCCTCAGGATGGTACGGGTGACTGTCATTTATTCACTACTCAGCTGGCAGAAAAATGTGCGGCTTTGGGTGTGAAGTTTTTATACCAGCATGTTATTTCGGATATCCATCAGGATAAATGTTCGATTAAGGGTGTGCAGGCTAATGGCCAGTGGTTTACTGCTGATCATTATGTCTGTGCGCTAGGCAGTTTCAGTCGCAGTATGCTGGGCAAGCTGGGAATTGATCTGCCAGTTTATCCGGTGAAGGGATATTCACTCACTATCCCGATAATTGATGACGATAAAGCACCTGTTTCTACGGTTATTGATGAAACTTATAAGGTGGCGGTAACGCGTTTTGATGAGCGGATCCGTGCCGGTGGCATGGCAGAATTGTCTGGTTATCGTATTCAGCTGAATCCCAAACGCAAGGTTACGCTGGAATTGGTGGTTAATGATCTGTTTCCGGGCAGTTGCCATACTTCTGAGGCTTTTTTCTGGAGTGGTTTGCGCCCGATGACGCCGGACAGTACGCCGATTATTGGTGCCAGCCGTTTTGTGAACCTGTCGTTGAATACCGGCCATGGTACGCTGGGTTGGACGATGGGGTTGGGTTCGGGAAAGATTCTGGCTGATTTGATTAGTGGAGTTAAGCCGGAAATTGAAACCAGTGATTTATCGCTGGCGCGTTATGTTTAATTTAATGATCTCGTTTGATTAAATGTATTCGCCTGTGTGGTGCGGTGCCAGAATATGTAGTTTGTAAGGACATACAGGAGCTGTAAAAGTTTTATTATGGTTAATGTTATTATTAATTTATCCTGTTTAGGGGTAAGGTCTGTATAGTGCTAATGATAAAATTCTGTTACTGGAAGTTGCTTCTGCCTGCTGGATTACAGAATCTGACCCGTAAATGGCTACACACTGGATATTGGTGGATGAGTTGCATGATTTTCCTGCTGGTGTTGCTATTGACTGGTAATACCAGCAGCTGTTTTATTCGGGTATGGGGCAGATAAAGAAATCGGAGACACTTGAATTTTTTCAGGCTGATGGCATGATTGCACAAGTTTGGCTGGATGCGCATCATTGACATGAGGTAGTAAACGGTAGAATAGAAGTACTGGCAACCGGTTTGCAGGAAAGGACTGGACTGGTAGATTTTGCTGATTTAGTTATCTATATGACAGATATGGGCGGTAATCGGTGGTGGTAAGATATACAGTAGCGCAGGTTATTGCGTAAACGGGCATAATTTGGTTTGCTTACAGGGATTGCTTTGCTTAAACAATAAAATTTGGTAACCATGATAACAGGGGAGTCATTATGCGTCCGTTAGTTGCGCATATTCGTTTAAATCACTTACGTGATAATTTTCTGGCTTTAAAACAGATGCATGGTGGTGGCAAAATGCT
Organism: Snodgrassella sp.; assembly: GCF_024103505.1. NCBI lineage: Bacteria > Pseudomonadati > Pseudomonadota > Betaproteobacteria > Neisseriales > Neisseriaceae > Snodgrassella > Snodgrassella sp. Next base: position 21,872 of record NZ_JAGGIJ010000009.1, read on the forward strand.
GGCCGTGGTGAAGGCTAATGCCTACGGACATGGTGCAGTGCGTTGTGCTCAGGCATTGGCTGATATAGCCGATGGATTTGCAGTTGCGTGTATCAATGAGGCAGTACAGCTGCGGGAAGCGGGTATACAGTTGCCGATTGTGATGCTGGAAGGCGTTTTTGCTGCTGAGGAGTATGCGCTGGCAGATCGTTACCAGTTGTGGCCGGTAGTAGGTAATTTGTGGCAGTTAGAAACGCTACTTGCTCATGACTGGCAAAAACCGGTAACAGTATGGCTGAAAATGGATTCGGGTATGCATCGTACTGGCTTTTTTCCACATGATTATGCACCAGCCTATCAGGCGCTGGCACAAAGTGATAAGGTAGCCGATGTGGTAAAAATAACTCATTTTGCCTGTGCCGATGAACCGATGAAAACGATGACGGCTGAACAGATTCACGCTTTTGAGATGGTGTGTGCTAATTTGCCCGGAGAAGTGAGTCTGGCCAATTCAGCAGCGATGATGGCCTATCCGCAAACTCAGTGTGGCTGGGGGCGAGCCGGACTGGCGCTGTATGGAATTTCACCCATGGGCGGTACAGATAGCCGCTTTAAGCCGGTGATGCGGCTGGTAAGCAAGGTATTTGGTGAGCGGGTATTGCAGATGGGGGAGCCGATTGGCTACGGTGCCAGTTTTGTTACCAACCGTTCAACTCGGGTAGGGCTGGTGGCCTGCGGCTATGCTGATGGCTATCCGCGCCGTGCTGCAACAGGTACGCCGGTAGCCATTGACGGGGTACGCAGTAATGTGCTGGGACGGGTTTCTATGGACATGATGACAGTACAGTTGGATGACCACCGGCAGTTACTCGGTAGTGAGGTGGAATTGTGGGGCGATGTTGTCAATGTGAATGAGGTGGCTGCAGCGGCCGGCACTATTGCCTATGAATTATTGTGTAATGTCAAACGGGCAGAAATGGTATATGAATAAGTTGCCATGGATTATCAATTGTAGGGTAAATATTTGGCAAGACAGAAAAATTAGTTTATAAAGATGTAATATGTTCTCAGGCAGCTTCTCAAGCTGCCTGAAGTTATTTTTTTTGAGTTTATGATAATGGAAATAGAAACACTGAAATTGGCCAAAGCTTTGATTGCACAGCCGTCTGTCACGCCAGATGATCATGGTTGCCAGTCATTGCTGATAAGTCGGCTAACAGCATTGGGTTTTCGCATTGAGTCCCTGCGGTTTGGGGAGACTGATAATTTTTATGCAGTTTATGGCGAAAAGGGGCCATTGGTATGCTTTGCCGGCCATACTGATGTGGTGCCAGCCGGAGATGAAAGTTGCTGGACTTCTCCACCATTTACGCCTACAGAGCGTGATGGTCGGCTATATGGTCGTGGTGCTGCCGATATGAAAAGCAGTATTGCTGCTTTTGTTACTGCATGTGAGCGCTTGCTGGTACTACAGCCGGATTTACCACTGCGTCTGGCTCTGCTGATTACTTCAGATGAAGAGGGCGACGGACACAATGGCACCAAACGCGTGGTCGAGCTTCTGCAACAACGTGGTGAACAAATTGATTATTGTATTGTAGGCGAGCCTACCGCTGTTGATACGCTGGGAGATATGATAAAAAATGGACGGCGTGGTTCGTTATCCGGCACGTTGCGGGTACACGGCCGTCAGGGACATGTGGCTTATCCGCATCTGGCTGCTAATCCTGTTCATTTAGCCGCAGCGGCACTGGCTGAGCTAACCGCCACGCATTGGGATGACGGCAATGCTTATTTTCCGCCTACTGGATTCCAGATTTCTAATATTCATGCCGGTACTGGTGCAACTAATGTGATTCCAGCCGAGTTAACGGTGCAATTTAATTTCCGTTTTTCGACAGAATCCAGTGCGGAGAGTTTGCGCCAGCGTGTACATGCCATTCTGGATAAGCATGGTTTACGCTATGATTTGGACTGGGCATTGTCGGGACAACCATTTCTGACCACAGCAGGGCGTTTAACCACTGTTGCCCAGACTGCCATTGACCGTGTATGTAAGGTGGCTGCACAGCTATCTACTACTGGTGGTACTTCTGATGGTCGCTTTATTAAAGCCATTGCCAGTGAGTTGATTGAATTGGGGCCAGTGAATGCAACTATCCATCAGATAGATGAATGTGTGGATATTGCTGCCATAGCACAGTTATCGGCGATTTATGAAGATATGCTGCAACAGCTTGCCCAGCCTGATTCCTGCCAATCTGCATGAGGAGATAATAATGAGTCTTGTAAGCCAGAAACATTTTTTAAAGCTGCTGGACTATACACCAACAGAAATTCAGGCATTGCTGGATTTAGCTGCCAGATTGAAAGTTGAGAAGCAAACCGGTACAGAGCAGCCGTGTCTGGCCGGTAAGAATATTGCTCTTATTTTTGAAAAAACTTCCACCCGTACCCGTTGTGCCTTTGAAGTAGCTGCACATGATCAGGGTGCGCATGTGACCTATCTGGATAGCAGTGGCAGCCAGATTGGACATAAGGAGAGTATTCGTGATAGCGCACGGGTTCTCGGACGCATGTATGATGCCATTGAGTATCGTGGTTATGCTCAGGAGACTGTTGAGCAGCTGGCTGAATATGCGGGGGTGCCAGTGATTAATGGTTTAACCAATGAATACCATCCTACGCAGATGCTGGCTGATTTGCTTACCATGAAAGAAAACAGCAAAAAACCTTTAAGCCGGATTGCCTACGCGTATGTGGGCGATGCCCGTTATAACATGGGCAATTCTTTGCTGGTAGCCGGTACCAAAATGGGTATGGATGTGCGCATTGGTGCTCCGCGTGCTTTCTGGCCGGATGACTGTTTGGTGGCACAATGTCGCGAGATCGCCGCGCAGACTGGTGCACGGATTACGTTAACTGAAGACGCCGCAGCAGCGGTTAATGAAGTTGATTTTATCCATACCGATGTGTGGGTATCAATGGGTGAGGCGACAGAAGTCTGGAGAGAACGCATTGAACAGCTTAAGCCATATCGGGTTGATGCTGGGCTGCTTGCAGCCAGTCACAATCCTGCAGTGAAATTCATGCACTGTCTGCCGGCAATTCACAATCGTGATACTCAGCTTGGGCAGTGGCTGTTCGATGAATTTGCTCTGAATGGTGCTGAAGTGAGTGAAGATGTGTTTGAAAGTAGCGCTTCTATAGTATTTGAACAGGCAGAAAACCGGATGCATACCATTAAAGCTATACTGGTCGCATTACTGAATACTTGAACGCATTTAGTTTGCTGTTAATGGAGAAAATGGTTATGCAAGCTTCCCGAAATCAGTTACTGATTAATCCGCGCTATCTGGCATTGCTGTTGGCGGTGATGGTGGCCATTATGCCATTTTCTACGGATATTTATCTGTCTTCTGTGCCAGAAATGGCTACTTCTTTACATGCGCCGATTTATCAGGTTGAACGCAGTCTGTCCAGTTTTATGTTTGGTGTGGCACTGGGACAATTGCTTGGGGGGGCGATATCCGATATTAAGGGGCGAAAAGTCATTGCCATGATTGGCTTGAGCGTTTATCTGCTCTCAGCGATTGCCATTGTCTTTATCAATTCTGCCAGTGAACTGCTTTTCTGGCGCTGGATTCAGGCTCTGGGTGGCGGCATGGCAACCGTTACTGTTGGTGCTACAGTACGTGATTTTTTTCAAGGTAATGAAGCTGCCAAAATGTTTGCCACTATAGGCATTATTACTCTGGCAGCACCGCTGGCAGCGCCGATGCTGGGTACGGCACTGGCTGCACTAGGTGGCTGGCGTATTATCTTTATTTTTCTGTTTGTGTACGCTTTAATGGTGTTGATGTGTGTGTGGCGGTTTATGCCACAGGTTAAAATAGATTTTCAGCCATTAGACAGTCGGGTTTTTCACAAGATAAAACAGAATTTTTCTGTGGTTTTTCATGAGCCCGAAGCGCTTGGCTTTATGTTTTTGCAGACTGCTGCTTTTGCGGCTATGTTTGTTTTTTTGACTGAATCATCATTTGTTTATATGAATATCTATGGTCTGAGCGCACATCAGTATTCTTGGGCTTTTGCCGCTAATATAATTACCATGATGCTGTTTAATCGGATAACAGCCTATCGTCTGCGTACTACACCCGCGCGAAATATTTTACTCAGTGGTGTGTTCTTGCAGCTGAGCTGTAATTTATTATTAACTATGGTGGTGTGGAGTATGAACCGACCACCGTTTTTCCTGCTATTGACGTTAATTATGTTTTCTATTGGTTCACAGGGGCTGATTGGTTCCAATACGCAGGCGTGTTTCATGAGCTATTTTCGTAAAATAGGCGGCAGTGCCAATGCCGTGCTGGGTACCATGCAGTTTCTGATTGCCGCTATGGTGGGCTGGCTGACTACGCTGCTGCACAATGGTTCGTTACATGTGATGCCAACGATGATGCTGATTTCTACCAGTTGTGGTGCCATTTTGCTTTGGACTTTGTCACGCACTGCATGGCAGGAAAAGTATAGATAATTCCGGGCAGCCGCAGCAGGCTGCCTTTTTCATGTTTTTTGAACAAATTATTAATAACACTACTGATTATGTCTGATAACGATAAACTTAAACCGCATCGCGATGCCATAGACCAGATTGATAGCGAAATTTTGCGTTTATTAAATCAGCGTGCCGGCCATGCCCAGGCCATTGGTACGTTAAAAGGAGAAGGAATAATATACCGTCCAGAACGTGAAGCGGCAGTTTTACGCCGAGTACAGGAACAGAATCCGGGGCCATTATCCGGACAGGCGGTTGCCCGTCTACAACGGGCGATTATGAGTGAATGTCTGGCATTAGAACGACCATTAACTGTGGCTTATCTTGGTCCGCAGGGCACGTTTACTGAGCAGGCTGCCATCAAGCACTTTGGTCAGGCAGCACAGACACATCCGTGTGCTTCAATAGAAGAAGGCTTTCGCCTGGTAGAGGCACAGCAGGCAGATTATGTGGTAGCACCCATTGAAAATTCTACTGAGGGTTCAGTGGGGCGCACGCTTGATTTGCTGGTAACCACACCATTAAAAGCCTGTGGTGAAGTTAATTTGCGCATTCATCATCAATTACTGCGTACCGTTGCTTCTGAACAAGGCATCAATAAAGTTTACGCCCATGCTCAGGCACTGGCACAGTGCCGTAACTGGCTGGATAAAAACCTGTCTGAGCAGGTGGCACGGATTGCTGTGGCCAGCAATGCTGAAGCAGCACGGCTGGCGACTGCTGACAGTGGTGCCGCAGCTATTGCCTCACTGATGGCTGCCGACCATTACCAGCTCCAGATACTGGCACAGAATATTGAAGATGAACCCAATAATACTACCCGTTTTCTGGTGCTGGGACGTAATATCACCACTAGCAGCGGGCGGGATAAAACTTCGCTGATTGTGGCTGCACCCAATAAGGCTGGTGCTGTACATGATTTACTCCAGCCTTTTGCAGACTATCATGTTTCTATGACTAAACTCGAAAGTCGCCCTAGTCGTGGTGGTTTGTGGGAGTATGTATTTTTTATCGATATTGAAGGCCATCAACAGGATGCAGCAGTGGCCGCAGCACTGACTGCTTTACAGCAGCGGTCGGCATTCCTGAAATTGATTGGTTCTTATCCGCAGGCTGTGATTTAAACGTAAAACAAATTTTCGCCTGAAACAGGTACAAATTACCTCAGGCGTGGAGACAAAATGAGTATGAAAAATATTGTTGTATATTGTGGTTCTAACTTGGGACAGAACAAAGCTTATTTCGATGCTGCACAGCAGTTGGGACAGGAAATGGCACAACAGGGATACCGTCTGGTTTATGGCGGTGGCAATATTGGTCTGATGGGTACAATTGCCACAGCCGTACTGCAACATGGCGGTGAGGCCATTGGTGTGATTCCGAGCTTTCTCAAAAATATGGAAGGCGCGCATCCGGGGCTGACTAAACTGTATGAAACGGCTAATATGACCGAGCGCAAAAACAAAATGATTGAACTGGCTGATGGTTTTATTGCCATGCCCGGTGGTCTGGGCACTTATGAAGAATTGTTTGAAGTGCTATCACAGGCACAGCTAAAGCTGCATCCCCATCCGGTAGGGATTTTGAATGTGGCCGGCTTTTTTGATCCGCTAATCCAGATGTTGCAAAATACTGTGACAGCCGGCTTCATGCCACCAGAAAACATGGATTTACTCTGCTGCGCCACCATTCCGGCAGAACTGTTAGAACAGATGCGTCACTGGCAGCCACGGGATGCTGTGAAATGGGTTACCCCGCAATGGGCACAGCAGATCAGAGAAACGCAATGTTAACTCTGGCACTGCTTAATCATCTTATTCAGCAGAATGTAGAGCTTAAAACACGCTGGCAGCAGCATCAGCAGCGGGTTATTGCACTGGTATTACCTATGCTGACGCTTAAAGGCCGGATTGATGCACAGGGTTTCTGGCAGGAGGATTGTGCCGAAGCTGACACCACAATTACGATTGCATCAAGCGCGCTGAGTAAAATGCTTAGTGGTATACAGCCAGGAGTTGGCGATGTGCACATTAGCGGAGATCATGCACTGGGTATGGCCATTCTGCCACTTATACAAGCATTACAATATGACTGGCGCAATGATCTTACTAGGCTGCTTGGTGATACTGTGGGCGGAAAAGTGGCACAGGAACTGGAAAATCTCTATCAGCATGGCCGTGCAATCAGTCATGGTATTGCCGCACAGGTGGCTGACTATGCGCGGGAAAGCGATGCTGCGGTGGTGGGACAGCAGCAATTACAGCAGTTTACGGCACAAGTGGAGACATTACGTGACGACAGTGCACGTCTGGCTGCCCGCATTGCCCGCTTGCAGCAGAAGCTTAACTAAATTCCATTCTGCCGGAACAGCACACGAGCCGTTACTGTAGCAAAGAAACGGCTCTGGTATAATTTCAAGAATTTTTACTGAATATCAACGATACATCAATCATGACACAACAACGCAAAATACTGGTTACCTCTGCCTTGCCCTATGCAAATGGAAATATTCATCTGGGGCATATGGTTGAACATATTCAGACTGATATCTGGGTGCGTTTTCAGAAGTCCCGCGGCCATGAATGCTACTACGTCTGCGCGGATGACACGCATGGTACGCCGGTGATGCTGGCGGCACAAAAACAGGGTGTCACACCAGAAGAAATGATTACCAAAATACGGCAGGATCATCTGGCAGATTTTACTGGTTTTGGTATCGGCTATGATAACTATTACAGTACTCATTCCCCTGAAAATGAAACCTTGTCCCGTAGTATTTATCTGGCTTTGAAAGCAAATGGCAAAATTGAAAGTCGTACCATCGAACAGTTATTTGATCCGGAAAAAAAACTGTTTCTGCCAGACCGTTTTGTTAAAGGTGAATGTCCGAAATGCCATGCGCAGGATCAGTATGGTGACAATTGTGAGGCATGTGGTACTACCTATAGCCCAACCGAACTGATTAATCCGTATTCTGCAATTTCCGGCGCTACTCCTGTGCTGAAAGAATCAGAACATTTCTTCTTCAAGCTCGGGGAATGTGCTGATTATTTGAAACAGTGGACTGCCGGCAGTACCCGGCTAGTTGATGGCCGCCAGCAACCGCATTTGCAGACAGAGGCGCTGAATAAAATGAATGAGTGGCTTCAGGATGGCAACCTGAGCGACTGGGACATTAGCCGCGATGCGCCATATTTCGGTTTTGAAATTCCGGATGCGCCCGGTAAATATTTTTATGTCTGGCTGGATGCGCCTATCGGTTACATGGCTTCATTTAAAAATCTATGTGAGCGTATCGGCGTAGATTTTGACCAATGGTTCCGTGCAGATACCGATACCGAAATGTATCATTTTATTGGCAAAGATATTCTGTATTTTCATGCACTGTTCTGGCCGGCAACCCTGCAATATGCCAATCTGCGTGCCCCGACAGGTATATTTGCCCACGGTTTTCTCACCGTAGACGGACAGAAAATGTCCAAATCCCGTGGTACTTTCATCACAGCACGCTCCTATCTGGAACAGCGTCTGAATCCGGAATGGTTGCGGTATTATTTTGCAGCCAAACTCAATAGCAAGATTGAAGATCTGGATTTAAATCTGAATGATTTCATCGCCCGCGTTAATAGTGATCTGGTTGGCAAATACGTGAATATTGCTGCCCGTGCTGCTGGGTTTATCAGCAAGCGTTTTCAGGGTAAATTAACCGATGTCAGCAATAGTGAGCTATTGCCACAGTTACAGGCACAAAGTGAAGCCATTGCAGCCAGCTTTGAAGCACGGGAATATGCGCGCGCTTTACGTGAAATCATGGCACTGGCCGATGTAGTGAATGAATATGTGGATGCCAACAAACCGTGGGAGCTGGCACGGCAGGAATGTCAGGAAGTACGTTTGCAACAAGTGTGCAGTGAGCTGATTAATGCTTTCCGTATTCTTACTGTTTATCTGTCGCCAGTATTACCGCAGCTGGCTACTAAAGTGGCCGCTTTTTTGAATGTGGCACCGCTAAGCTGGAATGACAGTATGACTTTACTGCCAGCGGATCACAGCATCAATACCTATCAACATCTGATGCAGCGGGTGGAGCAAAAACAAATTGATGATTTGGTAGCAGCTAATCGCCAGAATATTCAGCCAGCGTCAACAGCTGCTACTGCTGCATATGAAGCTGTGGCTGCCACGGCCTCATTTGATGACTTCATGAAAATCGATATGCGTGTAGCCAGAGTGCTGACGTGTGAAAAAGTTGAAGGTAGCAGTAAGCTGCTTAAATTTCAGGTTGATCTTGGTTTTGAGCAGCGTACGATATTTTCTGGTATTGCAGCCAGCTACCCTGAGCCTGAAAAACTGGTTGGGCGCATGGTAATCGTAGTAGCCAATTTTGCGCCACGTAAAATGGCCAAATTTGGTATGTCTGAAGGTATGATAACTTCGGCTGCTGGTAATGGTAAACTGTTTTTGCTGGATGTGGATAGTGGAGCCGAACCGGGTATGAAAGTCGGCTGATTATTCATTCGAAAAAAACAGACCAGTTAATATTAACTGGTCTGTTTTTTTATTTTAAAAGTGATGAGATTGTTAATCTCAGCATCTGTGATATGGTCGCTAAATTTCTGTAATCAGAATCTTATACCTGAATGAAATGATTATTTCAATGCTTCATGCAGGCGCTCTGAATCTAGACCTTTTTCCCAGCGTGCGACAACAATAGTGGCGCAGGCATTGCCAACCAGATTGGTGAGGGCACGGCATTCAGACATAAAGCGGTCAATACCGAGGATCAATGCCATCCCTTCTACCGGTACAGACGGTACAACGGATAATGTGGCAGCTAGTGTGATAAAGCCGGCACCAGTTACCCCTGCTGCACCTTTTGAGCTGAGCATCGCTACCAGCAGCAACAATACCTGCTGTTGCAGTGTCAGATCAATGTTACAAGCCTGCGCAATAAACAGCGCGGCCAAGGTCATGTAAATATTCGTACCATCCAGATTGAAAGAATAACCGGTGGGTACCACCAATCCAACAATTGATTTTTTGCAACCGGCATTTTCCATTTTCTGCATCAGCGTCGGCAGCGCAGCTTCAGATGAGCTTGTGCCCAGTACCAGTAACAGCTCTTCCTTAATATACTTCACCAACTTGATGATAGAAAAGCCGTTATAACGGGCTACCGCACCCAGAACAATCAGAATAAACAGTACTGAGGATATATAGAAGGTTAAAATTAGATAAAGCAGATTGCCAATAGAGTCAATACCGTACTTACCAATAGTAAAGGCCATGGCGCCAAATGCCCCTACCGGTGCTGCGCGCATCAGAATGGATACCATTTTGAAAACCGGTGCAGACAAATCATGAAAGATATTGATCAGCGGACGGGCTTTTTCACCAATCATTGCCAGAGAAACGCCAAACAAAATAGCAATAAACAGGGTTTGCAGGATATTGCCATTGGTAAGCGGGCTCATTACAGTGGTTGGAATGATATCCATCAGAAAACCAGTTAGACTGGATTCATGCGATTTTTGCACATATTCATGAACTTTAGTACTTTGCAGGGTTGTCGGGTCAATATTCAGACCATGTCCCGGTTGGGCAATATTAGCCACAAGCAACCCTATCGCCAGAGCCAGAGTAGAAAAAGTCAGAAAATAAACCATAGCCTTGCCAGCTACGCGCCCCATGGTTTTCATATTATTCATCTCGGCGATACCAGTTACCACTGTGAGGAAAATAACCGGAGAGATGATCATTTTGACTAATTTGATGAAGGCATCGCCTAAAGGCTTCATGCTTTCACCAATACTGGGGAAAAAATTACCAAGTAAAATGCCAATAATAATGGCGATAATTACCTGTATATACAGAATCTGATACCACCGCTGTTTCTTTGGTGGTGGATTCATTTCCTCAATTTCGAGTGGTAACATGTTAATCTTTCAAAAACTTGTGTTTAAAGACTACCGCGTTTCAAAGTTATTATGAATAATGTGAGACATTATTCGCAGATTATAAAGCCTACATAACTTTACGGAAAAGCATTATTAATAACTAAATAATAAACAGGCGGTCAAAAAGTGCATACTATAAAGGATTTTTTCATAAAAACATCAGTTTGGCAAAGATTTAATTCCATTTACAATAATTTGTTTTTATATGCAAAGAATCAATATTATCCTTTAGATTGTAACAAAATTTATTTGGCATAATTCGGCTTGATTGTAGAAAAACCGTCTGCTCATAATTGAACAAACGGTTTTAAAAATATGGTCGGAGTGAAAGGATTCGAACCTTCGACCCCCTCGTCCCGAACGAGGTGCGCTACCGGGCTGCGCTACACTCCGAAATAAGCTGTGCATTATAGGCAGTGATGTGCACCTTGACAAGAGTGAGGTACAAGTTATTTCTAAAAAATGTCAATCAGGTATCAACCAGCATACAGCACAAACAGGCATGGTCTTTTTTTCAGTTGCGGCAGTACTTTCATGCTTTTCCATGTTGCAATACTCTGACTAATAATGGTTTGAGTGGGCATAGTTAAATCAGCTGCAATACACAGACGGGTTTGCGGATGCAAGCTGGCAATGGCATCTGCCAGTAAAGCATCATTGCGGTAAGGCGTTTCAATGAAAAGCTGGGTTTCATTTTCCTGCCGTGAACGGTTTTCCAGCGCGCGCAGGCGTTCAATGCGCGCATTCTTCTCCGCAGGCAGATAGCCCTTAAAGGCAAAACACTGTCCGTTGGTGCCAGAGGCCATCAGTGCCAGCATAATGCTGGAAGGGCCAACCAGCGGCATAACAGTAAAACCAGCCTGATGTGCCAGTGCCACCAGTTGTGCACCAGGATCAGCTATAGCCGGGCAACCGGCTTCACTGAGTAAGCCCATACTGCGGCCAGCATGTAACGGTTGCAATAATGCAGCAATATCGCGTTCTGCCGTGTGTTCATTCAGCGTACGCAGATTCAGTTCGCGAATCGGCGTGTGTACACCAAATGCCTTTAAATGGGCACGTGCCGTTTTTTCGGCTTCAACAACAAAATCGGTCAGCCTAACAATATTTTCCTGTTCATGCGCAAGTAGACAGGGCGTATCGGCCATTCCTAGCGGGGTAGGAATCAGATAGAGTATGGGACTGTTCATAAAATATTTATTCCTTCAGCCAGCAGAAAGTCCACCAGACGAAAAACCGGTAAACCAATCAGCGCATTCGGGTCTGAGCTTTCAATGCGTTCAATCAGCAGAGCACCCAGTCCTTCACTTTTGGCTGCACCAGCACAGTGCACCGCATCAGGCTCCAACGTCAGATAACAATTGATCTGCGCATCTGTTAACGTACGCATCACAACGCGCGTTTCATCAATATGCTGATGCAGACGGTTTTTAGCAGTATTCAGTACCGTCAGTGCACTGTAAAACCTCACCTCCTGACCACTCAAATAGTGTAACATCTGTTGTGCTTTTGCTACGGTGAGTGGTTTGCCCAGTTGCTGTTCGCGACACCAAGCAACCTGATCGCAGCCGATAATCAGTGCATCCGGATAAAGACTGGCCAGAGATTGAGCTTTACCGCTGGCTAGACGTAAGGCTGTCTGTGGAGCGGTTTCAGCAGGTAGAGGCGTTTCCTCAAAATCTGGCCTAACTGCGTCAAAAGGGATACGTAATTGCTGAAGTTGCTGCTGGCGAAAACGTGAACTGGAAGCCAGAATCAGCTTTTTATCACTCGGCATAGATGCGAACTCATTGACATTATAAAGCTTAAATTATATCATCCGCCGTTTATGTTAGACCCTATTTTGATTGATACGGCCACGTTCACACATGAACAGCAGCAACGCTGTGGTCAATTGCGGCTTCAGGCGCTTGACCGGCGAGTTTGGTCACATGAACTTTTGGCGCAACGCGACGGCAATATCCAGTATAAAATCAGCGGTGGAATTGATCGCTGGCAGCGTCCTTTTATTGATATCAGCATAGAAGGTGAGTTGCAGCTGGTGTGTCAGCGCTGTTTACAGGCAGTTTCCTGGGCGCTGAATGACCAGTCGCATATAGTGCTTTTTGCCAGCGAACAGTTGCTGGACGAGGCTATGGCCGCTGATGGATCACTTGAAGGCGCGGTATGGAGTGCAGAATATGATTTGGCTGCACTGGTGGAAGACCAAATTTTAATGGCGATTCCAGTTGCACCGCGACATGAAGATTGTGATCACACTCTGGCAATACAAACCAATCAAGACTCTGGCAATCCTTTTGCCAGACTGGCAGGACTGAAAAGCGGCCACTAACGAATTAACTTAAATTTCCCAGGAGCTTTAACATGGCAGTACAGCAAAACAAAAAATCCCCTTCAAAACGCGGTATGCACCGCTCACACGATGGTCTAACCGCCGTACAGGTTTCTACTGACACCACAACTGGTGAAGTACATCTGCGTCATCATATTTCTCCAAACGGTATGTACCGTGGACGCAAAGTAATCAAAGCCAAAGGTGAATAAATCACTTCTGTGATTATTCAATGCGTATGAAAGCCAGACATTGCAGTAGCAATCACTGGCTTTTTTGTATCCATTATTAGCAGGTAATTCAACCTGTTTAAGATAAAATACTTTCACTTTCCCAGCAGCCATCAGTGGCTTGCTCTTTATATTGACCCGGGTTTCCCATGAAAAAAATCTGGTATAACTACGAAGACATACATCGTGCCATCCAACAGCTGGCTGAAAAGATACAGAAATCAGGACATTCATTTGATGCAATGATTGCTATCGGTGGCGGTGGATTTATTCCGGCACGTATACTGCGTAGCTTTCTGAATATTCCTGTATACACCGTTACTTTATCTTATTATGATATCAACGATTGTCCGACCGATTGTCCGCAGAAAATTCAATGGACAAATGGTTTTGACGAGAAAATGAAAGACAAGAAACTACTGATTGTCGACGAAGTGGATGACAGTCGAGCCACGCTCGAATATTGCATTCGTGAATTACAGCATGAAGGTTTTCAGCAGCTGGGCGTTGCCGTACTGCACGAAAAACGTAAACCCAAAAAAGGGGTATTGCCAGCAGATTTACCTTTCTATAGTGCAATACAGGTAGATGACTGGTGGATTAATTATCCTTGGGATGCACTTGATATTGATGAGCACTATGAAAACGTTGCAGCCCAAACCACACCTGAGGCATAACATATGACCTTAAAAACCATCGCAGTTGATGCAATGGGCGGCGATTTTGGACTGGATGTTACCATTCCGGGAGCGCTGACTTTTTTACAGCAGCAAACAGATGCAGCACTGATTCTTGTTGGTGATGAAACTAAAATCAGAAACGCATTAACCAAAGCCAGCGCCTCTATGGAGCGAATTACCATCTGTCCTGCCAGTGAAGTAGTAGGCATGGATGAAGAACCAACGTCTGCGCTCAAGAATAAAAAAGATTCCTCCATGCGTGTGGCCATTAACCAGATTAAAGAAGGGCAGGCACAGGCAGCCGTCTCGGCCGGTAATACTGGTGCCCTAATGGCAACTGCACGCTTTGTATTGAAAACTATTGCCGGTATTGATCGTCCGGCTATTGCCAAGTTTTTACCCGGGCGTAATAATCACGTTACACTGGTACTTGATCTTGGTGCTAACGTTGATTGCAGTAGTACCCAGCTTTTGCAGTTTGCTATTGCGGGCAGCCAGCAGGTGGCAGCACTGTCGCCTGAAAATATCCGTCCGCGGGTAGGCTTGCTCAATGTTGGTACCGAAGACATCAAAGGTAATGCTGCCGTCAAAGAAACACATCAGCTTTTACAGCGCAGCAATCTGAATTTTGTTGGTAATGTTGAAGGTAATGCTATTTTTACGGCCGAAGTCGATGTACTTGTAGTCGATGGTTTTACCGGCAATGCCATGCTGAAAAGTATTGAAGGTGCAGTTAAGTTCGTTGGTACGGTTGTTAAAGAGGAATTTACTCGTAGCTGGTTCAACAAACTGGCCGCTATAATTGCATTGCCGACATTGAAAAGCTTTAAGCGGCGTCTGGATCCGCGGCGCTTCAATGGTGCCATTTTCCTTGGCCTGCGAGGCGTAGTAGTCAAAAGCCATGGTGGCACCGATGCCACAGGCTTCTGTTTCGCACTGCAAGAGGCCTATAAGGCTATCAAGGCAGATTCAATTACGAAAATTCAGGCTGGCGTAGCACAGCAACTGACTGCGCTGGAAGAATAAATCACCCTGTTACAAAGGCAGACAAGTTAAATGACTTTGTTTAAAATGTGGCCTTTGTTGTAAATAAAGACTATGCCATGCTAAATGCTCATATTCTAGGCACAGGCAGTTATCTGCCTGCACGCCGTCTGTCCAATGATGACCTGAGCAAAATCGTTGATACCTCTGATGAGTGGATCGCCACACGCACAGGAATCAGAGCGCGCCATATTGCTGCTGAAAATGAACAGACCAGCGATCTGGCTGTTGCCGCAGCACAGGCCGCACTGGCCGATGCTGCCATAGCTGCAGAAGACATCGATCTGATTATTGTTGCTACATCAACGCCAGATATGACATTTCCGGCTACAGCCTGCATCGTACAGAACAAACTTGGTATTTCCGGTTGTCCGGCATTTGATGTTCAGGCAGTCTGTGCCGGTTTTATGTATGCAATGGCAACCGCCAACGCCTATATCAAAAGCGGTATGGCGAGCAAAGCACTGGTTATTGGCGCTGAAACTTTTAGCCGCCTACTAGACTGGAATGACCGGCGTACCTGTGTCCTGTTTGGGGATGGTGCTGGTGCCGTGGTTCTGGGTGCGTCTGAACAGGAGGGCGGTATCATCAAAACCAGATTGCAGGCAGATGGTGGTTATAGCCATATCTTGCAAACACCCGGAAAAATCGCTGCCGGCAATATTGAAGGATCACCCTATCTTTATATGGATGGGCAGGCTGTATATAAATTTGCAGTTAAGGCACTGGCCAATATTGCCAAAGAAGTTATTGAAGAATCCGGTTTGCAGCCAGCTGATATAGACTGGATTATTCCGCATCAGGCTAATCTGCGTATTATCGAATCCACTGCTCGCCATCTGGGCATACCGATGGACAAAGTCATTGTTACGCTGGCAGAGCAGGGTAATACCTCAGCTGCCTCTATTCCATTGGCACTGGATGAAGGGATTAAAAGCGGCCGCATCCAGCGTGGTCAGACATTATTGCTAGAAGGTATTGGCGGAGGCTTTGCCTGGGGTGCGATTACCCTGAAATACTAATACCGTTTTTATCAGAGTCGCATTATGCTACCACAATCAGCATTAGCCGGTATGTATCCGGTTATCATGTCTCCTAGCCATGATGGCCGTTACTTTGGTAATTATGTGCAGTCGTTGCTGGATTTAGTGGCTGCGCATACTCGTGCTGGGTTTCCGATACAGGTATTCATGCATCAGGGTGAAAGCCTGATTACCCGGGCACGCAATAATTGTGTAGCTAAATTTCTGGCACATCCAGAGTGGACACACCTATGCTGGATTGATACCGACATCGGTTTTTCACCGGAAGCATTTCAGCGACTGTTATTGGCAGATCGCGATATTGTTGCCGGCGTGTACCCGCTCAAGCGAGAATCATGGCCGGCAGATGGTATTGATGCACATATGAACCAGCAGCAGTTCAATGCCACCTATACACGCTATGCCATCAATATCAGCCGGGCAGATGCCAATAATGAAGTGCATGTGCAGATAGATGATGAAGGTTTTATTGAGCTTCCAGAGGCACCAACCGGATTCATGGTGATTAAGCGTGAGGTCTTTACCCGTTTAATGAAAGCTTATCCTGAACTGCAATATCAGCCTGATTGCCCCGGTGTTGATAATCAGGGTTATCATTATCGTTTTTATGACTGTCTGGTTGACCCAGTAACCAAACGTTATTTGTCTGAGGATTTCAGTTTCTGCCGTTTGTGGAATCTGCTGGGCGGTAAAGTTTATATTGATGCACGCTCCAATCTGACTCATATGGGTAATAAAATCTATCAGGGGCCGTTTGCTCAATCACTGGAAGCTAGCCTGAATTATGCAATAGGTGCACCAGCTGGTGCCAAAATGTTTCTGCACCACAATCAACCCTTACAGGCCAACCAGTCTCCATCAAAATAATTGTCTCGATATTAGTTCCATTCAAATCAAGGAAGACCATGAATATTGCTTTTTTCTTTCCCGGTCAGGGGTCACAAAGCCTCAATATGATGGCCGGTTTCAACGACATGGCCATTGTCAAAGAAACATTCCAACAGGCCTCGGCAGCACTTGATCAGGATTTATGGGCACTGATGAATGGTGAAGATAACACTGCCCTGAATGAAACCGTTAATACCCAGCCGCTGATGCTGACTGCTGGTATTGCAAGCTGGCATGTCTATCAACAACTGCACGGACAGAGACCAGTGATGCTGGCAGGCCATAGTCTGGGCGAATACACCGCTCTGGTTGCAGCAGGTAGTCTGGGCTTTAATGATGCTGTCAAACTGGTTCGTCTGCGTGCCCAGCTAATGCAGGAAGCTGTTCCAACTGGGCAAGGTGCAATGGCAGCAATATTGGGATTAGATGATGATGTCGTGCGTCAGGTTTGCTTACAGGCGCAAAATGAATTATCAGGTACCGTTGCCGAAGCAGTAAACTATAATTCGCCCGGTCAGGTGGTAATAGCCGGAAGTACTATGGCCATCTCCCGTGCCTGTGAACTGGCTAAAGCGGCTGGTGCCAAACGTGCTCTGCCTTTACCAGTATCTGTACCTTCTCACTGTCGTCTGATGAAGCCGGCTGCCGACAAACTGGCTGTGGCTCTGGCACAGATTAAAATTGAAACACCACAGATTCCGGTATTACATAACGTGGATGTTGCCACACATTCTGAGCCGGAAGCAATTAAACAGGCGCTGGTGCAGCAGTTGTATTCACCTGTGCGCTGGACAGAAACAGTGCGCAAACTGGTGGCAGAAGGTATTACTGAGTTTGCTGAATGTGGTCCGGGTAAAGTACTGGCCGGTCTGGCCAAGCGAATTGATAAAAGTGCCAGCTGTACAGCTTTAACTAGTGTAGAAAATATGGAAAGTTTCATTGCTGCGCATTCTGCCAGCTAAAGGAAAGAATAATGAATCAGGATTTAACAGGTAAAATCGCTCTGGTAACGGGTGCTACCCGAGGAATTGGTGCTGCCATTGCCCGGTCGCTGGCTGAAAAAGGTGCTAAGGTAATTGGCACAGCGACTTCTGCTAGTGGTGTAGACAGTATTAATCAGGCGTTGGCTGATGTCGGCGGAGAAGGGCGGGAATTACGCATTGCTGAGGAAAACAGTATTGAAAATCTGATTGCGGATATCGAGAGTAATATTGGCAATATTGCGATACTGGTGAATAATGCTGGTATTACCCGCGATAACCTTCTGATGCGCATGAAAGAAGCAGAGTGGGATGAAATCATGCAAATCAACCTGAAATCAGCCTTTCGTGCCAGCAAAGCTGTAACGCGCAGTATGATGAAAGCACGCTGGGGTCGGATTATCAATGTGACTTCCGTGATTGGCTTTATGGGTAATGCCGGTCAGACAAATTATGCTGCTGCTAAGGCCGGACTGGTTGGATTTAGTAAATCCATGGCGCGCGAAGTTGGTTCGCGTGGTATTACCGTAAACTGTGTTGCACCCGGATTTATCGAAACTGATATGACAAAAGCTTTGCCGCAGGAGCAACGAGATTTTTATGCAGCACAAACTGCGCTGAATTGTTTGGGTACTGTGGAAGATGTGGCCGCAGCCGTATTGTTTCTGGCTAGTGAGGAAGCACGCTACATCACAGGACAAACACTACATGTTAACGGCGGAATGCTTATGCCCTAACTGCTACAAAGCCATTTTGTACAATAAGTACAAAATGGCTTTGATGTAAAAAGAATGATTAAATTGAAAAATCTTCTTCGAAAGAAGAATGCAGTGCAGATTCAATTCGGGCACGGGTTAGCCCCGGAGCGAACAAGGCCAGAAATTCATAGCCAAAGCCACGCAGATATACATCCTGTCTGAGTATTATTTGCGAGAATGAAGGCTCAAATAAATGCTCAGCACTGATCAGCTGTAAACCCTGATCCCATCTGCTGTCAAAAGCCATACTGGCCAGTAGTCCAATACCTAAGCCTTGTGCTACATAAGTTTTTATGACATCGGTATCAGCTGAAGCCAGTACTACTCTGGGTAAGTTGCAATCTTCTTGAGCAAAGGCGCGGGCGATTTTGGATTCTTCACTGAAAGCAATATCATAGGTAATGAGCGGATAAGCAGCAATGTCCTCCAGTCTCAATGGCCGTTTCAGACTCAACAGGGGATGATTATCGGGGACAATAATACTACGGTTCCATGCCCCACAACTCAGTTTACGCAATTCAGGGTGTTCAATTTCTATTTCCATGCCAATAGCAAAATCTACCTCTCCATCAAGAACCATGTGGGTGATGATTTTCGGGCTGGCTGTCTGGATGTTTAACTGAACCTGAGGATAGCGTTTAACAAAGGCGGATACTACTTCAGGTAAATCATAACGCGCTAGTGTATGAGTAGTGGCAATGGTTAGAGAACCAATATTCTGGTCGGCAAACTCTGTGCCAATTTGCTTAATATTTTGTACTTCACGTAAAATTCGTTCGGCAGTTTCCAGCACAATTTTGCCAGGTGCCGTTACTGCTACCATACGTTTGCCGTGACGGATAAAGAGTGGTACCCCAAGTTCTTCTTCCAACATGCGAATCTGTTTGGAAATACCCGGCTGCGAAGTGAACAGCACTTCAGCTGCCTCTGAGACATTCAGATTCTGACGATAAACTTCAACTGCATAACGTAACTGTTGCAGCTTCATATTGTTTCTGCCCCCTTTAAGTTTAGCGTTGTTTTAATTGTCGCTCAAATACAACAAAAAAGCTTCGTTATCTACATCATAACGCAATTTACCCATTCTGACATGAAACATCTTCACTTGCGACTGGACAAATTTACAAGTTAATCAGCTTGCTGCGAGCGATCAGACCAATAGAAGCTTGCTTGTTGTTTTAATGCAACTTAATCTGAGTAAAGGCACGAATTTAGTTGTAAATAAGTGACACAAAGCTATTTTTTAGGCATGATGCAAAGTTAGGAAGCGGGTCGTCTAGCAGCTTCGCCTTGGTGGTTTGCGTATTGACAGTTTATGCTGTGGTTTTTATAGTATAGACCTGATTTACCAAGCTACCCGCCCGGTTTGAGCGGCCTGTAAATGGTATTTGTGTTTTGATCAGGCGAATTTAATGCTGAATCAACACATAACAAATTTTTTGATGAGGGAATAACATGACCAAACAGCTAAAATTGAGCGCATTGATCGTTGCTATGGCTGCTTCAACTGCCGCTTTTGCCAATGGTGTTGTACCGGGTGCCAACTGGACCGGTGAACCTGCTGGTACTTATAATGGCTATACTACTAGTTCTGCTCCTGAAAAAGGAACAGGTGAAATTCTTGTCACTCGCGAAAATGGTGCTGATGGTACACCTGAATGTGTGAAAAACCGTTTCAATAACGATAATGAACCTACATTGGGCAACAACTGTGGTCACCCAATGGTGGTTGCTCAGGCTGCACCACAAGCACCTAGATTTGTTGATGAAACTGTATCTTTGTCTGCTAACTTCCTGTTTGGCTTTGATAAAGATACTTTGCGTTCGGAAGCAATTGATACTCTGAATCAATTGGCTAGCCGTCTGGCTGACAGCAGCGTACAGGCTGTACGTGTTGAAGGTCACACCGACTTTAAAGGTTCTGAAGCTTATAATCAGGCTTTGTCTGAGCGTCGTGCTCATGCTGTTGCTCAGTATTTGGTTTCCAAAGGCGTTTCTGCTGAGAAAATCTCTGCAGTTGGCTTAGGTAAATCTGAAGCTCGCATGACCGAATCTTGTCAGGCTGAAGTTGCCAGACTGGGCAAAAAAGTTTCAGCAGCTAAGAAACGTGCTGCTTTGATCGAGTGTATCGCACCTGATCGCCGCGTAGACGTTAAAATCCGTACTATGGTAGCTAAAAAAGTTAGATAACTTTTTACTTTAGTAATAAAAAAACCCTGCTTTAAGCAGGGTTTTTTTATTACTGATAAATTGGATAACTTTAGAATGTTTTTTATTATAACTTAATGATTCTAATAAAAATGTTTAATTATTTCATTAGTTTAACTCTACTATATATACTATTAGATAGTGCTCTTTTTAAATCTTCTTAAAATAAATTATTAATATATGTTATTATGAGAAGATTAGATAACTTAATGTAAATAAAATATTGGTCAGTTTTAATCGTATTCCTGATGTTTCCAATAAATGCTTTAAGTATATGTAATTGTTACTTAGGCAAAACAGGGGAATGCTGATTGATTTGCAATCTGTTGTATTCAAAAAAATTAAGCTCTGAATAATGATAAATTTATATAGAACCCAATTTAATATCGCTTCAATTATCAAACATTCGAGATTTCTGTTTTTAATTTTATGTTGTTACCTGTGTGTTGCCTGTACAGCCCAATTTCACCGTGTTCCAAGCACTTCCGGAGAGAAAAAACATATTGTCTTAAAGTTTCAACGGCAAAATACGGCACCACAAACGGGTGTACTATTGATTAATCCAATGGATCTGCAAAGCGGGGATATTTTATTTTCTGCTAATTCCGGCCTGAGATCACGCGCTTTACGTCTGTTTGGTAACACATCAATCAGCCATGCATTCCTGTATTTAGGAGATGGTGAAGTTGCCGAGGCCGTTGGCAGTGGTGTACATATCATGCCTCTGGCTGAGAGTGTTGATGAAAACCCGCTACTGGTGGTTTATCGCCATCCACATTTAAATAATTTACAGGCTGAGAAAATTCGTGAGTTTGCCAAGGCTGAGGCTGGGGGAAAATATAATTATTTCGGTATCATTAAACAGACTCCTTATACTGTTACTCGTAAAGTATGTGAATTACCAGTAATTCCTCGCGCCTTTCGCCATCTGTGTCTTAATACCATGGCGTTAGTGCAGGTAACACCTTTCTCTTCTGATCGCTATTTTTGTTCGCAGCTGGTAGTTGCTGCCTATAATTATGCTGGAATCCCTTTAACCAAAACACCGGCCGAATGGGTTGCACCGGGTGATTTGCTCCATATGCGTGCTGATGACATTCCTTCTGTTGTGCCTACTTACCCGTTGCAATATGTTGGCCATTTACGATGTAAAACTTCCTTATGGCAACGTAATTGCACTTTAGCAGATATCTGAGTATATTAAAATTGTTGTATAAATTGGCTGTAGAAAAATGGTTACCAGTTGGCTTAAATAAAACCATCAGATTGAAAACAATGCATCAGCCACCGCAGAATCATTATTTAGTCTGAAAATTATTCATTCACAGCATAAATAATTAACTGTATCCAGTTTATAGATAAAGTCTGCGCGTTGATTAAATAATTAAATATCTTATTTATAGTTGCCAATTAGATTATATTTGCAATAAAAAACCGGATGGCGCATAAATGCCATCCGGTTTTTGAGTTTTTTAAATTATAAATCTTACAGAATATCTTTTTTATCAGTTAATTGAGGTAGCAAAGCATCCTGATTTACTGATAACAGCCCACTGCTGGTATAGATTGCCAGTTTATTACGGGTATCGGCAATATCCAGATTACGCATGGTGAGCTGGCCTATACGATCGGCTGGAGAAAAGGCAGTATTATCGACTTTTTCCATACTTAGCCGTTCCGGCTGGTAGGTCAGATTTGGTGATTCGGTATTAAGAATAGAGTAATCGTTACCACGACGTAATTCCACCGTTACCTCACCTGTAATGGCTTTGGCTACCCAGCGCTGTGCAGTTTCCCTTAGCATCAGTGCCTGCGAATCAAACCAGCGTCCCTGATACAGCAATCTGCCTAGGCGCAAACCATTAATACGATACTGTTCGATAGTATCTTCATTATGAATACCAGTAAGCAGACGCTCATAGGCAATATGCAGTAATGCCATAGCCGGTGCTTCATAAATACCACGTGATTTGGCTTCAATAATGCGGTTTTCGATCTGGTCAGTCATACCTAAGCCATGACGGCCACCAATTCGATTAGCTTCCAGAATCAGTGCTACCGGATCATTGTATTCAGTTCCATTTAAAGCTACTGGTACGCCTTCTGCAAAACGTACACGTACTTCTTCTGTTTTAATGGTTACCTGCTCATCCCAGAAAGCAACTCCCATGATTGGCTGCACGATTTTCATGCTGCTATTGAGCATCTCCAGATCTTTGGCTTCATGGGTTGCCCCAAGCATGTTGGAATCGGTTGAGTAGGCTTTTTCTACAGACATTTTGTATTCGAAGCCCTGTGCAATCAGAAATTGCGACATCTCATGTCGTCCGCCCAGTTCATCAATAAACTGTTGATCCAACCATGGTTTGTAAATACGCAAAGCCGGATTGGTTAACAAGCCATAGCGGTAGAAACGTTCAATATCGTTGCCTTTATAGGTTGAACCGTCACCCCAGATATGTACATCGTCTTCTTTCATTGCCGCCACCAGCATCGTACCGGTAACAGCACGGCCTAATGGCGTGGTGTTGAAATACGGCATACCACCGGTATGCACATGAAAGGCGCCACTTTGAATTGCGGCAATACCTTCACGTGCCAGTTGTGTGCGGCAATCAATCAGTCGCGCCTTTTCTGCACCATATCCCAGTGCTTTTTCTGGAATAGCCTCATAATTATCTTCATCTGGCTGTCCTAGGTTGGCCGTATAGGCGTAGGGTAATGCGCCTTTTAGTTTCATCCAGAGTAGCGCTGTTGAGGTATCCAGCCCGCCGGAAAAAGCAATGCCGACCTTTTCGCCCACGGGCAGGTGTTGCAGAATAGTACTGTGATTACTCATATTGACTCCCTTGAGTTGTGCATTTGTAGAATTTGAAAAAAATTATTGCCATACCAGTAAGGCATGGTTGCGTTTACCGCGACGTACTATGGTATATCGACCAAAACGTTTGTCGCTGTCGCTGAATACATAGTCAGAACTGTCAATTTTCTGCCCATTAACCATTACTGCACCCTGACTGATAAAGCCGCGTGCTTCATTGTTGGATTTGGCCAGAGCTGCTGTGGTTAATGCCTGTACAATGTTAATGGAATCAGTAATAGAAAAGGCAGGCAGACCGTCCAAAGATAATTGCTGGAAATCGCTTTCAGTAAGTGCACTTTGGTCTTCAGCGAATAAGCTGGCAGAAATACGTTGGGCAGCTGCCAGTGCTTCTTCTCCATGAATCAGCCGGGTCATTTCTTCAGCCAGAATACGCTGCGCCTGCGGTTTGGTGCCACTGGTCTGGTCACGTGCCTCGATTGCGTCTATATCGGCAATGCTGAGGAAGGTAAAGTATTTAAGGAATTTATATACATCGGCATCAGCAACCTTTAACCAGAACTGATAGAACTGGTAAGGGGAAGTCTTTTCTGCACTTAACCAGACTGCGCCACCTTCGGTTTTACCAAATTTAGTACCGTCAGCTTTAGTTACCAGTGGTAGCGTTAAACCATATACGGTAGCCTGATGCAGGCGGCGGGAGAGATCAATGCCTCCGGTAATATTGCCCCACTGATCCGAGCCACCAATTTGCAATACGGTACCGTGGCGACGGTATAGCTCAGCAAAATCGTAACCCTGTAGCAAAGCATAGGCGAATTCTGTAAAAGAAATACCTACATCATCACGGCTCAGACGCTGTTTTACAGATTCTTTATTCAGCATGGCGTTCACTGAAAAGTGCTTGCCAATGTCGCGCAAAAAATCAAGACAGTTCATATTGCCGAACCAATCATAATTATTAGCCATAATGGCTGCATTTTCACCGCTAAAGCTGAGAAATGGCTGCAACTGGGCACGAATTTTAGCTACCCATTGCTGTACGGTTTCTGGTGTATTGAGCGAGCGTTCCTGTGCTTTAAAACTGGGGTCGCCAATCATGCCGGTGGCTCCACCAACAAGGGCAATGGGTGTGTGTCCGGCCAGCTGAAAACGTCGCAATACCAAAATAGGTAACAGATGTCCAATATGCAGACTGTCAGCAGTAGGATCGAAACCACAGTAAAGTGTGATTTTCTGTTCGTTTAATAAGGTATCTAGAGCCTGAGCATCGGTAGTCTGGGCAATCAGGCCACGTTGCTGTAAATCGTTAACAACACTGGTCATAGTGAGATTTTATACTTTCAAATTAAATAAAAATGGCTAAAACCGATTTTGGTTTCTGGCTGCATGAAAAAACAAAATAGTAAATATCATAAAACGTTTTCGCTGATTCTGGCCAGTTAGCCTGTTTTTCAGTTAGACAATTAATAATCATGCATTATTTTACACGATTTGCTTATTACTGCATTTGTGCTTGCAATAAATTGATCAATCATTAATTGGACTATGGCAAGAAATGTTTTACCTGCTTTTAACGGTATTCAGGCTGCAAATATGTGTGTTTATATTTTTCAATGCATTAATTGTTATTAAAATCAATACTTAAAATAGTCTGTATAGTCGTTATATACTGATATCTTGTTATGTAGAAACAGAGTAGACCTTGTCGGCTGAATTTGGAATAACTCAAATTTTACTGACTGAAAGATATTCTCCAGTTTATACAATTAAGTGGTATGAATTCAAATATATAAAAAAGCAACAACCCTGATTGGGCTGTTGCTGGCTAATTGTTGTTAGCAGTTAAACATTAAACAAAAAGTGGATAACATCGCCATCATTTACCACATACTCCTTGCCTTCAGCTCGCATTTTGCCAGCTTCTTTAGCTTTGGCTTCACCGCCACAGGCAATAAAATCGGCGTAAGCAATTACCTGTGCACGGATAAATCCACGTTCAAAGTCGGTATGAATTACTCCGGCAGCCTGAGGAGCAGTATCGCCTTTATGAATAGTCCAAGCTCTGACTTCCTGTACACCAGCCGTAAAGTAGGTTTGTAAGCCTAACAGGTCATAACCGGCACGAATCAACCGATTCAGCCCAGGCTCTTTTAAACCCATTTCTGCTAAAAATTCGGTTTTATCAGCTTCGTCCAGATCTGCAATTTCACTTTCCATGGCAGCGCACAAGGCAACAACAGGTGCGTTTTCCTGTGCGGCTAATTGTTGCAGGCGTTGCAGATGGGGATTGTTATCAAAGCCATTTTCGGCTACGTTGGCTACATACATAGCCGGTTTTACTGTCAGCAGGCACAGTGGTTTAATCAGCGCCAGCTCATCCTGATCCAGCCCTGCTGCGCGAACCGGTTTACCTTCGAGCAGGTGCTGCTGTAAGCGTTCCAGAATAGTTACCAGTTTTTGTGCTTCCTTGTCACCGGATTTGGCTCGTTTACTTTCACGTACAATGGATTTTTCCACACTGGCTAAATCTGCCAGTGCCAGCTCAGTACCAATGACTTCAATATCGGAAATCGGGTCTACTTTGCCGGCAACATGGACGATATTGTCGTCATCAAAACAGCGTACAACATTAACGATGGCATCTGTTTCACGAATATTGGCGAGAAACTGGTTACCTAGACCTTCACCTTTACTAGCACCAGCTACCAGTCCGGCAATATCGACAAATTCAACAATGGCTGGCTGGGTGCGTTTGGGGTTAACAATTTTGGCCAGTTCAGCCATACGTTCATCAGGCACTTCAACAATGCCGACATTCGGTTCAATAGTGCAAAAGGGGTAGTTGGCCGCTTCAATGCCGGATTGGGTAAGAGCGTTAAACAGGGTAGATTTGCCCACATTAGGTAAACCCACAATACCACATTTCAAACTCATGATATTCCTTGGAAATTGGCTAGATTCAAAAATGGCTGAATTGTATCATAAAGCATAGTCATACTTATGCTTAACCAGCGAAGAATTGCATTGTTTGCTGGATGCATGAGTTGATGCTAATTTAACAGCCATTGCTAGGCTAAATTAGGGAGAATAAAAAATAATTATATTTTAAAACAAAAATATAATTATTTTTTGTTTAATTTGTGCTTGCATGTTCGAAAAAATATCGTATAATTGCGTCTCTCTTGAAAACGAGATATGGCGAATTAGCTCAGTCGGTTAGAGCAGAGGAATCATAATCCTTGTGTCCGGGGTTCGAATCCCTGATTCGCCACCACCAATCTTATTGATCGCAAATTCTTATTGGAATTTGCGTTTTTTATTGTCTTTTTATTTTGTATTCTTTAAGTATTAACATCGTTTATCTGGTTTATTTATTAGGCATGATTGACTACATTTGAGTCATTTTGAATGGATTGATTGCATTAATCTGTAGGCAATATTTTGTGTGATTTATAAGATGTGTGCTACGCAGAAGACAGGTTTATACTGGAATTATCTGATAAATATTTAACGGTAGTTGTATTCTTAATGAATCAAGTGTTGAAAAATGCCGAGATATTTCCACCTAATGAATAAGACCATTTTTTAAAACTCTTAAGGTATTGTCTCAGGCAGTTTAACCTTATCCTGAAACCCTATTTTATTGTTCAATAGTGCTCATTTTTACTGGTTGAGATACAAATATTTGTAATTTGGTTTTTTAACACGGTATAAATGATCAGACGGCCAGCCATAGTACATTATGCCAAATCAGTGATGGTTATTTTTAAAGTATAGTCGTCCTATTTCTTACCGATGAATAAGCGTTAGTTTTGTCTCTGGTGCATATTGAATACCGCCGTTTTCAGCTTGCCGAAAATACACAAGTCATACCATACAATATATGGAATAAGTTGTAGCATGGTTCTTTGCATTAGAATCAAAAGATAGGTTTGGTAGATAATATTTTAATGTTACAAAGGCAATGGATGAAAAATTTTAGAACAACTGTAAACCAATTCAAAGTCAGTGATTTTTTAAATTTACGTGAACATGATATAAACCAAAAATTGGGCATAGATTATCCAGATGAGTTCTGGAGTGTTGATTTTGGATATCAGATAATTACATGGGTTGATGATAACAACAAATTAGAATGCAGTTTTCGTGATTGTGTTTGCACGGATGTCGTAATCTAGTTAAAACAAGCAGATCAACTTACTAAGATTGATAGTGCAACAATAGAAAAGGAAAAGAATAACTATTAAAAAACAAAATAATATTATTTAAATATATAGCAGGTTTAATTCAACAAAATTAAGATTTAAAGGATTACAATTTAACCTGACACGCTCGTGCAACCGAATATCCTTTTTCCAGAACAATAGAAACGAACTTTTATTAAAATTCTGCTGTGTAGATTTTTTGGAAATGTATATTCTGGGTTGTTTAAAATACCCTTTCTCATCCTCTTTTTGTTTGCTCAGTTTGTCATTATTACTATCCTGTTCAATTTGACTGCAACAGATAAAACATAGCTGCGTTAAACATTCCTGTAATGTATCTGAGCAAACTATACTTTTAAATACGCTGATCCATTTCCTGTGCCGGACTTTCATGTTTATTTGTTTTGCTAATAACCCGTGCAGGTACACCGACTACTGTTGAGTATTCAGGAACATCACTAACCACTACACTGCCGGCGCCTACCTTGGCACAGGTGTGTACCTTAATATTGCCCAGAACAGAGGCATTAGCACCAATCATAACCCCATCACTGATTTTCGGATGCCGGTCACCGTTTTGTTTACCAGAACCGCCCAGTGTAACCCCGTGTAGCAGGGAGATATTATTGCCCAGTACTGCTGTTTCTCCAATGACCACCCCAGTACCATGATCAATCATGATGCCATACCCCATCGAGGCAGCAGGATGAATATCAACACCTAATACTTCTGAAGCACGATGTTGCAGGAAATAGGCTAGAGTAGGGCGATTTTGCTGCCAGAGCCAATGGTTAATCCGATGGGTTTGTATGGCATGAAAACCTTTGTAATACAGCAATGGTAAGGAATAGGTATCACAGGCCGGATCACGCTCATAGTAGGCCACAATATCGGCCAGTGCTGCATGAATAATTGCCGGATCCTGCTGGAATGCTTCCAGATAAATCTCAAATAATGCCCGTGCATCCATGACTGCGCTGGACATTTTTGTAGATAAATGAAAGGCAAGCATGCGGGTAAAGCTTTTATGGCGTAAAACGCTCAGATGCAAAAAGCTGGCTAATATAGGTTCGTTGCGTGCTGCATTTTCAGTTTCATGGCGAATGGTTTGCCACAGGCTTTCTGCTTGAGCTGCATCAGGTAAATTCATATGTCCGGTTTCTCTATTGCCGAAAAAATTATATAAGAACAATATCATATTGTTCTTGGTTGTAGGTGGCTTCTACTGTCAAAGCAATTGGTTTGCCAATAAATTGACTTAACATTTGTAGCGAGTTGGCTTCTTCATCCAGAAATAAATCAATCACACTTGGTGAAGCGAGTATGCGAAATTCTTGCGCATTCTTTTGGTGTGCTTCACGCACGATTTCGCGTTGAATTTCATAGCATACGGTTTGTGCGGTTTTCAGCCGTCCCCGTCCCTGACAAGTCGGACAGGATTCGCACAGAATTTGGGATAGGTTTTCGCGCGTCCGTTTGCGTGTTAACTCAACCAGTCCCAGACTGGTGAAACCGTTAAGGGTCACACGAGTACGATCATAAGCCAGTGCCTGCGCCAGTTCCGTCAGAATTTCTTCTTGGTGCTCTGTGGTGGCCATATCAATAAAATCAATGATAATGATACCGCCCAGATTGCGTAAACGCAGTTCGCGTGCAATAACATGACATGCATCCAGATTGGTTTTAAAGATGGTTTCTTCAAAGTTGCGAGCACCGACGAATCCACCAGTATTGACATCAATAGTGGTCATGGCTTCAGTAGGTTCAATGATGATATAACCGCCGAAGTCAAGATTTACCCGTGGCTGTAGCGATTGGTTAATTCTGGTTTCGATATTGTGTTCTTCAAACAGCGGGCGATCATCATGGAATAATTGCAGTTTATCTAACGCGCCCTGAGAATAATTCATAGCAAATTCACGCATGCTTTCATAATTGGCCGATGAATCTACAATGATGTGATCAATATTGTCACTGTACATGTCGCGCAATACGCGCAGGCTCAAAGGTAAATCTTGATAAAGCAAGGTTTCCGGTGGGCTGATTTTGGATAATTGCTGAATATGTTGCCATCTTTTAGTTAAATAGTTGATATCAGATTGTAATTCTGCATCAGTAGCATTCTCTGCACTGGTACGAATAATATAGCCATGATTTGCATCGGCTGGTAACAGCTTTTGCAGCCGCTCACGTAAATAGTTACGTTCGTTTTCGTCTTCAATACGTTGTGAAATACCGATATGCTGATCCTGTGGCAGGTGTACCAGAAATCGCCCAGCCAGAGATATCTGCGTAGATAGGCGCGCTCCCTTGGTATTGATCGGGTCTTTGATTACCTGTACAACAATTGATTGTCCCTCATGTAACATGTGTTCGATACGCAGTGTTTGTTCTGGTTTCTGGCGTTGTTCCAGAATATCAACAATGTGTAGAAAGGCAGCACGCTCTAGGCCGATGTCAATAAAGGCACTTTGCATGCCGGGCAGTACGCGCCGGACAACACCTAGGTAAATATTCCCTACCAGACCATAACCGCTGTTACGTTCTATGTGAATTTCACACAGCCTGTTCTCTTCCATAACAGCTACTCTGGTTTCTTGCGGAGTAATATTCACCAAAACGGTTTCTGCTGGCCGCTGGATATCCTTTGGCAGCGGTATGTCGCTGTTATGCATGATGTGGCTTTCAATTTAATCAAATAACTTTGTGCAGTTTTTGCCTGTACAGATAAAAACTGCACAAAGTAATCTGAGCTGATATTTATATGAAAGCTGATATCATAGCGCAGGCGTGAGCTTACTGCCAAACACAGTCACGTTAAGTTATACGCCAGAAAATGGAAAGTAGATAGACGGTAGGATTAACTAATAGGTACAGAAAAAGTTGTTATTGGTATAATCTTGATTTAAAGAGTTTTAAATTAATAAATATCTATTTTGCGGAATGGCTTTCTTCTGCCAATTCTTAATTTTTAAATCTACCTTCTTCGAAGGTATCATTATTACTCCATTAAGGATATTTCTTTATAAAGAAAGAGATGTCAAAATAAGACTTTTCTTTAATATTTGTTATTATCACTCAATCCCAAGAAAAGAAAAATATTTATAGTATTAAATAATGAAGAACTTTGAGATATTCTTCATTTAATCAATCTCCATTAAAATATATTAATCAATTCATATAATTATATGTTGTTTCAATGATATTATTGTCTTGAGGTATTCACGCTTTTGATAAATTTATTGATCAATCTTGATCACAAATTTTTTTCATCATAGAACCATTATATATTTTTTAGATGCTATTCCAATATCATGGGAGTAAGTTATATCTTTATTTATTAAATGATAGATTGATATTCTTTTTGCATTTGATTATCCTTATTTGCAATGAATCCAGAGAATATCTCATTAGTCAATATAATGATGATATAAAAAGTTATTATAATTTCGGCTATTTAGACAAGATATTACTTTAGTTGATTGCAGGCATGGATACATTCATTAATTAGCTGCGGGCCGCGAAAGATCAGACCTGAATACAACTGAACTGCGGTGGCACCAAGGCAAATTTTTTCAGCTGCATCAGCACTGGAGGTAATTCCGCCAACGCCAATAAGAGGAATTTGCGAATCTAAAAGAGTGGATAGTTGGCGCAGTATATGATTACTTTGTATCTGTACTGGTGAACCAGATAATCCCCCGACTTCCTGTGCAAATTTATGTTGACCCAGAACGGTTTTATCAATAGTGGTATTAGTGGCGATAATACCGTCTATCTGTGTATTCAGGGCAACGTCAGCAATCGCTGCAATCTGTTCTTCGTTCAGATCAGGTGCAATTTTAATAGCAATAGGCACATAACGGTTATGCTGAGTTGCCAACTGTGCTTGTCGGTTTTTTAAATGATTTAATAGTCTGTCCAGTTCACTGGCATTTTGTAGGCTGCGTAAACTGTGTGTATTGGGTGAAGAAATATTGACCGTGATGTAGCTGGCATAAGGGTAGGCTTTTTCCAGACAAATCAGATAGTCATCGACTGCTTTTTCCATGGGTGTGGCTGCATTTTTGCCAATATTAATACCCAGTATCCCGCGATATTGGCTGTTTGCGAGATTGTTAATCATGGTATCGATACCGTAATTGTTAAATCCCATGCGATTAATGATTGCCCGTTGTGCCGGCAATCTGAATAAGCGTGGTTTGGGGTTGCCAGCCTGCGGTAGTGGGGTAACGGTTCCCACTTCTATAAAACCAAAGCCAAGCATGGCCAGTGCATCAATGTATTCACCGTTTTTATCCAGACCTGCCGCTAAACCTATTGGGTTGGGTAAGGTTAGACCCATCAATGTCGTTGTACAGCGATTATTGTTTCCGGATTGGTTATTATTGGCACAATTGTGTTTGCCTTTAAGTAAAAAACCACAATGATAGCGATGCAGAAATCGCAAACATTTTAATGATAGGTGATGAGTAGTTTCTGGATCCAGTTGGAATAGCAGTGGTTTGATAATTGGATACATGATATTGATGCTGGGTAAAGGAGGAAATATTATAACCAACAACGCTATCAAATTGAGTAGAAAAACGATTAAATTCAATATGTGTTGGTGAAATATGTCTTTTGGTTAAAGGTGGAGCGAATCTGATAAATTTGTGCAACTGAATAATAATAACAACAGAAAAGCATATTACATTTTTTGCCAGAAGTGATGTTAGCCTATAGAACAATAAACCCATTTCTGTTGTCCAACAAATTGTAGAAACATAAATGGGTTTAATAGTCAGAAAAGTAGATTAGTTATAGTTGTCATTACCAGAAATTACCATGGTTTGTTGGTCATACCCTGAATATTTTGCTGCAATGTACTACCAATGCTTTTTCCTAAGCGTTTACTCCAGCCGGTTTCAGCGGTGTAATCGACCAGCTCCGGTGCCTTGATGACATTGCGTGCAACTGTATAGACATTGCCAAAGTCATCTATTAAACCAACTGCTTTAGCCTCTTCACCTGTATAGGCACGACCGCTAAAGATGTCCGGGTTGTCAGCAATTTTTAAACGGTTACCGCGTCCCTGCTGTACAGCCTGAATAAATTGCTGATGAATGCTGCTTAGCATTTGTTGCCAGATTGCTGCCTGTTCTGGTGTTTCTGGTACAAACGGATCACCCATGTCTTTATTGATGCCGGCAATTTTAACCCGGCGCTTAATGCCCAATTTGTCTATCAGACCGGTAAAATCAAAGCTACTGCCAATAACCCCGATACTGCCAACAAGACTGGAGGGATCTGCATAAATTTTATCGGCGGCACTGGCAATGTAATAGCAGCCGGAAGCGCACATATCTTCAGTAACAACATATAAGGGTATGCGTGGATGCTCAGCTTTCAGGTGACGGATTTCTTCATAAGCAATACTGGAGATGACCGGTGATCCCCCAGGGCTGTTGGCACGAATAATAATACCCTTGACGTCACTGTTTTTATAAGCCTCTTTCAGGCTCTTACGCAATAAATCTGCCTGATTATTGTCGCTGCTAATCACACCATCCAAGTCTATAACAGCAGTGTGTGCGCCACTTGGTTTTGCACTTCCTAAAGAAGTAATGACAATGATAATAATGAACAGCCAGAACAACCGCCAAAACCAGCGCCAGATTCGATTGCGCCGTTGTTCACGGTAAACTTCAAGTAATAGTTTTTCCAGCATATTGCGTTCCCAGCTATTGTTTTCTTCTGGAATGCCATCTGCTAAGCCCGATCCTTTAATTTTCATCTTCATCTGCTTTATTCTCTGGTTTTAGTATTGATATCTGAGCATTAACTGATTTATCAAACAAATCTGCCAAGTTGCATTTAATCAGTAAATAAGAAATGTTTTCAATTATATCTGAATTTTATATTGATGCAGCTGCTGTTGTCGTGAAATTTTTGGCCAAACTTTATCCACTTTCGTGTCTACATTATAATAGCGTTGCTGCTTCTTGCTAGTACAAGTCAATTACTCTAGCCGGATGTGAACATACAGCTGAAAGTAAAATAACATATTGTTTGCAGGCGAACAATTTATTTTATCTGTGGTGCCGTTTGCATTCTGAGTTGACTATTGAAGAGCAGGCTGCCTGTGTCATGATATTCAGACAGCCTGAAGATTGGATCATTTACTCGGATTGAATACGTACATTATTTTCAGTACTAATTCTGCTCGTCAATTATTAATTATAACTTTGGGAAATTATGTCCAGATTCTTTTTTAATGAACGTAAACAATTGGTTAATGAAGCTGTTGAGGGTTTGGTGATTTCTGCGTGTCAGGGCAATCTTGTTAGGCTGGATACTGATCCGGCAATACGGATCGTTATGCGTAATGACTGGGATAAAAGCCGTGTAGCCGTTATTTCAGGTGGTGGTTCTGGGCATGAGCCTGCACATGTGGGGTTTGTTGGCAAAGGTATGTTAACTGCGGCTGTATGTGGAGATTTGTTTGCTTCTCCCAGCGTTGATGCAATATTTAATGCTATTGTTGCGGTGACTGGTGAGCAAGGCTGTTTGTTAATTGTTAAAAATTATACTGGAGATCGGCTAAATTTCGGGCTGGCAGCAGAAAAGGCAAAAAGCCATGGTCTGAATGTAGAAATGATTATTGTTGCAGACGATATTGCGCTGCCTGATAACAGACAACCGCGTGGTATTGCTGGCACGGTGCTGGTGCACAAAATAGCTGGCTATGCTGCTGAAGAAGGTAAATCATTAATTCAGGTGCGTAATCTGGCACAGCAGGCATGTGACAACCTATGGAGTTTGGGTGTAGCCATGCAAACTTGTAACTTGCCAGACTATTTGGAAGAAAAACGTATTAAGGAAGGGCAAGTAGAGCTGGGGCTGGGTATTCACGGTGAACCCGGAGCCTCTGTAGTGAATACGCAAAATAGCAAAATACTTATTGATACGCTGGTTAATACATTGCAACAGTCGGCAGGGACAGGACGTTTTGCCGTTTTAATAAATAATCTGGGTGGAGTTTCAGCTTTGGAAATGGCTTTGCTCACCCGTGAATTGGCACATTCTGCTATAAGTAAGCAGACTGACTGGCTGATTGGTCCTGCACCGCTGGTTACCTCGCTGGATATGAAAGGTTTTTCACTGTCCTTGCTCAAGCTGAATGACTACTTCGAACAAGCACTTAATGCTCCGGTTGAAACACAAGGATGGCAGAAACCAGTAGCATTGAAGCCATTAAAAATACTTGCCTGTAAATCTGTATCCAAAGAGCCAGATTACACCCCGTCTGAAAACGCTCAAGTGGCCGCTTATATTACTGCAATAACGGACACACTTATCGGGCTGGAAAGCCGTCTGAATGCGCTGGATGCTAAAGTCGGTGATGGTGATACAGGAAGCACTTTTGCGCATGGTGCACATGCTGTTGCGCAGCAACTGGCACAACGACTGTTACCATTGAATGATTTACCGCAGTTGCTGCTGTGTGTTGGTGAACGGCTGGCAACTGTGATGGGTGGTTCAAGCGGTGTATTGATGTCAATTTTCTTTACCGCAGCAGGTCAGAAGTTGCAGACAGGCACTACCTTGGTGGAAGCTTTGTTAAACGGGCTGGCGCAAATGAAGCATTATGGTGGCGCAGAGATGGGAGATCGCACCTTAATTGATGCTTTGCAGCCAGCATTGCATGCATGGCAGAAACAGGGTATTCAGGCTATGGCGTTGGCAGCCAGAGAGGGTGCAGAAAAAACAGCTACCATGCATAAGGCTGGAGCAGGGCGCTCATCGTATGTTAATCAACAGAATCTGGCCGGCGTGGCTGATCCGGGAGCGGTAGCCGTAGCAGAGGTATTGGCAGTGCTGGCCGGACTGGCAAATAAGCAGGCAAGTTAAGTTTATGTGTTGATGTAAAACAAAAATTTTCATCATCAATAGATACACTGCCAAACGGAGTCTGGTATTGTATCTATCTGAGTTGAGGCAAGATTTGTTTTGTTATCGTATTTATATTTAAACCATAATAGTTGCTTGAATAAGCACTTAATCGGAGCGGAAAAGAATTAAATGAAAGCAGTTATCCCTGTAGCCGGTTTCGGTACACGTATGTTGCCGGCAACAAAAGCTATCCCTAAAGAAATGCTGACGGTGGCGGATAAACCACTCATTCAGTATATCGTGCAAGAGTGTGCGGCAGCAGGTATTAAAGAAATTGTTCTGGTTAACCATGCTTCTAAAACGGCGATTGAAAACCATTTTGATACCTCATTTGAGCTGGAAACACAGTTGCAAAATAAAGGTAAAACAGCTTTGTTGACTGAAATTCGTACTGTTTTACCCCCTGAAATGCAAATTATTCAGGTGCGTCAAAGCGAAGCTAAAGGTTTGGGTCATGCCATGCTGTGCGCACGTTCAGTGATTGGTGATGAACCATTTGCTGTTTTGCTGCCAGATGTATTGATAGATGAAAATGCCTGTAATCTGGCTACGGATAATCTGGCGGCAATGTTGCAGCAGTTCCAGAAAACACACCATAGCCAGATTATGGTTGAACGCGTGCCGATGAGTGAAGTCAATAAATACGGTATTGTAGATTGTCATAATCAGCAGGCTGCTGCCGGAAGCAGTATTGCTATAAGTGCTGTTGTTGAAAAACCAGCACTGGAACAGGCACCATCTGATATGGCAGTCGTTGGTCGCTATGTACTTTCAGCCAGTATCTGGCCTTTGCTGGAGAAAACATTGCCGGGTGCAGGTGGTGAGATTCAGCTAACAGATGCCATTGCAGCACTAATGCAACAGGAAGCTGTAGATGCTTTTTTAATTCAGGGCTATTCACATGATTGTGGCGACAAATTAGGCTATATGAAAACCTTTATTGAATATAGTCTGCGTCATGATAAATGTGGCGCACAACTCAAACAATGGCTACAGCAACAATCATTTTAGGCATAATTAAATTCAGTTTTAACTTTGCTGTGATGATTGGCCAGAAACAACGGGCAGATTATGCAGAAACTGCTGCAATTCATCTGGTAAAGGCGCAGTAAGTTGTAGAATATCGCCACTAACCGGATGTGCCAGTGTTAATTCTGCTGCATGTAAAAACATTCTTTTTAAACCGATTTTATGCAAGCGTCTGTTTATCTGGTAATCACCATACCGTTCATCACCGGCAATCGGGCATAATTGTGATTGCATGTGCACACGTATCTGGTGGGTGCGACCTGTTTTCAGCGTAGCCTCCATCAGAGTTAATGCTTTTATACCTACCGCGTGTAACTGATCACCGGCATAATGTTGTAATACCCGAAACTGCGTATGTGCTCGTTGTCCTTCCTGAGCATTACTGGCAATGCGTACCATTTTTTCTCCCTGAGCACCTGTGTATTTCAGCAGTGGGCATTTAACTTGACGTACTTTTTCTGGCCAGATACCGACAGCCAACGCCAGATATACCTTATGCGGATGATTCTGGCGAATTGACTCATGCAGTTTGACCAAAGCGCTGCGTTTTTTGGCAATCATAAGTAAACCGCTGGTGTCTTTATCCAGCCGGTGAACCAGTTCCAGATAACGTGCTTCAGGACGGGCGCGACGTAACTGTTCAATGACCCCAAAACTAATACCACTGCCGCCATGAACTGCGATACCAGATGGCTTGTTAATCACCAGTAATACATCATCTTCATACACAATAGCAAATTCATGCGCAGGAATGGCTAAGGTAGGCACAGATGTATGACTAGAGGCAACACGAATAGGTGGTAAACGAATCTGGTCATTGGCAGCAATACGGTCTGTTCCTTTACAGCGTTTTTTGTTCAGGCGTACTTCTCCACTACGGATGATGCGCTGAATATGACTTTTTGGCACACCTTTCAACTCCCGTATCAGATAATTATCCAGTCGTTGACCGGCACTTTCTGCGCAAACAGATAAAAACTGCACTGAATCTTTGCTTAAAACCGTCATATTGCTTATAATCCGTAAGCTTTTATAA
Organism: Snodgrassella sp.; assembly: GCF_024103505.1. Lineage (NCBI taxonomy): Bacteria > Pseudomonadati > Pseudomonadota > Betaproteobacteria > Neisseriales > Neisseriaceae > Snodgrassella > Snodgrassella sp. The sequence continues at coordinate 59,558 of NZ_JAGGIJ010000009.1, forward strand.
ATAAATAGAAGTCATCAGATGTCTTGGCCAAAAGCAATAGTGGCAGACAATACTGAACTGAAAAGGGTGTATTTTGCCCAGAGCCGAAAAAAGCGCCTGAAAGCGCATTTTGGCTGCAAATAATGAAATGTTAACGTATTTACTGGAAAAACGCACTGTTGCAGGCGTATTTCCCCATGTTGTTGACCAGCCGTCAATAACAAGGGTTAGTGATTAAGTTTGACTCCATCAGGTGGCAAGCCACGGCTTCAGACGTGATCTGGCAAGACAAAACCAGATTACGCAGCCGCAATTGTGCCCAAGCACCTGACAGAATAACAGAAGAATGGCTACCCCAATTAAGTGCTGTGACCGTTTTTAGCGGCTATCGGGCACACGCTGTTTAGCATGCATTGTGATGCTGGATAGTGCAAATGATCTTTATACCTTCTTTATGATGAAAGCCTGCTTAATTTGCCGTGAACAATTCAATCTGGCAAGGCTGCGGGTGTCAAATACTAATTACAACGCCTCGTCAGTGCGCATAACGAGGTTTTCATGAAACGAATGTTATTCAATGCCACGCAGGCAGAAGAATTGCGCGTGGCAATTGTGGATGGACAAAGTCTGCTTGATTTGGACATCGAAACGCTGGGTAAAGAACAGCGTAAAGGAAATATCTACAAAGGTATTATTACCCGCATCGAACCTTCACTGGAAGCGTGTTTTGTTGACTATGGCACAGATCGCCATGGTTTTTTGCCATTTAAAGAAATATCACGCAGCTATTTTCAGAATTACGAAGGTGGTCGTGTCCGCATTCAGGATGTGCTGTCAGAAGGCGTAGAAGTCATCGTACAGGTAGAAAAGGATGAGCGTGGTAATAAGGGGGCAGCCCTAACCACTTTTATCAGTCTGGCTGGGCGCTATTTGGTACTGATGCCAAACAATCCACGTGGTGGTGGTGTTTCCCGCCGTATTGAAGGCGAAGATCGGCAGGAACTCAAACAGGCAATGAGTGAGCTTGATACCCCGCGCGGCATGAGCTTGATTGCACGTACTGCGGGTATTGGACGCAGTACAGAAGAATTGCAATGGGATCTGAATTATCTGGTGCAGCTATGGCGTGCAATTGAGCAGGCTGCACAGCAGCATAATGAACCGTATCTGCTGTTTATGGAAAGCTCACTGCTAATCCGGGCTATCCGTGACTATTTCCAGCCGGATATCGGAGAAATTCTGATCGATTCGCAGGAAGTTTATGATCAGATTCGAGAATTTATGTCTTATGTTATGCCGGCCTATCTCAATCGCTTACGGCATTATACTGACCATACCCCTCTTTTTTCCCGTTTTCAGATAGAGCAGCAGATTGAGTCTGCCTTTTCTCGTGAAGTTGCCTTGCCATCTGGTGGTGCTATTGTTATCGATCATACCGAAGCACTGGTATCTATTGATGTTAACTCAGCTCGGGCAACACGCGGAGCAGATATCGAAGATACAGCATTCAAAACCAACATGGAGGCTGCTGAAGAGGTTGCACGGCAGATGCGTGTACGAGATCTGGGTGGACTGGTGGTTATTGACTTCATTGATATGGAGAACAGCAAAAACCAGCGTGATGTTGAAACCACTTTGCGTGAGGCATTGAAAAAAGACCGCGCGCGGGTACAAATGGCTAAACTGTCCCGCTTCGGCTTAATGGAATTATCAAGGCAGCGCCTGAAACCATCTCTCGGAGAAAGCAGCCATACTATCTGTCCGCGCTGTGCGGGCACCGGCTTTATTCGCAGCATTGAGTCAACAGCATTACATATCCTGCGCATCATTCAGGAAGAATCGATGAAAGATAATACTGCTGAAGTGCGGGTGCAAGTGCCGGTAGATGTTGCTACTTTTCTACTGAATGAAAAACGTGCTGAGTTGTTCGGACTGGAGGAGCGGCTGGATGTATGTGTATTGCTGATTCCAAATATTCATCTGGAAAATCCACATTACAGCGTTACCCGAGTACGCACAGATAACGTAGAAGAAAAAACCATTCCTAGCTACCATCAGGTGCAGGAACCTGAAAATATGGGTGAGCTGCCATTTTCTATTGGCCAGAACAAGCCTGTCAGACCCGAAGCAGCAGTTAAAGGTATTCATCATACCCAACCAGCTCCTGTGATTGAGAAAACGTCTACAGATAAAACCGAAGCAGTGCCCAGTATGTGGAAAAAACTGTCTGGTTGGTTGGGTAAGCTGTTAAGTGGTAAAACTAACGAATCTGTTGTGCAAAGCAGTGCCATTCCGGAAAAAACAGTGAAAACTGCACAACAGAAAAAAAATCAGAAAAACCAGCCACACGAACGACGCCAGTCACGTACTAACCGCCCAGCTAAAAATACTGATTCTGTTAAAAAAGGCGACATTACTACCGAAAGTAAAACAGTAGCTGATACCGCAGTGCCAATTCGGCCGGTAAATGAGCATCGTAACCGACGCGAAGAAAAACATGCCGATAAGTGTACAGCTGCACAAACGAGTACTACAAACGATACCAGTAAGACACAGAATGACTTTAAGCAGGAGCAAAATACTACACGTCGTCGCCGTCAACGGGTATCAGGCAAAAATGAAGTACCAGCACAACAAGTAAACCTAACTGATTCGATTGACGAAGTTCAGGCTGATGATCCACTGATCATTACTCTGTCTGGTGGTGATGCTAAAAATGAGCGCCATCAAACACGACATGATAAGAACAGCCGTCGCCAGAATGGTAAGAAAAAGCGCAGCTACATCATAGCGGCCAGAAAAATCATTCGCAATATTGATATTCATGCAATCGTAATGCAAGTACAGCAGACTACTGAGCATGTGTTCAATCCTGTACAGCACAACAACAGCATTGATACTGCCCAGTTACATGAAGCTCCTAATAACGACATAGTTCCGCAAGCAGTAGTACAGGCACAGCAGACGATAACCCGCATTCTTGCTCAGTTGGCGTGCGATCAGCAGATATCGACTGGTGACAAATCTATTGTTATTGGTGCCGAAACGACGGCACAAACTGAACCTGCGGTTGCCACTCAGCTAGAATCAGTAACAACGAATACAACAGTAGATACTAACTTATGCCATATAGCCGAACAAGGTGGGCTGATATTAGTTGAGACCAGCATGGATAAAGCGGTATCAATCAATGAAGATACAGCAGTTGTGCCAGAGCAGCCTAAATTGCGGCGCAAAGATAAAGTATTTAACCAGCCGGATGATGCAATAGCGGCACCAGCAGCACTACAACAAGTTGAAACCCGAATATAAATAGATATATTTTATTCAACGAAATGTTAATTCATCGCCTAATTGCCTGTATGAGTAACGTTTTTATCGCTGATACAGGCAGACTACTGCATAAACGAGGATATTTACAAATTACGCTGTAGCCTGCAAAATAGTATCGGCTTTGCAATAAGATACATAATTATGCATTGCACCTTGCATCATTGTAGTGTAGCTACCATTTTGCTGCGTAACTACTGAGCAAAATTATTTAATTCAGTTATTGTGTTGAAAAACTACAACACTTTTAAATATGGGAAATATTTTATTTTATTGTGATATCTGTAATATAAAATATTGAATTTGTTGGTTAATGTTATATTTTAGCTATTATTTGCTGCAACGTGATTTGTCAAAAGTGTTGTGTGTTTGCAAATGAATTTGTTTTTTTGCAACTAAAGCATTATATTGACAGCCATGAAATCGCTAATGCGGCGATTAATGCAAAACTTTAAAAGCTCTTCATTAGGTTTTTGAAGTTTGTTTTTTCGACATAGAAAAGGAATACAGCAATGAAAAAAACCCTGATTGCTTTGGCTTTGACCACTTTGCCGGTTGCCGCTATGGCTGAGGTTGTTTTATATGGCCAAATGAAAGCAGGCTATGAAGTTAATTCATCAAAAGTTACTGGTGAAGATCGCGATCCATACTTAAACGGTATCGCTGATTACGGTTCTCGTATTGGTTTCAAAGGTTCTGAAGACTTAGGTAATGGCCTGAAAGCTATCTGGCAGGTAGAATCTCGCATTCATTTGGGTCACAGCAATGGTGGATCTGATGGCTGGGCTAACCGTGATTCATTCATCGGTTTGCAGCATGACAAATTCGGTACCGTACGTGCCGGCCGTATCAGCAATGCTATCAATGCTAATATGGACGTTGTTGATGCTTGGGAATATAGCAGTGATGCATTGGGTCTGGGCAAATTCACCCGTACCGATGCTCGCTATGTAGGTATTGCTTACGATTCTCCAGAATGGGCTGGCTTCAATTTTAATGTGCTGTACTCTCCACGTGATAACGTAAACGGTGGTGATCGTACAGGTGAATACGACCGCGGTATCGGATCTGGTGACAAATACAGCCTTGGTCTGAACTATAAGAACTCTGGTTTCTATGCTAAATATGGTTTTGACTACCTGAAAAACTCTGCGGTTAAGTATGATGTAAATAAACTTGGTGTATTAACCAAGGATCTTAAAGACGGTCAGGTACACCGTGTTGAAGGTGGCTATGATGCTAATAACCTATTTGTAGGTGTTGGATATCAGTACACTAAAAATACTTCTTCTTATAACAGAGCAGTAAATGATTTTTTAAGTGATTTTGGTGATGCAGGCGTGGGTGATCACAGCGTGACTTTGGATAACCAAGGTCAGGAAGCTGCTCTGACTGTTGGCTACCACTTTGGTAATGTTTTCCCGAAAATCTCTTATGCTCATGGCTGGGATGTGAAAATTAATGGTACCAAAGAGAAAAATACCAAATACGATCAAATCGTGTTAGGTGCTGACTATGACTTCTCTAAACGCACTACTGCTAACGTACAAGCTGGTTGGTTGCGTGAAGGCTTAGGCGAAGACGCTGGTAAAATCAAAACCACTGCCTTTGGTGTTGGTCTGAAACACACTTTCTAATTAGTATTTAATCCTTACTAATTAATAGTTGAACTTAATCCCTGATTGAGGAACAGTGTAATCTGTTTTTCATCAGGGATTAACTTATTTTATAAGCATCGTCGAACTATATTAATAAAAACCTTAATACAAATGAATTGCATATGGCAATATAAGCATAATTATTACTACTGATAAACATATCAGCTATTATAAAAATCAAAGGACAAATTTTATCCATGTGGACAATTATTTTAGTTGCAATCCTTGAAAAACAGTACCGGAAGTGCTAAGTAAGGTAAGCTGTCTACTTATCTAATAATTGTATCTAATTGATATTGGATAATTAACGTATTATATTGATAGCTGAAAATCATATAGATGGGCAATTTGATAAACTGCATCTGTAATCATAGCCTGAACATGGTTTTAAGGAATACGGATAAATACTTTCACAAAAATTGCATAAAAAATTTTGTTTTCTATATGCATCGTTGTTCTGGCGGTGTTGTATAAGACCTTTCTAAATAATATTTTGCCAATATATAAAAAAGTATTTCTAATAGTAAGTAATGTGAAAATGCTGTAGCAAAAAGTCAGCTTAACAATAGAACCAGTAGCGTTCATCGTGATTTGAATACATTTCTAATATATATTTAACCTATTCTTTAATCAAAGAAACTACGCCAATCGGATATGCAGAATCCGTAGTTTGCTTTTTTATAATCTCACCAGTATATTCCGCACACTCGTCATGATGGCGATTGATGTAAAACTTCAAAAGCTCTTCATTTGGTTTTTGAAGTTTGTATTTTTGACGTTAAAACTAGGAATACAGTAATGAAAAAAACCCTGATTGCTTTGGCTTTGACTACTTTGCCAGTTGCTGCTATGGCAGAGGTTGTATTGTACGGCCAAATGAAAGCAGGCTATGAAGTATCTTCTACTAAAACCAGTGGCGATAGCCGCGGCCCATACCAGAATGGGATTGCTGACTATGGTTCACGGATTGGCTTTAAAGGTTCTGAAGATTTGGGTAACGGTCTGAAAGCTATCTGGCAGGTAGAATCTGCCATTCATTTAGGTAATAGTAATGGTAAAGCTGATGGCTGGGCTAACCGTGACTCTTTTATCGGTTTACAAACTGATTTTGGTACAGTTCGTGCGGGTCGTATCAGCAATGCCATGAAAGCCAATATGGACGTTGTTGACCCATGGGAATACAACAATGAAGTTTTAGGTCTGGGCAAATTTACCCGCACTGGTGAGCGTTACGTAGGTATTGCCTATGATTCACCAGAATGGGCCGGTTTCAAATTCAATGCGCTGTACTCTCCACGTGATAATGTAAATGGTGGCAATCGTAACAGTGAGTATGATTACGGTATGGGCGCTGGCGATAAGTATAGCGTGGGTCTGAATTACCATAATGCCGGTTATTTTGCAAAATACGGCTTTAACTTCCTGAAAAATTCAGCGGCCATGATTTCTGAATCTGGTCACACCAAACTTAAAGATGGTCAGGTGCATCGTCTTGAAGGTGGCTATGATGCCAATGATCTGTTTGTAGGTGTGGGTTATCAATATAGCAAAAATACCAGCTCCTATTTCCGTGGATTGAAAGGCGTATCAATTCCCGTGGGCGGAGAGGGTAATTTAAACACTATGAATATTGGTGATCATAATGTGACTTGGGATAACCGGGGACAGGAAGCTGTTTTGACCCTTGGCTACCACTTCAATAATGTTTTCCCGAAAATCTCCTATGCTCATGGCTGGGATGTAAAAATTAATGGTAGCAAAGAGAAAAACACCAAATATGATCAGGTTGTATTAGGTGCAGATTACGACTTCTCTAAACATACTACTGCTAATATTCAGGCAGGCTGGCTGCGCGAAGGAAATGGCTACGATGAACTGAATCAAAGCAAAGGTAAAAACAAAACCACTGCCTTTGGTGTTGGTTTGAAACATACTTTCTGATCAGGTAGTGTTAGCTGATTTTAGAAAAACAATAAACCCCGCCACAGCGGGGTTTATTGTTTTTGATTGGCTGGATAAAACAGATCAGGCTGTGATTAAGTTGTCTGTTTAGTGGAAAATATTTTCCTATTTACTCAAACATTGATATAGATAGGGGCAGTTTACTTATCGCTGATATGAATCAGAATCAGCTTTCTGCTTTATTTATTACGGCGTTGTTTGCTATACCAGTATATGGAAAGAACGATTACAGCGATCAGTAAAATAAGGGCAAAAAGCAATTTTGTATACTGTTGAAATTGTGTAAATAACCATTGTGCTGATTGACCGAACAAATAGCCAAAACTAACGATGATGGTTGCCCAGAATAACGCGCCCAGTGCATTCAGTAAGAGGAAACGGGAAAAGGATACTTTGCTCATACCGATAGCGATGGGGCCAGCAATGCGTAGACCATACATAAAGCGCACGCCAATAATAATAATTGAGCTGTGCTTGCTCAATAAACGATTGGTTTTTTCTACCAGCGGATCCAGTTTGGGAAAGTGTTGCAACAAACGCGTGCCATAATAACGGCCAAGTAAAAAGCACACTTGATCACCAATCATGCCGCCAGCAGTAGCACACAAAATGGATGGTACAAATAACAGATAGCCTTTGTGTACAAAAAAACCAGCCAGCGTGAGAATGGTCTCGCCTTCCAGAATACTGCCAATAAAGATGGCCAGATAGCCATAATGATTGAGTAACTGTTCAACATTCATCTGGTAGATACGCAGTAAAGATAATCAATTTATAAACATAAGATTACCTGAACCGTTAAAGCAATCTTTTTTGCCAGAACCAGACAAACTTTACACACCATATTGTTGGCGATAAGCTGCTACTGGTTGATGGTAGCTGGCCAGTGTTGGATCATTTTCCAGCAAGCGCAGTAAATCCTCCAGTGTGGCAATTGCTGTTACGGGTATATGATACTGCTGTTGTACTTCCTGTACGGCTGATTGTGTTCCCTGACCTTTTTCCATGCGATCAAGTGCAATAGCCACACCAGCAGTAAGTGCACCTTCACGCTGAATAATGGCTACTGATTCGCGTACTGAAGTACCGGCTGAAATGACGTCATCAATAATGAGTACGCGTCCCTGTAATGGCGCACCCACCAGAACGCCACCTTCACCATGGTCTTTTGCCTCTTTGCGGTTATAGGCATATGGTACATTATGTCCTTCCTCTGCCAGCATCATTGCAGTGGCGGCGGCCAATATAATGCCTTTGTAGGCAGGTCCGAACAGCATATCAAATTCTATATTGCTAGCCAGAATGGAGCGGGCATAGAAGCGAGCCAGTTGCAGAATGCTGTAGCCATCGTTAAACAAACCGGCATTAAAGAAATAGGGCGATTGTCTGCCGGCCTTAGTGGTGAACTGACCAAACTTTAAAACATTCTGTTGCAGGGCAAAGTGGAGAAAGTCCTGACGAAAATCAGACATAGTAATCCTTGATGATAAAATGAAGTATTGAAGAAATTGAACTTTAAATTTTAGCATTAAACGAAAGGACATGCGGATGCGCATTATCTCTGCCAATGTAAACGGTATACGTTCAGCCACCAGTAAGGGTTTTATTGATTATCTGGCACAGGCACAGGCTGATATTGTGTGTGTACAGGAGTTAAAAGCTCAGGAAGCTGATATGACCGAGGAGATGAAGCATCCATTGGGCATGTATGGTGTGTGGCATACCGCAGTTAAACGTGGTTACAGTGGTGTGGCCATATATAGTAAGCGAAAGCCCGATGCTATTCAGATTGGGCTAGGCTGGGAAGATTTTGACCATGAAGGGCGCTATGTACGCGCTGATTTTGGCAAATTGACGGTTATTTCATTGTATTTGCCATCGGGCAGCAGTTCGGAGGAGCGGCAGCAGGCTAAGTTTAGTTTTCTGGATAAATTTCTACCGGTGCTACGTGAATTACAAGCAATGCAACGCGATATTGTAATTTGTGGTGACTGGAATATTGCGCATCAGAATATTGATTTAAAAAACTGGCGTGGTAATTTAAAAAATTCTGGTTTTCTGCCCGAAGAACGACAGTGGCTTAGTCGAGTAATTGACGAGCTGGGCTGGGTGGATATCTGGCGTACTCTGTATCCAGAAATACCCGGCTATACATGGTGGAGTAATCGTGGACAAGCTTATGCAAAAGATGTGGGCTGGCGTATTGATTACCAGCTGGCAACGCCAAATCTTGCCGCTTGTGCGCAAACCGCAGCTATTTATAAGGATGAAAAATTTTCCGATCATGCACCGTTGATCGTTGATTATGCTTATGAGTCATTTTAAATAAGTTACGAAGTGGTGTTTGTGACCCAGTTATGTTTTTTTAGCTGAATGCGTACATACAATACCAAGTTCGGATTTGGAGGCTTGGAAATTGTATGTGCGTCAACATGGTGAAGCTTGGGTTTATTTCTGGCTGCCGGAATAACTAGGCTGGAATGCTATATCTGTCATCCAGCATCAGATCGTTAAGAATGCCTCCATATCGTTGGTTTTATCACGTTTAATTAATGGTTTCTGCAATCTCGTATTCCTGCATTTTATATAGCAACGTTCTTTTACTAATGCCTAGTGAACGGGCGGTATTTTCTCGATGCCCACGGTTTAGTTTTAATTCATTGATAATGAGTTCCTTTTCATAAATCTTAACTTTTTCCTTTAAGGTGGCACTGGATTGCTCATCTTCACCAAAATCGGGATTAAAATCAGGCGTTTTTTTATGGGCAATAATATGCGCTGGAAGATCTTGCGGATAAATAAACAGACCATTAGACATCACTACCGCATGTTCAATGGCATTGGATAATTCGCGTACATTGCCCGGCCATGGATATTGGTTGAGTACCTCTACTGCACTGATGGTAAAGTCAAGTAATTCCTTATTGTTTTCATGACAAAACTGATTGGCAAAGTAGCGAGCCAGCAGCATGACATCATTTTTTCTGTCGCGTAAAGGTGGTAGGCTTAATTCCATTACATTAAGCCGGTAAAATAAATCTTCGCGAAATTCACCACTGCTGATCATATCCGGTAGGCTACGATTAGTGGCTGCAATTAGTCTAAAGTCAGTTTTGATTAATCTGGTACCACCGATTGGTTCAAATTCTCTTTCCTGAATTACCCGCAGAAGTTTTACCTGTAGGTTAGTCGACATTTCTGCTACTTCATCCAGAAAAAGTGTGCCCTGATGCGCACGTTCAAATAAGCCGATCTGGCGTTGGTAAGCACCTGTAAATGATCCTTTTTCATGTCCAAATAGTGTACTTTCCAGTAAGGTTTCCGGTAATGCACCACAATTGACTTTGATAAAAGGGCCGGTTGAACGCGTACTATAGTAATGAATGGTTTTTGCGACTAATTCCTTACCGGTACCGCTTTCGCCCGTGATTAATACGGTAGTTCTGGTTTGTGATATTTTCGCGATATTGCGGCACAGTTCCATCATATTCGGGCTGTTAGTGAGGATATGCCTTTTAGTATCAGAATTGGATAATTCGATTTTTGGAGATAAATCGATCCCTTGCTTTTTAGCCTTACTTAATTCTAAGGTACGCTTTACCAATGCTTTAAGCTCATTGAGATCAAAGGGTTTAACAATGTAATCAATTGCCCCCAGTTTTAAAGCTTCAACAGCTGTATCAACGCCAGCATAAGCCGTCATCAGTATGATAAATATTTCCGGATGAAGCTCTTTAATTAGTTTCAGCGCTTCCAGTCCGGTCATTTGTGGTAAGCGGTTATCCATTAGAACTAAGTCAATAGGCTGCTGCGCTAATATTTTAATAGCATCTTCTGCATTATCAACAGTAATAACATGATACTGTTCCTGTGATAAAAAAATGGACAATAATTTGCGTAGATTCAGTTCATCTTCGACAATTAAGATTTTTTCCGACATAAATTACAGATTATCTTGTATCAGTTAATGGGAAGTGCTACTTCAACAGTAACACCACTGCTGTTCTCATTATTTTTAATGCTGATTTTTCCTTTATGAGAAGAAACTATTTTCTGTACCATAGCCAGCCCAAGGCCTGTACCAGAAATTTTGGTTGTAAAAAACGGCATAAAGATTTTATCCATCAATTCTTTTTTTATACCTTCACCGTTATCTTTTATCCGAATCAATTGATACTTCTGGTTTTCAGACAATAATGTAGATATTTCAATATCACCGTGATCTTTGATTGCCTGAATAGCATTAATTAATAAATTCAATAATGCCTGTTTGATTAATTCTTTATCCAGATACAGCGATGGTAACGGATTGGTTAAAGTAAGAGTTAGGTTGATGTTATTTGATCGGTGTGATGAGTTAATCAATACCAGTACTTCTTCAATCAAAGTATTTAACTGCACAGAAACATAATAGTTTTTAGAGGGCACTGAGAAATCCAGCAGTTGCTGGATGACCAGATTGATGGAATCAACTTCTTTCAGAATAATGTCAATATATTCATTTTGTTCCGTGCGTGAGACATCATTTTGCAAATACTGGACAAAACCGCGTACTGCTGCCAATGGATTGCGGATTTCATGAGCAATGCCTGCCATCAATTCACCCAGCGCAACCAGACGTTCTGTTTGCTGGATTAATTTTTCTACTTCTTTTCGCTCAGTGATATCTTTAAAAATAACCACTGCGCCAATTATTTGACCTTGATGATTTTTTAGGTGGCTGGTACTGGCAGAAATTCTAATGATTCGTCCGGCAACCGGAAAATCTACCTCGACCCCGATATGATCAATACCATTGTATAAGGTATCCAATAACGGGCTTTGAAAATTTTTATCATCGATTATGGTTGTATAAGGTTGCCCCAGTATTTGTTCAAGCTGATAACCGGTTATTTTTTCTGCTGCCGGATTTAACATGGTTATGGAACCATTATTATCTACAGTAATCACGCCATCCAGTGTGTTTTCCAGAATCAATTCGTTCATGGTTTTGGTTTTTCTGAGCTTTTCAGCCAGATTGTTGATTCCATTCACAATTTCATTTAATTCTCCGCGAATAACAGGCAGGCGCAAATCAAGTGAAAAGGGCAGTTTTTCCAAGCCTTGTCTGATTAAATTAACATCAGTATTTAGCTTTCTGGATAAAAAAGATGCAATACAGATACAGCTTAGCATACAAATTAAGCTGATGGTTATAACACTCTTGTCAAATACAAATGTTTGTTTTTCAATATCATCCAATGTTTCATTAGCCCAGATATAACCAAGGATCTGGTTATTGCGCACAATAGGAATCATGGCATTCATGATATTGCCTCTAACCTGTTCACCAATATCAATCATGTGCAGGCCACTTTGCATCACTTTGCGCCCTTTGTGTGTGGCAGCAATAGATTTGCCAACATTTACACCGTACGCAGATTGTGGCGCATAGACTATAATCGCATCCAGCTGTTTGTGATAATAACCGGCCGCAATACTCGGCATATCTTTCAGTAACGGCTCAACTCTGGGAGACAGATACTGATTAAGTTGTGCAATCTGCTGTGCCTTGGGTAAATTCTTATCAATGTGCTGATAGGCATCCCCTAAAAGCAAATCTAATGTTTTTGTAACAGCATAGAGTTTTTGGCTTTTTTCCTGCCTGAGTAGCTCACGTCCTTCTTTATCAATTAATACTGCACAAATAAAAATTGAAAAACAGGACAGAAGTGTTACCAGCAAAAAAATACGGGCACTGATTCTGTCTGGATACAGGCGCTGAAGTAAAAAGGCATGCATAAGTGCTCAGATATCCATGATTATCAATAAACTAGTGTTGCAGTATCAGGCCAGCTATCAGCTGAAATATTCATCTAAATTAATTTGAATTATCGGGTAAATTATTCAGTTTAACAAGTCAGGCAATATCAGATGAATTCCATATTGCCCGACTGCTTAACTTAATAACATACCCGATAACCAAATATAACCATTAGTATTATCTGGTTATTGTTAACAGCGTTCCAGAATGACTGTTGTACCTTGTCCGCCACCGATACACAATGTTGCCAGTCCCAGCTGTTTATCACGATGGAGCATGGAATAAAGTAGGGTAACCAAAATACGTGCGCCGCTGGCACCAATAGGGTGACCCAGTGCAATGGCACCACCATGTATATTGGTTTTGTCCATATCAAAATTCAGCTCACGTCCCACCCCGAGAAACTGGGCAGCGAAAGCTTCATTTGCCTCAATTAAATCAATATCAGATAGCTCCAGTGCGGCCTTTTGTAAAGCCAGTCGGGTTGCCGGTACCGGGCCCAGACCCATTACGCTGGGATCTACACCACCAGATGCATAGCTGCGAATATACGCCAGTGGTTTTAATCCCAATTCTTTGGCTTTGGTTTCTGACATCAGAACTATGGCAGCCGCACCATCATTAATGCCTGAGGAATTGCCAGCTGTGACGGTGCCATCTTTTTTAAAGGCAGGTCGAAGTTTAGCCAGACCTTCCAAACTGGTGTCTGCTTTGGGATATTCATCCTGTTTAAAGATAATATCGCCCTTACGCGAACTGATGGTCACAGGCACAATTTCTTCTGCAAATTCACCATTATTAATGGCCTGAGTGGCTAGCTGCTGTGAACGCAATGCCAGTTCATCCTGTTCCTGTCGGCTGATAGCATATTGTTCGGCAATATTTTCCGCCGTAATTCCCATATGATAATGGTTGGTAGCGCAGGTTAAACCATCATTCACCATTGTGTCATACAGTTCCGCATTCCCCATTTTCAGCCCCCAGCGTGCTTTGCTGCCAAGCAGATAGGGAGCCTGAGACATGTTTTCCATTCCACCGGCCACAACAACATCATTGTCGCCTGCTAAAATACTTTGTGTTGCCAGTACAACTGACTTCAGGCCACTGCCACATACCTTATTAATGGTAAATGCTGGTACGGTGCTGGGAATACCTGCGCCCAGTGCGGCCTGTCGGGCAGGATTCTGTCCCAGCCCCGCCTGTAGCACATTACCCATAATAACTTCATTCACCAAACTGGCATCAAGTGCAGCACGTTTCAATGCTTCATCAATAACAGTTTTGCCCAAATCAATCGCATTTACTGTGGCCAGTGAACCATTAAAACTACCAATGGCCGTGCGAGCTGCACTAACTATTACGGTTTTTGTCATCGTAAACTCCTTTTTTATCTAGAAAAAGTACAATCCAATCAGGAATATGGGCGTAGTGAAAATTAATGCCGTCATACAGTAACCCATAATGTCCCGTACTCCGAGACCAGCAATGGCCAGTGCAGGTAATGCCCAGAATGGCTGCAACATATTCATCCATTGTTCACCATAGGCAATTGCCATAGTGGATTTACCTAAATCAGCGCCCAGAGCCTGCGCAGCAGGAATGACGAATGGACCTTGAATAACCCAATGACCGCCACCTGAAGGTACGGCAAAGTTGATAATGCCGGAGCTGAAGAATGTCCAGATAGGGAAAGTATCTTTGCTGGCAATGTTGATAAAGAATTCAGTAATTAAGCCACCCAGACCGGAATGTTCCATCATTAACTGAATGCCCGCATAGAACGGAAATTGAATAATAATACCGGCTGTGCTTCTGGCTGCATTGGATACAGCACGCATATAGGCCATAGGCGTACGGTGCAATAACACACCAGCAGTCAGAAAAATCAGATTAACAGTATTAATCGTGATATTAAAACCACTGTGATAAAAATAAATCAGCAGATAACTAATACCCAGTACCCCCACCAATAAAGAAAGCAATTTACTTTCTTCCAGCTTTTCAGCTATAGTGGCCGTTTCCCGGTCAAGTTTGCGCTGAAAATCAGGTTCTGGTGCCAGTAACTCAGGATTAACCACATTTACCTTACCGTCAGTTCTAACCATAAAACGCACGAGAAGAGGTAAGCAGATGATCAGCATGCCTGTAATAAAAATATTACTGGCGGAAAACATTGTCTGTGAAATCGGAATAATTCCCTGTGGATTGGAATCAGAAACCATCAGGTGTGCAACCGGATTGCCGGGAGTTGCAGCCATTAAAGGCATTGAACCAGACAAACCACCACCCCATGTCATGAAAGCAATATAAGCGCAGGCAATCAGCAATCCATAATCAACATTCTTAACTTGTCTGGCAACTTCCTTGGCCAGCATCGCACCCACAACCAGCCCGAATCCCCAGTTTAGAATACAGGCAATAGAACCCACAAAGGTAACCAGCATCGCTGCCTGAGTAGGAGTCTTGGCTAGTGAGGCAATAGAAACCAGAACAGATTTAACGGGTGGTGAGCTGGCTAAAGCATGACCGGTAACCACAATCAGCGCCATTTGCATGCCAAAGGCCAATAAATTCCAGAATCCATCCCCCCACATTTTCACCAGACCTAGCGGTTGTGAATCCGTTAATCCCCAGGCCATAAAAAAAATGATAAAGGTAAGCAATAAGGCAAAAATCAAAGGATCAGGCAGGTATTTACTCACCAGATTAGTAGTATGTCTGGACAAACGTGAAATCATAAAGTCTGTTCTCCTGTAGTAATGGACATAGTTCGCAAATCATCGGCGACAATAAATTCTGCTGTGGTATGCGCTTTTACCGTATCAACATCCACTCCTTCAGCCGTTTCAATCAAATACAGCTGCCCATTTCTGAATTCAAATACTGCCAGCTCAGTAATAACCATACTTACCTTGCCTTTAGCTGTAAGCGGTAAACTACATTCAGGTAAGATCTTAGGTTCACCAGTTTTAGTACAATGTTCCATGGCAATAATCACCTTTTTTGCCCCAGTAACCAGATCCATTGCGCCACCCATACCCGGCACCATTTTGCCCGGTACCATCCAGTTTGCCAGATTGGCATGCTGATCAACTTCCAGTCCCCCGAGTACGCAAGCATCCACGTGCCCGCCACGAATCAGCGTAAAAGAAAATGCACTATCAAACATCGCTGCACCGGGAACAACACCACAGGGCTGTCCGCCCGCATTGACAATATTTGGTTCGTCAACTGTTTTCGGCCCCAAACCCAGAAAGCCATTTTCTGATTGCAGAGTAATATTGACACCTTCAGGTAAATAGTTAACTACCTGAGTTGGCAAACCAATCCCCAGATTAACAACATCACCATCGCGTAATTCCTGCGCAACACGGCGAGCAATTAATTCTTTTTTATCCATTGTCATTTCCCTTAATCGTTAGTGCTAACCATAAAATCAACTAATGCTGCTGGTGTCATCACAGCATCCGGATGAATCTGACCAACTTCTACCAGCTCATCAACCTGAGCAATCACCGTATCGGCAGCAGTAGCAATCAAAGGATTGAAATTACGCGCAGCATATTGATAAACCAGATTACCGTTATAATCAGCCTGATGAGCATGTATAATGGCCAAATCAGCCCGCAGTGGCAGCTCAAGCAAGTACTCGCGACCATTAACCAATAAGATTTCCTTGCCTTCAGCAACAATCGTACCGATACCAGTAGGTGTTAAAACACCACCCAATCCGGCACCACCGCAACGAATCCGTTCAGCCAGCGTACCCTGAGGCACCAGTTCAACCTCAATCTCACCCGCAATCATTTTTCTGCCTGTTTCACGATTGGTGCCGATATGGGAAGTAATAACTTTTTTTACTTGATTATTACTAATCAGAGGACCTACGCCAGTATCTACAAAAGCTGTATCATTACCGATAAGCGTTATGTCCTTAATACCCGATTCCAGAATCGCATTAACAATCTTTGACGGCGTACCACACCCCATAAAACCGCCATACATAATCGTCATACCGTCTTTAAGAAAATCCCCGATTTTATCGGTAGTGATTAATTTTTTTTGCATCAACGACTCCTTGTTGCACGTTAAATATTCATCTATGCTTAAGCATAGCTACTTTGCTATTGCAATTCGTATACCATATTTGATTCATAAAAATAAAAATGTAATATATTGATTATTAATAATAAATTAATAATGAATTCAATCAATTTATACTGGAGACGGTGCAGAAATTTGCACATGGACGCAAAAAAAATTGCACAAAGAAAATAAGAAATAACTCATCAATCATCTTAGAAAGAAGCACGGTAGCAATTGCTCTCTACCTTAAACAGCAAAACAAAATTTTTATTGTCTAAGTTGTCTTGACTATTACTCATTTTTATAGTTATCAAGAAGTATGCGGTAAGACCGAATAAATCTATACGCTATCCTCTTGATACGCATAAAACGGAGCAACATTACACTAGATTTGAGACAAAATAGAGGGGGGGAATAGAAAATAAAACAAATGAAATATATTTAAAAATGCAATTAATCGAGCCAAAGCAATCATTGCAATTAAATATATAAGATTACCAAAGGTTTGCATTATTTATAGCCTATTTTAGAGATAGAGTAGCTGAAAACGCTTGACGAACTGAATAACGGTCTCTATAATGCGCTCTTCCTTTCCCTGATAGCTCAGTCGGTAGAGCGACGGACTGTTAATCCGCAGGTCCCAGGTTCGAGCCCTGGTCGGGGAGCCAAAGGGTCGTTAGCTCAGTCGGTAGAGCAGCGGACTTTTAATCCGTTGGTCGAGCGTTCGAATCGCTCACGACCCACCAAAAATCCTTACTTTATGGTAAGGTGAATTAAACCTCACATTGGTGAGGTTTTTTTATATCTAAATAATCTGGCTGTTTGTTTATTATCATCATTTATGAACTAATCTGAATAATTGGATTATGCCGGTTTCTAAATTATTTTGAAAATGTTTTAAAACCCAGTAGTATCCTGTGGGATCAAAACGTGCAACGGCATGTTGATAAATTACTATTTTATAATTAAAGTTATAAGCATCAACTGCTGTATATAAATACAGATGTCGGTACATACACCTGTTAAATCTATTTCTGTGATGTTTCTTTCATGCAAACGTAAATCTAAATCAGTGCCATTGAGTGTTAGATAGGCTACACTAATTCATACAACTTTTTTAGGGGGTAAGGTAAACTTAACAACTAAAAAGAAAAAAACGATGAATCAATTAAAACGCGCACGAAGCACTTTTAGTATTGATTTCAAAGCATAAATGATTAAACTTGATTAGCAGAGAAAATCACGCAGTCAGTTGGTCAAGCAATACGATTTGACACCTTCTGCTTTAGACCGCTGGATAAGCCAATCTAGTCAAAGCGGTTCTTTTAAGACCAAAGA
>NZ_JAGGIJ010000002.1:0-312932 GCF_024103505.1 Snodgrassella sp.
CGAATAACCCGAATAACCCGAATAACCCGAATAACCCGAATAACCCGAATAACCCGAATAACCCAGAAAATGGTCATCATTCATCAAAACCGAAACCTACTTACCGCAAAGAGGTTCCTCTGTATGCTGCTGTTGCTGCGCAACTCCGGCAAACCGATATCATCATGCTGAGCAATATGCACCAAAGAATTGGCATCACACCAACAGCAGATGAACGCATGAGCTGGGGACACATCATTTCCGGTCGAACCGATATGCGGCAAGACGGCACTCCTGATGCTCATTCCACCGGCAACTATGCCGGCGTACAACTGGGCAGCGATATCTGGCACAATCAAGGCTGGCGAATCGGCGGTTATCTAGGTTATATCTACAGTGATATGAATGTTGATGGCTTTGCCAGCGGCATATATGGCAAAGTAGGCAAAAACACATCAAAATCCTACTTCCTCGGAGCCTATAGTAATTATGTTTACGCCAACGGAGCCTATCTTGATATCGTCCTACAAGGCGCACATCATCATGTCGACATCAAACCCAATGGTAATCACAACAGCACCCAGAAAGGCCATGGTTTCACCGCATCAATCGAAACAGGAAAACCATTCACCCTCAGCAACAGCAACTGGGAAATAGAACCACAAGCACAAATAGTGCATCAGTGGCTAAATCTAAACAACACCGACATCAGCGGACGCACCAGCGTCAGCCACAATCATAATAACGCGTGGCTGTTCAGACTAGGTGGCCGCATACAAGGCAACTATCAACTTAACCAAGGAATCTTGCATCCTTATATCCGTGTTAACGTGTTCTACTCACCTGATGGTGCAGACCAAACCACCTACAGCACCAATATCGCAGCAACAACATTGCATTCCGGTGCTGCACACACCAGTACAGAACTGGCTATAGGTGCCACCTATAACATTAATGAGAGAATAAAAATGTACAGCGAAATCGGTCACACCTGGTCCAACGGCGGTAATGCACGAATAAAAGCACCGCTAAGCGGTTCTGTGGGATTGAAAGTTAACTGGTAACCAAGCAAACACACACCATCAAGGTCAAATCCATCAGCAAGGATTTGGCCTTTTACCACTTAACCACACAACCAGAAATACCAAATATATTGAATTATTTAACAACAATTACCCCGTTAAAAACATATTAACTCAGTACCCGAGAATAATTAAACCAACTTAAACTCCCCAAAACAAACTTTAAAACACAAACAGAAAATACCGAATACAAGCCATCATGACTGCTTGCCACCTTCTGCGTAAAAATACATTGCAACAAACAGAGGAAATCACCATGTATCAGCCCCATGAATACCCAACCCGCACAGCAATGAACACCGCACTTGCTGCCGCCATCAGCAACAACCTGCAACAAGCCATTGCCCAGCGCGCTCAAGCATCACTGGCACTTTCCGGAGGGCCTGCTGTTATAGAATTGCTCCAGATATTAAGCCACACAACCCTGCCATGGGAAAAAATCCATATCACCCTAGTAGATGAACGTTGGGTAGACAAAGAGCATGAAGACAGCAACGAACGTCTAATGCGTACGCACTTATTGCAGAATCAGGCCAAAAATGCTCATTTCATCAGCCTGAAAACCATAGCCGATACCCCCGGCGACAGCATCGATGAAATCCACACCCGATTACAGCAAGCCCTGCCCTTACCAATAGATGTACTGGTATTAGGAATGGGTGAAGATGGCCACACAGCATCACTGTTCCCTCATGCAGAAAACCTCAGCAAAGGACTGGATATGCATTCCAACAGAATGGTTATTGATATGCAGCCTCTCACTGCCCCGCATAAGCGTATTTCATTAACCCTACCGGTTATTCTCAATAGTCGTCACCTATATCTCCAGCTAGTAGGAAAAAAACAGCAACAAGTATTTCAGCAGGCATTAGCCGGCAACGATACAGATCAAATGCCCATCCGAGCTGTATTACAGCAGCAACCAAAAATACAGATTTATCTGGCACAATAAAAATGCGCCAGCAAGGCTGGCGCAATACATAAAACCAAATCTACTTTTACCATGAATAACGGTAATTCAGATTAATGCCGAATTTCTGTTCAGTTTTCTGACCATTGGCATAATTAAGCTTAAAATCAGCATGATTATTGTGATCAAAATCCACCCCCAGACCAGCTTCATACAAACCACTGTTACCCGCACCGGCAATACGCAGATTTTCATCATCAACAACAGCATGACCCAGACCACTTTTATCATGCAGCCAATATGCACCTACATAAGGATTCAAACTTACCTTATTCAAAGCAAATGAAGTTTTAACTGCGGCTCCCAGCTTACTGCGATAAAAAGTAGTACTGTTGGTATACTCATCGCCAGATAAGCGTCCAACCGTCATCCCGAACTTCGGCGTAACCACCCACTTATCAGCCAGACTGAAATCCTTGCCTAACTGAGCACTCAGACTATTCGCGTGCCATGTCGCATTATCCATCTTACTGGCAGACGTTTTCAAATGACTGTATCGGTAAGCCGCATCTGCGAACCAACCGCCGGCATTCTGCCAACCAGCATAAATACCAGTAGTTACCGCTTTCAGATTACCGTCTTTATAATTGCCATTAAAATCCACACTTGAATGCCCCTGTCCCACAAAAGCACCCAGATACGTCTGATTATTCTCACCATCACCCAATGGCAAAACATGATCATAACCTAATTGCAAACTATAAGACTTCTGCTTGAAGCCTGCCGTAGCCAGACCATCACTGGTGCCCGTACTATCAAAATGATCATGAGCATAATTACTGTCCAGCCACAAATTATTATTACTACCCCGAGGCTGCGATTTCAGACTAGCGAGGCGCGCATTCAACGGTTCCTGTAGCTGATACACAAACTGATTGGCAGCCTGACGCATACTGATCAAAGAATTGGCAAAATCACTGATTTCATAATCAGATCCATGGGCACCACCAGAAGACACTGCGCCCTTATCATTGCTTAAAACCCATTTATTATCACCGTCCTGATGGAAGAAATAACGGTATTTACCCGCATCTACATAATCTTGCACCATACTAAATGAGCCATCACCACCATTGGATTCTACCAGCGTTATTTTTCCATTCGGCGTTTTTGGTCGTTTACGGCTATCAGCTACACTGATCTTATGCTCTCCATGTACCTTACCTTCAATCACAATCTTATCCGCCTGCTGATCAGCCAGACTAGAATTCAGATTAAACAAACCATTACTGCCACTCAGATCACCATGAATCGTCAGCGTTTTAAATTGACCACCTTTACTAAAAGAAATACTAGAATCGTGAATATTCAGCTCATCCAGCTCACTATTGCCATTAATCAGCCAGGAAGAACCATTCTTCAGATTAAATATTAATTTTGGCGCCGGACGTAACTCCACATATGTCCGTCCTGCAAGTTCAGAATGATCTGCTGTTAATACCAGTGGTTCTTGCGCTGCAACACCAGCATCCGCCAGAGCATCATCCTCAACACTATCATCATTAAAATTACGATGATCATTTACACCCACCAAAGCATCTCTGGCAATCAAACTACTATCTTTAATATTAAAAACGTTTTTATCTCTTACATCGTCTTCAAAGCCTTGACTGCTAATTACACTAATACCATAACCAGCATTAATCGTACTATTATCTACATTGATCTTACCGCCACTATCAATCACAAAGCCAACACTATTCTTATGGCTTAGATTGATTGAAGTATTCCTGATATTCGCCTTCCCCTGTTCAAATGAATCTACGCCCACATTCCACTCACCACTCCCCTGAATATCCACACGATCCAGATTCAATGTACCCTTAAATTGAACTTGACCCGCACTAGAAAGATAGCTGTCTTTACCTAAAGTTATTTTATGGTCATGTGCATCTAGTATCCCCCCATAAACATCATAAGCCTCAGAAACAGGTGCATTAATAATAAAGTCAGCCTGAGAATCAACATGCCCCTCATCTAATCCGATACCAGTAATATTATTATCAGATTCTTTCGGGCCTCCTTTTAGCGTAAACTGCACTCCTTTGGGAATAATAACCTCAATAGGGTCTTCTCCTCCCGCGGATGATCCAATGCCAACACCTGTAAAACCAACACGTTCTTCCTTATCCTTTTCATAACCTGGCCTCTCTAAAAAAGACAGATCCAATATAATATTTGTTCCCGGAGTAAATTCGGCTTTAATAGGAAGGGGATTTTGTGCATTAAAATCATTGCCAATTTTAAACAAAGAACTATCCCAGCCTTCTTGAAATTCTGCAGGAGTAGGCACCGCATTCTGATATTGCCCAGCAGCAATCTTCACATCACTGCCCAAAGCTGTACCCGCCCCGATATCACACCCATTCCAGTCAGTGCAAGTAGTAGCAGCCAAACTATAAGCGGACAATGATCCTAAAACAACCAATAATATCGTTTTAATTTTTGCAGGAGGAGAAATAAATTTCATAATAATCAACCAAATAAAAATAATAACAAATAGTATAATGCATTTTTACAATAACGTACATATATTTCTCAATCAATGTACTAATTTTACAATAACTTATGCACAAACATCATATATTATTATGTTGTATATCACCCTTTTAAATATTTAAATAGAATCATGTTATTTAATGCCTTATAGGGTCTTTTAGTGTTATCAATCGTTAGCCCTTCCTTAGTTACACTCATTATTTTTTCAGATTGCTAAAAGGTATGACTCAAATAATTCTGTGCGTTATATATAATTAAATAATTAAATCGTTCAATATAACTGTTTTGATATGAGCTATCTAATTTAATATAATTAATAGCTATACCGTGTGATTTTGCCCAGTAGATGAACGCTTTTCCGGTAGACACCAGCTTATAATTTATCCATACTTTGAACTAGATTCTTCAATTTTAGAGGTCGACACCAAATTCTAATTAAAGTATTATTAATTATCTAAACAGTCACCAAATTCCAAACAAAACATTCTAAATAAAAAATTATTTTTTAATTTTTTCTATTACAATCTACTTTAATATTAAAATTACTAATAATTAAATTCTTAAAATTATAAGCTTAGATATGTACCTATAAGCAAGATGTCATGATAGCAAATAACAGAATCTTTTTCCTGTTAACTTTTCTAACCCCATCATTAGTAATTCGTCAATAAAATTACTTTTTTATCATATTATAACATATAAACTTTTTATCCAATCATATATTAAATTTATGCCAAATAATTTTAATAGAATAGATAAGGAACTAAATATATGAATATTTTATGTGTGAAAAATCTTGATAAGTCGTTAGAGGCCATAGGTTAAACTAATGAATACTATGAATATCCTTGCTTGATATTAGAGCATTCTGCTAAAGAGTGTCCTAGCACTCATTCCGATTGTCGTATTTTGATGCTTTATCTTTCGCCTTCTCAGTTTGAGTGTATTGGTATTTTTTGATTTAGATTCAGATGTAAAGTTCTTAAATATAAATAGCAGTAAGTAAACTTTAACTAAATTTTCTTACTAATTCGAACCATTTAGATTAGCTAAATTCGCATTATATGACAACTTTACTAATGAATATTGTTTTAATAATAAACCCAAAAATATTATGAATTTATTCATTTGTTTTATACATGATTCAGAATAAGTTAATAAAAAAATTTGTTTAGGACTTGCCCCCCCTTGGAGAACTATAAATAAATTATTGGACAATAGAAAAAACTGAATCAATTACAATATCACAAACCTTTATCTATATTAGTAATAATACAATTTAGAAAGCAAGTATGCAAATAAGACTTAATCTATATATTGTTAATTTAAAAAAACAATAAAATTTAAAACATTTAGGATTTGACATTAATACTATGTTTAATATAATAAATAACTATTCATCTACATGATGATTTTTTGATAAGCACTAACACATATATTTAATGGATTATGAACATCATTGTTACAGGAGGAGCCGGTTTTATCGGTTCGGCCGTTATAAGATATCTTATTAATAATACCCCACATCAAGTATTCAATATTGATAAACTAACTTATGCAAGCAATATAGAATCTCTGGATTCTATAGTTAAAAGCCCACGCTATCATTTTGCCAAAACAGATATCGTAAATCGAAATGAACTATCTTCAATCTTTCAAAATTTTCAACCTAATGCTATCATACATTTAGCAGCAGAATCTCATGTGGATCGGTCATTAATCAATCCAGAAGAATTTATTCAAACTAATATAATTGGCACATTTCAACTACTTCAGCAGAGTTACCAGTACTGGTCAAAACTAGATAAAACAGAAAAAAAATTTTTTCGGTTTCTACATATTTCAACAGATGAAGTTTTTGGAGATATGTATGAATCAAAAAAATTATTTAGCGAAAATTGCCAATATTTACCGAGTTCTCCGTATTCAGCAAGTAAAGCTAGTGCTGATCATCTTGTACGTGCGTGGAATCGAAGCTATGGTTTACCAACTCTCATTACAAATAGTAGCAATAATTATGGACCTTATCAACACCCAGAAAAATTTATACCAAAAATCATAATCAATGCTCTATCAGGGTTATCAATTCCTGTATATGGTAATGGGCAACAGATACGAGACTGGCTATATGTAGAAGATCATGTGCACGCTATATATAAAGTGCTTACCACGGCCACTATAGGACAAAGTTATAACATTGGTGCTGGTAACCAAATTAAAAATATTGATATAGTATATACTATATGCCAATTATTAGAAGAGTTAGCTCCCAAAAAGCCTTCTAACATAAAAAATTATGTTGATCTTATTTCATATATAAAAGATCGACCTGGACATGATAAATGCTATGGTATAAATAATAATAAAATAACAAAAGAACTGCACTGGAAACCACAAGAAAGTTTCAATACGGGACTATATAAGACAGTTCTGTGGTATCTAGATTACATAAAAAAGTATAATCACGCATTTAAAAGTATGTAAAATGAAAGTTAGAGAAACATATATTAAAGATTTACTCATTTTAAGGCCTGAAATCCATAAAGATGAGCGAGGTTGGTTTATGGAAAGTTTCAACCAAAATGCATTTAATCATATATTAAAAAATTTTGGCCACAAACCTCAAAATTTTGTTCAGGATAATCATTCATTATCGAATAAAGGAGTATTAAGAGGTCTTCATTATCAAAAATTTCCTTATGGGCAAGGTAAACTTATCCGAGTAATACAAGGAAAAGTATGGGACGTTGCAGTCGATATCAGACCAAATTCACCAACATTTAAAAAATGGGTTGGGATAGAAATAAGTGGCACGAATCAAGTTCAATTCTGGATTCCTCCTGGATTCGCGCATGGATTCATAGCATTAGAAGATAACACACATTTGGTTTATAAAGTAACAGAATATTACAAACCAGAGTTTGAAGAAATCATTAAGTGGAACGATTCTGAGCTTGCTATAGATTGGCCAGTAATAAATCAAGAATCAATTACACTTTCTATCAAAGACAGAAATGCTTAAATATATAATTCCTTTATATAAGCATTTAATCACTATTAAAAAGTCAATTTTATTTAATTTATGCTATTTTACATATTATTAATTTGTGCAAACACCATAAAATTAGTACAAGATTTAAGTACAAAATTACGCAGCAGGCATGAGTATTTCATAGTCACGTGGTGCCATATTATTTAATGCTTCATGAGGTCTTTCAGTATTATAAATGGTTAGCCATTCTTCGGTTACCTTTCTTGCTTGTTCTAGATTATTAAATAAATATAAATCCAATATTTCCGTGCGATAGGTACGATTAAATCGTTCAATATACCCGTTTTGATATGGACTGCCGGGGTTGATGTAATCTATAGTTATACCATGTGATTTTGCCCAATTAGTAAACGTGTTTCCAGTGAATTCCGGTCCATTATCTACTCGTATTTTTAGTGGATAACCATGATATTCGGCCAGTTTATCCAGATAACGGGTAATCCTGCCAGCTGGTAAACTGACCGCAATATCAATGCCTAGCGCCTCACGATTAAAGTCATCTATCACATTGAAAGTTCTAAAGCGTCGTTGATTGCGACTGCCGTCACTCATAAAATCCATTGACCCGCATTCACCTTGTTTATTGGGTACTGATAGCCTTTCCGGGCTTCGTGGTGGAATACGCTGTTTACGCTTTACCCTGAGATTAAGCTTCAATTCACAATACACCCGATACACACGTTTATGATTCCATTTATAGCCGAGCTTTCTGATGCGATTAAAACACTTGGGAAAGCCCCAGCGTAAATGCTTATCGGTGATCGCACTGAGTACCGACCTAATCACTGAATCATCCGGTAACTTGGGCTGATAATAGTAAGCACAGCGGCTTAAGCCAACAATAGCGCAGCTCATAGCAATAGTAACAAAATGATTTTCTTGTAACTCCAAAGCCCATGCTTTACGTGCCTTGGTAGGCACTATAGCTTTTTTATGATTTCCTCCTGAAGCTGAGATTTTAAACTGAGCTCAGCAAACATCTGCTTAAGCTTGCGGTTTTCAGCCTCCAGCTCCTTTAAACGTTTGATATCGGAGGTTTCCATACCACCGTATTTTTCCCGCCATTTATAGAAAGTCGAATTGCCGATGCCATATTTACGGCAAAGTTCTTTGACAGGAATACCGGCTTCAGCTTCTTTTAAAATAGCTACGATCTGATGTTCAGTCATTTTTTTCATGTATAAATCTTCTGTGGGTTAATAAAGAGAATTTTCTACTTTCACACTGTACTATTTTAGAGGATAGGGCTAATATATAAGTTACATTTAAAATGTATCATTCTTGTAGGCCATTAGACATTAATGATACAATCTTAGCTTTAATTTATTTGGTACTATTAACTTGTATGTTTGATATTATTTCATATGTTTTTGTAAATCAAACCAAACTACTTAAAAATAAAGGATAAGTAGATGGAACTTCAAAATAGACAAACAATAAACATATTTTTATCATCTGATGACAATTATGCCAAATACATACCCGTATTACTCGAATCTATTTATTGCACTGCATCGACAGACTATAATTATAAAGTAACTATTGCTGATGCAAATATATCTGATAACACGAAAGATTCAATAGCGAATAGTTCTAAGGATTATTCAAACTTCATAATTAGTTATGTTGACATAAATAATATTGTAAAAAAATACAAAGATTTATTTGTTACTTTTGCTCATTTTACTGTCTCTACTTATATTCGATTTTTTATACCAGATATTTTATCAGATGTTAGTAAAGCTATATATCTTGATATTGACTTATTAGTTAATTCAGATATATCCAAATTATATGAAATAAATATTGATAATTATATCGTTGCTGCAGCTGTTGATGCATGCTATGCACGAGAGCTTTATTTTAATAAAAATAACGCAATATCTTATTCAGAAAAAATTCTTGGCTTACCTAGAGGTGTACCAGAATTCAATGCCGGTGTATTGTTAATCAATTTAAATAAATGGAGAGAAGAGAATATAACCCAAAAATGTATTGAGAAACTGGCCGATATTGGTAGACCAAGGGTACTAGATCAATGTATTTTAAACGCTGTAATTAAGCAGGATTATATTTATAAGTTACCCGTTGAATGGAATTATGTATGGCATGCTCAGCTAGAAGGATTAAAGCCAATAACTAAATCAAGCTTTTTTAATGAGGTCATAAAAGAATATAATGATAAAATTAATCAAATTAAAATTATTCATTATACATCAAGCGTTAAACCATGGAATATATATAGTTCACATAAAAATATACCTGTAATTAGGTATTTAGCAGAGAACTGGTGGAAAATGGCTTCTAAAACAGGCGTTTTTACTCAATTATTGGCCTCAAACCAAAGTTTTAATAACATGCAAGACAAAAAAGTAAATCTAAATTGTATTAAAAGAATATATATTTGTAATTTAAGAATTTTCAAAATCAAATATTCAGAAAATTGTAAAATATATTATTTATTTAATATGCCAATCTTGAGAATTAAAACCTTTTATTAAAAAAATTAATTAAAATTAAAATATCTAGCAAATTCAGTTTATCAAAATTGAATTTGCACCATCATTAAAATATTATATTAATTAATATAATATTTTTTAGGTTGCTAAATTTTTTAAATAGGGCTTGATTATAATAAAATAAGAAGTATTATAATTCAAGCTCTATAGCTTGAATTTTTGTTTGTTGCTTAAGTAAATGCAATTTTCTACTTAACTAATATTTATTTATTTTAAAATAAATAATAAATTTTAACTATTATATATATTCCATAAGTAGAAATTTTCTCTATTAATCCACACTATAGAGGATTCAAACACAAAAATAACTGAACATTAAATTGTATCAATTCTAGAAAAAGCTGAAGCCAGTATTGCAATTAAGAAACTTTACCGAAAATACGATAATATAGGTAACTTGGCTTTATATATAGCAAGAAAAAACGATAGGATGGAATCCTCGGGTAACGAATGCATAAAGACATTGGAAACTGAAAATCATAAGCTCAAGCATATATATGTTTTCTGGGTTAAATTTAAAATCTCAGCTTCAGGAGGAAATTATCAAAAGCTTAAGTACATAATCAAGTCACATAAAGCTTAGACATTGATACTACAGATCACTTTTTCAATGGAATTTCTGTTATTGGCTTAAGCCACTGTACTTACCATTATCAATCGAAGTTTTAGTGTAAATTCGCATAGATAGTACAAAATTGATGTAGAAAATCAAACTGCTTGTTTTAGTGTTTAATACTCAATCTGAATCATATTATTTAATGCTTCATGAGTTCTTTTGGTGTTATAAATGTTAGCTATTCTGCAATTACTTTCATTTCTTACTTCAAGTTATTAAATAGATGTAAATCCAATACTTTTGTGCGATAAGTACAATTAAATCGTTCAGTATACCTGTTTTGATATAGGCTTGGTTGAATATAATCTATGGTTATATCATGTAACTTTGCCCAATAAGTGAATGTATTTCCGATGAATCCCGCTCCATTATCCACTCGTATTTTGAGTGGATAACCATAATATTCAGCCAGTTTATCCAGATAACGTGATCCTGCTAGTTGGCAAACTGACTGCAATATCACTGCCTCATGATTAAAGTCATCGATGACATTAAAGGTTCTAAACCGACGTTGATTGCAACTGCTGTCACTCATAAAATCTATTAACCAACATTCATCTTGTTTGCTAGGTGTTGATAGCCTTTTTGGGGTTCGTGGAGGAATACGCTGTTTACGCTTTACCCTGACATTAAGCTTTAATTAACAATATACTTGACAAACCCGTTTATGGTTCCATTTATAGCCGAGATTTCTGATGCGATTAAAACATTCGGGAAAGCCACAGCGTAAATGATGCCTATTAGTAATAGTACTGAATACCGACATAATTACTGAATCATCCGGTAACTTAAATTGATAATCGTAGGCAAAGTGGCTTAAACCACCAATAGAGCAATTTATTGTAAAGTAACAGGATGACTTTCTTGTAACTCCACAGCCCAGGCTTTACGCTCCTTGGTAGGCACTAGAGTTTTTTTATGATTCTCTCTCCTGAAGCTGGGATTTTAAACTCAGTTCAGCAAACATCAACTTAAGCTTACGATTTTCAGCTTCCAGTTCCTTTAAACATTTAATATCCGAGGTTTCCATACTACCGTATTTTGTCACGCCATTTATAGAAAGTTGAATTCCCCATGCCATATTTACGGCAGAGCTCTTTGACGGGGTACCGGTTTTGGTTTCTTTATAGATAGGGCTAATACATAAACTGCGCTCTGATGTTCAGTCATTTTTTCATGTTTAAATCCTCTGTGGGTCAATAAAGAGGATTTTTTACTTTTATGCTGTACTATTTTAAGAGATAGTTACAACAGGATGATTTAATGATTATTTGAGTAGTAAGTGCTATCATTATCAAGCATTTATACTAGAGCCTTCTTAAGGCTTTAATCGCATCCAAAAACTCGGCTATAAATGTAATTATAAACGTATTTATCGAGTATATGGCTAATTAAAACTTAATCTCAGAGTAAGGCGTAAAAACGTCTTCCTCCATAAGATTTAGAAAAGTTATTAGTCCCGAATAAGTTTGCTGAATGGCTATCAATGGATTTCATATGTGGCAGCAGGCAAAATAAACACCATCTTAAAAAATTTTAACGTATCAAAAGACTTTAATCATGAGGCATTAGGTATTGATATTGCAGTCAGTTTACCAGTGTAGGCAGAATTACCTTGTTAATAGGATAAACTAGCCAAATATCGTGATTTTCCATTAAAAATACGAGAGGATAATAAACCGAGACTAATCGGAAATGGAATCACTATCACTATTTGGGCAAAATTACATGATATCATTATAGACTATCTTAAACCAAACAACCCATAATTCCATACTCTAGTTTGGCTCTAGTAATATGGTATTTATAATCGATTTGTAGAATTTTCATATTGCGTAGCACTTACCACAAAATTTAATTCTTTATCTTCATCTCACTTATGATTCAATATATTTTTTAATTTATATACTTATTTTAGCCATGTTGCATATTATATAAAGTAGCGTAACGCCCTTTTAGCCGTAATAGATCATTGTGCTTCCCTTGCTCAACAATTTGACCATCATGCATCACAATAATATTATCAGCTTTTTCAATAGTAGAAAGTCTATGAGCAATTATAATTGTGGTTCGATTTTGCATTAACAAATCTAGTGCAGATTGGACAAGGCGTTCAGATTCAGCATCTAGAGCACTGGTGGCTTCATCTAGAATTAATATTGGAGCATTTTTTAATATTGCTCGGGCAATTGCTATACGTTGACGCTGCCCACCAGACAGTTTCATTCCCATATCACCTATCATAGTTTCTAAGCCATCTGGCATTTTTTCAATAAACTGCCATGCATTAGCTGCTTTTGCGGCTTGTATTATTTGTTCTTCTGTGGCATTAGGAAAACCATATTTTATATTGTTAGCTATATTATCATTAAATAAAATTACATCTTGGCTTACAAGAGCCATTTTAGAACGAAGGCTATTAAGTTCATAATTTTGAACATCAATCCCACCAATTTTTAAACTGCCAGTCGTCACATCAAAAAATCGAGGAATGAGATTAACGGTAGAAGTTTTACCACATCCAGACTCTCCAACCAAAGCAACAGCAGTACCCTGTTTGACAACAAGATTTATATGATTTATAGCATTTTTTTCAGTCCCAGAATATTTTAATACAACATTTTGGAATTCAATATCACCAGGTTCATCAGGCATTATTCTGATTCCTTTATTTTCTTCTTCGCGTAGTTTAAGGAATGAAAAAACACCGGTTGCAGCAATGATACCACCTTGAAGCACAGAATTAACGTTAGTAATTCTCTTTAGCGGATCAAACATCATCAGCATTGCTGTTAAAAAAGACATAAAATCGCCAGCAGAAAAACCAGCATGGGCAGCACGTTGGGCAGCAACATATAAAATAATTGATAATGAAGTAGCGATAAGTAATTGTGTTGAAGCACTAGCAATAGAAGTATAAGACTGACGACGTACAGCAATATGGCGAAGATCTTTGTTAATCTTTTCAAAACGAGCTGTTTCATACTTTTGACCACCATATATCCGCACTACACGGGTGCCATCAACAGCCTCAGTTAAGATTTGTATAACTTCTCCCATGCCACTTTGTGCTTTTGAGGCTAAGCGTCGAATACGACCATTAATATTTCTTACTAACAACGCTATTAAAGGTATCGTAGCGAAAGTAATTAAAGTCAATTGCCAATCCAGCCAAAACAACCAACACAATAAACCTATTACAGTTACTCCATCTTTTGCAATTATTGTAATAACATCGAAACCAGCTCCTGTAATATTTCTCGCATCATTGGTAATACGGGAAACCATGTGTCCACGACTGTTTTCACTATAATACTTTACCGGCAGTAACATCATTTTTGCGAATAAATCACGCTGAATATGCTGCACCATAATATTAGAAATATATGCACTAGTATATTCATTTATATAGTTTGCGGTGCCACGTAAGATAAACAAACCAACAATTTCTAGAGGAATCCACTTCATTGCCTCAATATTCTTTTCTACAAACCCATTATCAATAATAGGCTTTAATAAAGCAGCAAACCAAGGCCCAGATACCCCGACAGCAATCATGGCAAGAACTGAAATGAAAAAATAACCCAGTAATCCACGCATATATGGGTATAGATTACGATACAATTCTTTTAAAGAATAAAAATCACTGTTTTTTTTCATCAAGTGCAATCAAGTTTGATTTAATACGATTTTAATTATAGATTAATCTATATTTAGAATGCTATTCTAGCAACTATTTAATAAATATTAATATTTGAAAATTAAATTTAAATTAGTCTAATTTCAACACTGATTATAAATTTATAATCGTATTCGTAAAGACTTTAATTTCGGTAATTTAGCTTTCATTTATTAATTCTGCTTATACATTATTTTCAACATTTATACTTTCTGTTTCATAAAACAAAATTCCATTTTTTAAAGCTCGAATTACAAAATTTTATTAAATTAATTTAAAAAGTATATTAAGCAACCTTATTTACAAATCATCTTGTAAATCGTGAATTTAAACTAATTTAAACATTTGCGCTATCAATTATCTGATCCTTGTATCATGCATGATATTATATATAGATTCTACACTTCTGACAATGGATTAAAAATAAAATGATTGAATTTCATGTATTTGCATGGTTATTGCTAATCATTATAGTATTGATGGCGTTTACAATTTGGTATTCACTCCATAATCTTAAACAATTACAAAACTGTCAGAATCAATTTAATCTTGTACAAAATAAGCTTAATGAGTGCCATATTCAATTAACTACAGCCAGAGCAGAAAATCAGCAAATTATTATTTTTAAGGAGAATAAAGAGAAGCTTGAGCAACAACTGCAATACTCAAATAACCATTTACAAGACATTACTAGTCGTTTTGCTGTTGCTCAGCAACAACTTCTTAATTGGCAACAACAAGAAAATGAATGGCGTTTACGTGAAGAAAAATATATGCAGGTTCAGGAGGAACTGAATCATGTCCGTGTAGAAAATAGTCGTCTGGCTTCACAGCTACAGCATGAACGTGAGGCATATGAAGAAAAACTAGTACTTTTAAATGAAGCTCGTACCAGTCTCAGTGACCAGTTTAAATCACTGGCTAATGATATTCTGGAAGAGAAGAGTAAACGCTTCAGTGAGCAGAATCAGGCCAGTCTTAGCCAATTGCTGAATCCTCTACACGAACGTATGCAAGGATTTAGTCAGCTGGTGCAAAATACCTATGAAAAAGAAGCTAAAGAGCGGACTACTCTGGAAACTGAGCTGAAACACTTACAGCAGTTGAATGCACAATTGCATTATGATGCCAAAGCACTTACTGATGCGTTGTCTGGCACCCAAAATAAGAATCAGGGTAACTGGGGCGAAATGATTCTGGAAAAGGTATTGGAAAATTCTGGTTTGCACAAGGGGCGGGAATATGTTTTACAGGCTTCTTCTACTGTTATTGATGAGTTTGGCCGCCAACGTCGCTTGCAACCGGATGTACTGGTAAATTTACCAGAAAATAAACAGATAGTTATTGATGCTAAAACATCGCTTACTGCTTATGTGCGCTATACTCAGGCAACTGATGCCAGCAGTGCTGACAAGGCTTTAGCCGCACACATTCAGTCGGTACGTCAGCACATCAAAGAGCTGTCGGCCAAATGCTATGATGAAATTGATGGGCTAAATACGCTGGATTTTGTGTTTATGTTTATTCCGGTTGAACCAGCCTATTTACTTGCGCTACAACAGGATAATCAGCTGTTTGATGACTGCTTTCAAAAGCGGATTATGCTGGTTGGACCCAGTACTTTACTGGCTACGCTACGTACAATTGCTCATATCTGGCGTAGTGAACAACAAAATCAGAATGCTTTGACTATCGCAAAGGAAGGCGGCAGGTTGTATGACAAGTTTGTTGGCTTTGTAAATACTCTGGAAGGTGTGGGTAAAAATCTGGATCAGGCACAAGGACAATTTCAGAAAGCCATGGGACAATTGGTAAGTGGTCGTGGAAATCTGGTGAGTAAAGCCAATAAATTGCGTCAACTGGGTGTGCAAAGCAGTAAAAATTTGCCTGAACACTATCAATGTCTGGAAGAGGACGAAGAAGAATTACCTGTGGCCACTACAGATTCTCTCTGATTAGACTCTCCCAATTCAATAGTTAATTATCTGTTGTACATCGATGACTTGGATAGCACCTGATGTAAGCCATGAGTACATGTTGCTTTATGTGATTTCAAACTGGCGTACAATAGCGAGTTCATTACTAGTCTGTTTTCTTTTTTAACAATTTGTGCCAATTGCATAAGAGCTGAGATTTATGCAGGTTTTTCGGGCATATGTGATTTACTGGTGGATTATATCTGTATGACTCAGAATAATACTCAATTAACTACACCTTTATGGCATAAAATTTTCAGTCGCCATATGCTGATTTGTGTGTTTACCGGTTTCAGTTCTGGCCTACCGTTATATTTTCTGATTAATCTGGTACCGGCGTGGCTGCGTAATGAAGGTGTAGATCTCACTACTATTGGTCTGTTTTCAATCGTTGGTTTACCTTTTACTTGGAAGTTTTTATGGTCACCATTGATGGATGCGGTTTATTTTCCATGGCTGGGAAGACGACGTAGCTGGATGTTTATCACACAGGTTGCTCTATTGCTGGCGCTGCTAGGTTATATGGTGCTTAATCCACAGCAGAACATGACGGCGATTAAGATTTTGTCTTTGTTTGTGGCTTTTTTTGCTGCCAGTCAGGATATTGTATTGGATGCTTTCCGGCGTGAAATATTACAGGATAATGAGCTTGGGCTGGGTAATGCGATTCATGTTAATGCCTATCGTATTGCGGCACTGGTTCCGGGCTCTTTAGCACTCATTCTGGCCGATATATATCCATGGCCAACGGTATTTGCTATTACAGCATTATTTATGTTGCCCGGGATGTTGGTGACTCTCTTTCTGGCTCATGAACCAAAGCTACCTGTACTGACATCTAAGTCTTTTAAACAGACTGTTATTGATCCTTTTGAGGAGTTTTTTGCCCGTAAAGGCGTTAAAAGCGCTTTGCTGGTACTATTTTTTATTTTCCTATATAAACTTGGTGACAGTATGGCTACTGCGCTGGCTACACCCTTTTATTTGGATATGGGCTTTAGTAAGAAAGATATTGGTCTGATTGCTAAAAATGCTGGTTTATGGCCAACGATTATTGCTGGAATTCTGGGTGGTATCTGGATGATTAAGCTGGGCATTAATCGTGCTTTATGGTTATTTGGGCTGGTACAGGTTTTTTCTATTCTGGGTTTTGCCTGGCTGGCTAGTCAGGGACCCTTTACAGTTATCGGTACAAAACAGCTGTTGATACTGGCTGCTGTTATTGGATTTGAGGCTGTTGGTGTAGGTTTGGGTACGGCTGCTTTTGTGGCTTATATGGCGCGGGAAACCAATCCCGCCTTTACGGCGACACAACTGGCGCTGTTTACCAGTCTTGCTGCAGTACCAAGAACCTTGATTAACGCAACTACAGGCTATTTGGTTAACTGGTTAGGCTATGTGAGTTTTTTCTGGTTATGTTTTTTTCTAGCCTTACCCGGTATGCTGTTATTGTTGAAAGTTGCGCCATGGAATAAAAGGCTAATCAATGTTTGAATGTTCATTACCCATGATTTGATGATAAGAAATTTACTACACATTTGTCTGTAATCAACTAAGCATGTAGTTATTTTCTAATATTTAAATTTAAGTTCCTTGCAAATAAGTGGTGGTATGATTAACGCAAAAATGGATTATATTCTTTTTCATGACCAATCGTAGTCATCAATCCATGCCCCGGCAAAACTCGAGTTTCATCGGGCAAGGTAAACAATTTACTCTGAATGCCATGAATTAAATCAGCATGATTCCCACCTGGGAAATCAGTACGGCCAATGGATTCCCGAAATAAAACATCGCCAGTAATCAGCAGGCTATTCGCCTGACTGTAGAATACAACGTGACCGGGAGTATGCCCGGGTATGTGATAGACAACAAATGTGTGTTCACCAACAGTTAACTTATCACCATCCTGTAACCAGTGAGTAGGTGTAAACGGCTGACTAAGAGGAAAGCCATAATTAGTGGTAACCTCCGGTAATGCCTGCAACCAGTAATCGTCTGCCTGATGTGGCCCCCATACTGGAACAGCGTGCTGGGCAGTTAAATCTGTCACCCCACCAGCATGATCAAGGTGTCCGTGTGTTAACCAGATGGCCTGTAATTTGAGCTGGTACTTGTCTACCTCACTCAATAAACGTTCGGCTTCACCACCGACATCTGTCAATATTGCCTCTTTGCTAACATCATCCCATAGTAGTGCCGCATTCTGTTGAAACGGGGTTACGGGTATAACTTTCATCTGTAAAGCCATTTTTTTCCTTTATTTTGCTACCCATTTATAATAACAGGGCTTTACTTAAAAAATACATACTCATGAATAATAGTAAACAGGCAAAACATTTTTTCAGCATAGCGGGTGAAAGTCGGTGTGCTACTTTTGCTCCCTGTCTAGCCGTGATAAAGCTCATTATACTGATGCCAATAAATGCATAAATATGCACATAACCAATGGTATGAGCTATATGGATTTGTTCATGCGCACCAAAAAACATGAAACCTAAAGCACCTGTAATTGCAATTGGCAGACCACAGGCAGCAGAAGTACCAACAGCCTGTTGCATAGTTAGCCCGCTGCGACTCAGATAAGGTACGGTTAAGCTGCCGCCACCAATACCAAATAAGGCGGAAGCTATG
Organism: Snodgrassella sp.; assembly: GCF_024103505.1. Classification (NCBI taxonomy): domain Bacteria; kingdom Pseudomonadati; phylum Pseudomonadota; class Betaproteobacteria; order Neisseriales; family Neisseriaceae; genus Snodgrassella; species Snodgrassella sp. The sequence goes on from NZ_JAGGIJ010000002.1 coordinate 19,007, forward strand.
CCGATAATGGCACCTGCGAACCAGTGCCAGTATGGATTAATTGATTGTCCCTGCTGTAAATTGCTTTTTGTCTGGGCACTGTAAAACATGTTGATTCCAACGAGCAAGGAAAAAATACCAATAATCAGTTGCAGCTTCTGACCTGACAAGGCATCAGCAATAGCAGCACCGCCAAATGAGCCTAGTATAAGCCCGGGAGTTAATTGCCCTACTACCAGCCACAATACTGCATGGTTTTTATTATGAGCCAGTATAGAACTGATGGAAGTAACCATGATGGTAGCCAGAGATGTTCCCAGAGCCAAATGCATACTTACCGCTTCTCCATAACCGGATTGCATAAAGACAATATACAGAACAGGTACCACAATTAATCCACCGCCAACCCCAAACAGGCCGGCGGCAAAACCTGCTACAGTACCTATTAATAAATAAGTAAGCAGTTCCATAGATAAGTCGATTAAACGATAATGCTGGTATGCGCTAGTGGCTAAATTAAAATTGCATTACTTCTGAAAGATAATGGCCTAATTTTAATGGCGGAAGTGACGCACGCCGGTTATTACCATGGCAATATCATGCTCATTGGCAGCAGTAATTACTTCTTCATCACGTACAGAACCACCCGGCTGGATAATAGCCTTAATACCTTGCGCAGCAATCACATCGACCCCGTCTCTAAACGGAAAAAATGCATCTGAAGCAGCACAGGCACCAGCAAGTTCAAAGCCTGCATCTTGAGCTTTACGCGCAGCTATTCGCGTTGAATCAACCCGGCTCATTTGCCCTGCACCTATTCCGTAGGTTTGTCCACCCTTGCCAAATACAATTGCATTAGATTTCACGTATTTGGCTACTTTCCATACGAATAGTAAGTCCTGCATTTCCTGCTCTGTGGGTGTACGCCTTGTTACAACCTTTAATTGATTCATTTCTATCTGATGATTATCTGTAGTCTGTACCAGCAAACCACCGCCAACACGTTTTAATTCAAACTGATTTGCTCCGACTGACACAGAAATTTCTAGCACACGCACATTCTTTTTGGCCGCTATGATGGTTTTTGCTTCAGCAGTAAATTTTGGAGCCATTAGTACTTCAAGAAACTGGCCGGTAACGGCCTCTACTGTTGCGGCATCTACTTCGCAATTAAAAGCAATAATACCGCCAAAAGCGCTGGTAGTATCTGTAGCAAATGCCAGCTGATATGCAGTTAAGGTATCAGCAGCAACTGCAACCCCACACGGATTAGCATGTTTTACGATGACACAGGCAGGCTGGGTAAAAGATTTAACAGCTTCCCAGGCAGCATCAGCATCAGCAATATTGTTATACGATAATTCTTTTCCCTGTAGTTGCTGATAATTAGCCAGACTACCAGCGGCCGGTTGTAAATCACGATAAAAGGCAGCCTGCTGATGCGGATTTTCGCCATAGCGTAAATCCTGTACTTTTAGCCAGCTTTGATTATATTGTTGTGGGAAAGTATGTAAATTCGGTTGCCCAGCCAAATTTTTGTCATCAACACTAGTCAGATAATTGGCAATCATGCCATCGTATTGAGCAGTGTGCGCAAAAGCTTTTCGAGCCAAGCTAAAACGGGTCTGTGCTGACAGGCAACCATGTTGCTTTAACTCGGTAATAATTGCTACATAATCATTACAATCTGTAACAATGGCCACATCTCGCCAGTTCTTAGCGGCAGAGCGCACCATGGACGGGCCACCAATGTCAATATTCTCGATAGCATCTTCTAGTGTACAATCCGGCTTCGCCACTGTTGCAGCAAATGGATACAGATTCACACATACAAGATCTATGGTGCCGATATCATGCTTGGCCATTTGTGCCTTGTGTTCAGGGCAGTCGCGCCGTCCTAGAATCCCACCATGAATTTTTGGATGTAATGTCTTTACCCGCCCATCCAGCATCTCTGGAAAGCCGGTATAGTCGGCCACTTCAGTTACTGCGACACCAGCATCGGCCAATAAACTAGCTGTTCCTCCTGTTGAGAGTAATTCGACACCCAATTGCGTTAGCTGATGTGCAAAATCAATCACACCGGTTTTGTCTGACACACTCAACAGTGCCCATTTGATTACAGCCATGGTTTTTCCCTTAATATACAAATATTACTGATTCAATCCAACAAATGATATTGCGTTAATTTTTTACGTAGTGTATTGCGGTTCAAACCCAGAATCTGTGCTGCACGAGTTTGATTATGCTCACAAACCTCCATCACACAACGTAATAGCGGTAGTTCCATCTGCTGCAACACCATATCATAGACCGCGCAAGGTGTTTCACCATCCAGATCAGCAAAATACTGTCTTATATTTGCCTCTATACATTGTGCGATACTAACTTTAGGTGTTCCACTCATTTACATTTTCCTTATATGGCAGGGAAAACTGTTTACAGCTACCGATAGGCACACGGCCATGCGGTTAATTGTGCAACCTGCCTGTCTAAAAAGTCATTCACCAGTTGTAACTGCAATTGCGCATTATCTACTGTATTAATGTGCCTGCGAAAATGCTCACCTTCCGGTAATGCAGCTACATACCACCCAATATGCTTACGGGCAATACGTACACCCATAACCATGCCATAAAAATCATGCATGGCAACAATATGACGTGTTATCACTTGAGCATGCTCAGCCACAGTCAGCGAAAGCGGCAAACGACCATACTTATGGTAATGCACAAGGTCACGAAACAGCCATGGTTGCCCCTGAGCTGCACGTCCAATCATTACACCATCCGCACCAGTGTCCTGCCATACCCTTAATGCTTTTTGCGGACTGATAATATCCCCATTAACCCACACTGGCAGGTTTACCTGCTGTCGTACCTGTGAAATCAAATCATAACTGGCCTCTCCACGATACATTTGTGTACGTGTACGGCCATGTATTGCAAGAGCAGTAATTCCTGCCTGTTCTGCTATCTGTGCAATAGTCAAAATGTTGCGATGCTCATCATCCCAGCCAAGACGTGTTTTAAGGGTTACCGGTACATCAACAGCATCGACAACTGCCTGTAAAATTGCTTCAACCAGCGATTCATTTTGTAGTAAAGCACTACCTGCCAGCGCATTACATACTTTTTTTGCCGGACAACCCATATTGATATCAATAACCGCTGCACCACGGGCTACATTATAGCGTGCCACATCTGCCAACTGCTTCGGATCACTACCGGCAATCTGCACCACCCTGATACCATTCTCACCCTCATAATTCACTCGCTGTAAAGTCTTGCGTGTTTGCTGCAATTGCGGATTACTGGTAATCATTTCACTCACAGCCCAGCCTGCACCAAATTCACGACATAGCTGGCGAAATGGTTTATCAGTTATTCCTGCCATGGGTGCTAAGGCAAAAGGAGAAACAAGCTGATAACAACCAATATGCATAACAAATAAAAAAGATAAGGGGAAAACAATAGCCGGATATGGCCATTGTACAATTTTTAGGCAGGTACTCCAAACGCAAATACCATCATTTACTAAAAAAATTGATTATAGTAGTACATAATCCAAACTAAACTGAAATAGCTTCCGCCTTTTATCGTTCAATATTAAGACAGTATAGCGTAGTACAATGATTTCGTTTCAAATCTGGAACAATACAACTGAATAAATTTCTTGAATTATCGGAAAAGCACTAGCAACAAACTATGCCCAATACTTACCTGTAAAATCTGCCAGCCATCTGCAAACACATGATTTAATATTGAAACAAAAATTTTATAATGAAAATTTCCCACAATTCAGTTATAAATCATTGAATAATATAATGATATTTACTTACAAATATAACAAAAGATATCGCTTACCTATAACCATTCAGATAAAAGCTTACCCTATCCACTGAAGAATCTGTTGCCGAATCTTGTCAGCACTTAGTCCTATTTGCTCAAGCACTTGTGTTGTATCACCATGTCCGGTAACCACATCAGGTATCCCCAGAGTCAATACCGGTTTATTCTGCTTATGCTGCGCCAGCACTTCAAGGACAGCACTTCCTGCGCCACCAATCTGGCTATTCTCTTCCAATGTAACCAAATAATCATATTCTGCTGCCAGTTGTAGCAATAGCTCCGTATCCAATGGCTTCACAAAACGCATATCTGCCACAGCAGCATCAATTGCATTAGCCACAATAAGGGCTGTTTGCACCATACTGCCAAATGCAATTAAAGCAATTTTGTCTCCTTGACGGCGCAGCACCCCCTTGCCAATCGGTACTGTAGCCAAATCAGCTCCTGCATCAACACCTGCACCTATACCACGAGGATAGCGTACAGCTGCAGGCTGATTAAGCTGATAGCAGCTTGATAGCAACAAACGACATTCACGCTCATCACTTGGCACTGCAATGACCAGATTAGGCACACAGCGCAGATAACTCAAATCATAAACACCAGCATGCGTTGGACCATCTGCCCCAACAATTCCGCCACGATCAATTGCAAACAAAACCGGTAAATTCTGTAATGCCACATCATGAATCAACTGATCGTAAGCCCGTTGCAGGAAAGTGGAGTAAATTGCCACTACCGGCTTCATTTGCTCACAAGCTAAACCAGCTGCAAAAGTTACAGCGTGCTGCTCAGCAATACCGACATCAAAATAACGTTCTGGATATTGCCGTGCAAATTCTACCAGACCACTGCCTTCACGCATGGCCGGTGTAATTGCCAACAAATTTTGATCTACTGCTGCCTGATCCAGTATCCATTGGCCGAAAATTTGGGTATACGTAGGTTTAGACACCGTTACAGACGAATGCAAGCCCTGCTGTGGATCAAACGCACTGACAGCATGAAAACTAACCGGATCATTTTCAGCCAGTTTATAACCATGACCTTTTTTAGTAATGATGTGCAATAGCTGCGGTCCTTTACGATTCCGCATATCCTGCAACACATCTACCAGCTGAATAACATCATGCCCATCAATCGGTCCCGAATAAGTAAAACCGAAATTATCGAATAAAGACAGCGTATCAGTACTGGTACTCTCTTCAATCAGATCTTTGATTTTATTTTCCACCCGCTGCGCTACATCCAGAGCCCCCGGCACTAAACCTAATACTTTTTCTGATTTATGTTTGATTGATTTCACCAACCCTTTAACATCATGCAAAGGATTTTTGGCCAGATATTTGGGCAGTGCACCGACATTTGGTGAAATAGACATCTCATTATCATTAAGAATAACCAGCAAATCAATATCCATATCACCAGCATTATTTAATGCTTCAAACGCCTGCCCCGCAGTCATCGCACCATCACCAATAATAGCAACATTGCGGTTAGTTTTATGCTGTAATTTATCAGCGACAGCCATACCCAGTGCAGCACCAATCGACGTAGAAGAATGACCAACACCAAACACATCGTATTCCGACTCGCTACGCTTGGGGAAACCAGCCAGACCACCACATTGACGCATAGTCGTCATACGTGTTTTACGCCCTGTCAGGATTTTGTGCGGATAACTCTGATGGCCTACATCCCAGATCAGATGATCTTGCGGCGTCTGGTATACATAGTGCAGAGCAACTGTTAATTCAACCGCGCCCAGATTACTGGCAAAATGTCCACCAGTTTTACTTACTGATTCCAGTAAATAAGCGCGTAACTCATTTGCCAGCTGAGGTAACTGGTTCTTTTGCAAACGGCGCACATCCTGTGGTAAATCAATAGTATCAAGCAGAGGGGTAGGATTCATAATCAGACTTTACTTGTTATTAATGCAGAAACGGGTCATATACCAGCCAAACCAAGCGCACAGCAATTATATACTAACATACCCCCTGTACGGGGGTATTCATTTCATGTCAACAAATTATTTTATCCTGATTAATCAGAACAAGCTGTATGCATCAAAACCATGACTAAAACATAAACATATACTCAAATTACTGACATCCATCAAAATCATTCACGATGGTATGGATGATTATGCAAAATCGACTGAGCACGGTAAAGCTGCTCAGTTAACAGTACACGCACCATGCCATGTGGCAAAGTTAGACTGGAAAGGCGCAATAACAAATTTGCCCGCTGCTTTAAACGATCAGTCAGCCCGTCTGCGCCACCGATAACAAAACACAGATTATCACCCTGTTGCTGCCATCGTTTCAACCAATCCGCCAGCTCCATGGAAGTTGGCGCTTTCCCACGTTCATCCAGTACAATCAGATAACTATGTGAGGGAATAGCTGCAACAATACGTTCCTCTTCTGCGGCCATCGCCTGCGCAGCATTAATACCGGCACCACGTTTTTCCGGCTTGATTTCCCTAAGCTGAAACTGAATCTCACGGCCAAACCTTTTACTATAATCGGCTACCGCATAATCCACCCAGTGCGGCATTTTTGTTCCTACCGCCAGTACTGTAATATTCATTTAATCTCAATAAATATATCGTCCAGCAAGCATCAATCTACTGCTTGCCATGGTTTAGCTGCGCCTGCATGGAAAGAAGGCTTCTCTCCACCCCATAAAGCTTCGATATCATAATAATCACGCACCGCAGGCTGCATCACATGAACAACCAGATCACCAGCATCAACCAGTGCCCATTCACCACTATCAAGGCCTTCCGTACTAATAATATCGTAACCAGCCTCTTTTAAATCCACAACAACATTATTTGCCAGAGCCTTTACCTGACGCGTACTGTCACCACTGGCAATAATCATCCGAGAAAACAGCGAAGTTTGTGCCGATGTATCCAGTACAGTAATGTCTTTACCTTTAACATCCTCGAGTGCATTAACGCCAATGGCTACCATATTGTCCCATTGCGCGATAAGATTTTCATCCATACAGTAAATATCCTATTGTGTTAAAAGCATTTCCTGCTCAGAAATACTCTATAAATATATAAATTATGCCTGATAAAGGCGTTCGCGGTCGATATACTCCGCCACACTAGCCGGAACGCAATCATGACTACCCATCGGCCATTGCTTTCGAATATCAGTGGAACTCACCGGTAAGAAAGATGCCTGCAATAACACTGCACGTCCGCCATCATTGCCCTCCGGTGTAGTCAGATTTTTAGCTAATGCTTCAGGTAACCATTGCTGTAATGTCGCAGGCAAAGCTGCTAAGCGTTGCTCGCCACGTTGAGCTATAGCTAGATTAACACCTTGTAATAAAGCCTCATAACGATGCCAGTTCGGTAATTGCAACAATGAATCCATTCCCAGCAACCACCATAACTGTGCCTGCGCAAATACCTGATGAAATAGAGACACAGTATCAATCGTATAAGTAGGTCCTTTACGTACCACATCACAATCAGACACACTAAAGCGTTCATCTACAGCAATCATCTGCTCCACCATAGCCAGACGCTGCGCCGCAGTAGTACAGGTAACAACTTGTTTATGATACGGTTCACCTGCTGGAATAAAAATAACACTTTCGAGTTCTAATTCATCAGCGAAAGCCTGCGCGATATGAATATGGCCATTGTGTGGTGGATCAAAAGTACCACCAAACAAACCGATACGTTTCATATTTTATTTCCGTTAACCACAATATTCAGCTTACCCGTAATCGGGTGAATGACCAGACCATGTACTTTAATCTCACTCGGCATCAATGGATGCTTACGTATCATATTAACCGAATGCATAATCGCATCTTCCACACTATCAAAATCAGTGAGCCATTTATGAAAATCTACGCCCGCATTCTCCAAAATTTCAAGACGCTCATCACTGACACCCCGAGCACGCATTCGATCAAGCATATCGGGGACATGCAATTCCTGCATACCGCAATCATAATGCCCAATTACCATAATTTCATGCACATGCATCTCAAATACAGCCACCAGCAATGAGCGCATCACAGAACCCCATGGGTGAGTGACCAAAGCGCCTGCATTACGAATCACCTTGGCATCTCCATTTTTCAGCCCCAGAGCGCGCGGTAATAAATCCAGAATTCGTGCGTCCATACAGGAAACAATAGCCAGATTTTTTTCTGGATACTTGTCCGTAAAAAACTGCTCATATTCTTCAGCATCAACAAATTTCTGGTTAAAGTCCATAATCTCATCAATTAAAGACATAATTCCTCCCTTTTCATTTATATAATAGCTGCACCCTGCTCAATATATCAGTGCATCAGCGCCCAGAATATATAGCTATAAAGTATTCAGGCAGCCGTAACGGCTGCCTGTTACAAACCGGATTATCTCACGCACCTAGCCAGAGCAGTTTGAATGCCCACAATAAAGCAATAATCCATACCATATAAGATACTTCTTTAACCTTACCACAGAACAACTTAATCAGTGCGTAACTGATAAAACCCATCGCTATGCCATCTGCAATAGAATAAGCAAAAGGCATAAAAATCAGAGTAAAGAATGCAGGTGCTGCCTCAGTAACATCTTTCCAGTCAATTTCTGTCATACTGCGCATCATCAGCACTCCTACATACAGCAATGCAGGGGCAGTAGCATATTCTGGAACACTAGCCGCTAGTTTAGAAAACCATAAACTGGCCAGCATCAAAACACCAACTACTACTGCTGTCAAACCAGTACGACCGCCAACAGCAGCTCCAGCCGCAGATTCCACATAAGCAGTAGTAGAAGAAGTGCCCAAACCAGCACCAACCACAATCGCGGTTGAATCAGCTAACAATGCCTTTTTCACTCGTGGCAACTTACCATCTACCAGCAAACCAGCGCGACCAGCAACACCGATCAGAACACCGGTACTGTCAAATAAATCCACAAAGAAAAATACAAAAATAACACTAACCAGACTCATGGTAAACAAATCATGAAAGTCCAGCTGCAGAAATGTCGGAGCCAACGAAGGAACTGGTGCAAACACGTGTTGAAATTGATTAAGTCCGGTTACAGAAGCAATTGCCGTAATTAATAAAATACCAATAATAATCCCGCCACGCACTCGGAAATGTTCCAATGCAACAATCAGACAGAAGCCGACAATTGCCAAAAGCACCTTTGGAGAATGAATATCACCCAAACTAACCAAAGTAGCTGGATTGGATACCACAATGCCGGCACTTTTCAGCGCCACCAGAGCCAGAAACAACCCGATGCCGCCACCAATGGAATATTTGAGGGAATTTGGTAACGAATTAACAATCGCCTCACGTACTTTAAACAAGCTCAGAATAATAAAAATGATGCCAGAAACAAAAACCGCTCCTAATGCTACCTGCCACGGGATACCCATACCCTTTACCACAGCATAAGTAAAATAAGCATTCAGCCCCATTCCGGGTGCCAGAGCTATCGGATAATTTGCTATCAGCCCCATCATCATACAAGCAAAGGCTGAAGAAATACAGGTAGCCACAAAAACCGCACCGAAATCCATACCGGCATCTTGAAGAATAGTGGGATTAACCACCAAAATATAACTCATTGCCAAAAAAGTGGTCAGACCAGCTAACACTTCAGTGCGTACACTGCTGCCACTTTCTTTAATTTTAAAAAAACGATCCAAAAAAGAAGTAACCGCTAGGCTCATGCCAATTCCTTTTAATACCGAAAAAAGGCCAGATAAAACCAGTTATCACCAAAAATTTTCCTGATAACCGGACAATAAAAAATTTAAATAACTACTACATCAAAATCCGACAACAAGCACAGCCTTTATACCTGTATTAATATGTACATGTACCTGTATTCACACGAGTGAACTAATGCGGTGTTTTTCCTCTATTCTGCAACTGAGTACTTTATTCGGCTAAGACTAACTTTCCGCGCAAAGAAAATGTATATGCTTCAGTAATTTCCAGCTCCACCATTTGATTAATCAAACGAGGATGTCCCGTAAAATTAACTACCCGGTTATTTGCCGAACGCGCTTGTAACTGGTCTGGATCCTTTTTCGACACTCCTTCCACCAGACAACGCTGCACACTACCAACCATAGACTGATTAATTCGAGCCGTTTCAGCTTCAATTACACTATTCAATGCTTCCAGACGACGTACCTTCTCAGCATGTGGCGTATCATCCGGCAAATTTGCTGCCGGTGTACCCGGACGAGGACTATAAATGAAGACAAAGCTTAAATCAAAAGCCAAGTCCTGTACCAACTTCAGAGTCTGCTCAAATTCACGTTCCGTTTCACCAGGAAAACCAACAATAAAGTCTGAGCTTAAACACAAATCCGGCCGGATAGCACGTAATTTGCGAATAATATGTTTATACTCAAGTGCAGTATAACCGCGCTTCATCGCTGTTAAGACACGATCAGAACCAGACTGTACCGGCAAATGCAAATGCGATACCAATTTCGGCAAATCACGATAGCATTCAATAATAGCATCAGAAAATTCACGCGGATGACTTGTCGTAAAGCGCATACGTTCAATACCCGGTATCTCGTGGACTATGCGTAACAAAGTAGCAAAATCACATACTTCACCATCGCCCATATCTCCACGATAGGCATTTACATTCTGTCCGAGCAGATTAATTTCCTTAACACCCTGTTGTGCCAGACCAGCAATTTCAGTTAAAACATCCTCCAGCGGGCGTGAAAACTCCTCACCACGGGTATAAGGCACAACACAAAAACTACAATACTTGGAACAGCCTTCCATAATCGAGACAAATGCTGCACCACCTTCAACCCGTGCAGGTGGCAGATGATCAAACTTTTCAATTTCCGGAAAAGAAATGTCTACTTGAGACAGACCACTGGTTTCCTTATCCTGAATCATCTTCGGCAAACGATGTAAAGTCTGCGGACCAAATACCACATCTACATAAGGCGCACGCTGAATAATTGCTTCACCTTCCTGTGAAGCAACACAACCGCCAACCCCGATAATCAAATCCGGATTCTTAGCTTTTAAAGGCCTGATGCGCCCTAAATCTGAAAATACTTTTTCCTGAGCTTTTTCTCGCACTGAGCAGGTATTAAAAAGAATAATATCCGCATCTTCGGCTCGGTCAGTGCGTTCTAATGGTTGCCCTTCAGCCAGTACAGACAGCATTTTTTCACTGTCATACTCATTCATTTGACAACCAAAAGTTCGTATAAATACTTTTTTCATATCACCTAACAATATTAATCAACCTGAGGGTTATTCGGACGAACCAATGCATCCCGCTCCTCATCCGTCAATATCCAGATTTCCTGAATCTGATTTGCCTTATCAAATCGTACTGCTATAGGTATATTCTTAAACCGATATAAAGTATTGTAAGTAACAAAACGATTACTAGTATCATGTACTCGGACTACTTTGCTTAACTGAAATGTTTTATTACCTTTCATTAAACCCAGACTTAAAGTGCGTAACCAAGCTTTTTTCGCCGTACCCAGCACCACCTGCTGTCCTTCAGCACTCTTCATCACAACAATACGAACATCATTAGGTAAAACACGACTAGCCCATACAAACGAAGAGGTAAAGAAAATCAAACCACATAACGCCAAACGCAAATACTTCATGTTTTCTCCTTAAATAACAATGAAGGTCACCTTACAGGCAATAATTATACGCAGAAGACAAATAACTAACAGCTTACAAAGCAAAAAAGTCTTTTAAAAGCTAGGCAACTAAATAATCAGCATATAAACATCAATTTAAACAAAAGTACCCTGCTAAATTTCAAGAAATACAATTAAATTGAAATCATACTTAGTTTTTAGTTAAAGACAGCTCATAATCAATACTTACAACAAATTTCAACGTAAAATCCACATACTGATATACCTTAAAAGAAAACCCAAACAACAAGCCATCAACTAAACTTTATAAAATTGCGTGCTTTGGCCACCGAATTAAAACTAACGACTACATAACATTTAATATTATTCGCATATATTACTTACCAGCGAATACATTGAATTGATAAAGCAACAATATTAAACATAAGTCCAAATGCACAAATTAAAAAAGAAAAGTATCAAAGCCATCAAGCATAGAGGGAAACAAAACATCAAAATGAAACAAGCCAGCCCAACGGCTGGCTTGTCTGTGTAGCCTGATTACTCAGCTACAGCTTGTGTTTCAGGAGCTTTCTCAACTAACTCAACTAAAGCTAGTGGAGCATTATCACCCTTACGAAAACCATACTTCAATATGCGCAGATAGCCACCATTACGATTAGCAAAGCGCGGGCCTAACTCATTAAAAAGTTTCACCACAACGTCACGATCACGCGTACGATTAAAAGCTAAACGATGATTAGCCAATGAAGGCTTTTTACCTAAAGTAATCAATGGTTCAGCTACACGACGTAACTCTTTTGCTTTAGGCAAGGTAGTTACAATTGCTTCGTGAGTCAACAAAGAATTGGCCATATTACGCAACATAGCAGCACGGTGACTACTGGTGCGGTTTAATTTGCGGTTACCATTACGATGACGCATGTCATTATCCTTTAATCATCAAACTTGAGGCTTTTCCAGACTGGCCGGTGGCCAGGCTTCTAGTTTTGAACCCAACGTCAAACCTTTGGAAGCCAAAACTTCCTTGATTTCGTTCAGAGATTTTCTACCCAAATTCGGGGTTTTCAATAATTCAGTCTCTGTGCGTTGAATCAAATCGCCAATATAGTAAATATCTTCAGCTTTCAAGCAGTTTGCTGAACGAACAGTCAACTCCAGATCATCAACTGGACGAAGCAAAATCGGATCAATTGGTGGTTCTTTTTCTTCCACCACCGCAACCGGAGTACCCTGTAAATCGGCAAAAATTGACATCTGGTCAATTAAAATACAGGCCGCACTGCGAACCGCTTCTTCTGGATCAATAGCACCATTGGTTTCAATATCCAGAACCAAGCGGTCTAAATCAGTACGCTGCTCTACACGAGCGGGTTCCACTTCAAAGCTAACACGACTGATAGGCGAAAAGCTTGCATCTAGTTGAATAGCGCCGATACGTTTGTGGTCGTCTTTATTTCGACGTCCTGACACAGATTCATAACCTCGACCTTGTTCAACCTTAATTTCCATATTAATACTACCACCTTCAGAAAGATGGCAAATAACATAATCAGGGTTAACAATTTCGACATCGTGTGGTAACTCTATATCAGCAGCAGTAACAACACCTGCACCTGATTTTTTCAGACTTAAAGTTACCTCTGTGCGGCCATGCACCTTGAATACTACGCCCTTCAGATTCAGCAGGATATCAACAACATCCTCCTGTACGCTGTCAAGCGTAGAGTATTCATGCAATACGCCTTCAATCGTTACTTCTGTCGACGCATAACCATTCATTGATGACAGTAAGATACGACGCAAAGCATTACCCAACGTATGGCCGAAACCACGTTCAAAAGGCTCCATAGACACTTTGGCACGGGTTGCAGACAAGGTGTCAACGTCAATTTGACGTGGCTTCAAGAATTCGGATGTGTTTTGCATTTAACTGTCCTCACTTAACCAGCTTTATTTAGAGTAAAACTCTACCACCAGCTGTTCATTAATATCGCCACTCAATTCAGTGCGATCTGGCATGTTTTTGAAAACACCTTCCAGTTTGCCCTCTTCAACGGAAACCCAGCTTGGCAAACCAATCTGACTGGCCAAACTGAATGCTTCCTGAATGCGCACCTGTTTTTTGGCTTTTTCGCGAACAGCAACAACATCACCAGCTTTTACCTGAAAAGAAGGAATGTTCACAACCTGACCGTTCACGGTAATGGCTTTGTGAGATACCAACTGACGAGCCTCAGCGCGGGTAGAACCAAAACCCATGCGGTATACCACATTATCTAAACGAGATTCCAACAACTGAAGCAGCAGTTCACCAGTCGAACCTTTACGACGGGCTGCTTCAGCAAAATAACGGCGAAACTGACGTTCTAAAACACCGTAAATACGGCGGATTTTCTGTTTCTCACGCAATTGCAAACCATAACCAGATAAACGCGGTTTTTTCGCACCATGCTGGCCAGGAGCAGAGTCCAATTTACATTTAGAATCCAGAGAGCGACGTGCACTCTTCAGGAACAGATCAGTGCCCTCACGACGGGCTAATTTACATTTCGGGCCGGTATAACGTGCCATACTCAAATACTCCTGTTAGATACGACGTTTTTTTGGTGGCCGACAACCATTGTGTGGCAATGGTGTAACGTCTGTAATACTGGTAATCTTAAAACCAAGAGCGTTGAGCGCACGTACAGAAGATTCGCGACCAGGACCCGGCCCCTTAATACGAACTTCCAGATTTTTTACGCCATACTCTTGGGCAACTTTACCAGCTGCTTCAGCCGCAACCTGAGCGGCAAATGGTGTGCTCTTACGTGAACCTTTAAAACCAGCACCGCCAGAGGTAGCCCAAGATAATGCATTGCCCTGACGATCAGTGATAGTAATGATGGTATTATTAAAAGATGCATGTACATGCACAATACCTTCACTTACAGATTTACGTACTTTCTTGCGCACACGAGCTGTGTTTGCTTTAGCCATTATTGTTCCTTATCAATTATTTCTTGCCTGCAATCGCCTTACGCGGACCTTTACGCGTACGTGCATTGGTACGAGTACGCTGACCACGACAGGGTAAACCACGGCGATGACGCAGACCACGATAACAGCCCATGTCCATCAAACGTTTGATGTTCATGGTCACTTCACGACGCAAATCACCTTCTACATGGTATTTGGCAATCTGTTCACGTAAAGCATCAAGTTGAGCCTCGTCCAAATCTTTTACTTTAGTGCTCGGCACAACGCCGGCAGCTTCGCAAACCAGTTTAGCGCGAGACGAACCAATACCATAAATAGCCTGAAGGCCAATTACGATATGGGCATTGTTAGGGATATTTACCCCTGCAATACGAGCCATATTTTTTCCTTAGGGCAAAAAGTCTGTCACTATAACACAAAGACTTATGGTTATCCAATTAGCCTTGACGTTGTTTATGACGAGGGTCAGTACAAATCACACGTACAACACGGTTGCGACGAATGATTTTACAATTGCGGCAAATTTTTTTTACCGATGGCTGAACGCGCATATTATTTCCTTTCTACTCTTAGCGGGCGCGGAAAACGATGCGAGCACGAGTCAAATCGTACGGAGTCAATTCAACAGTCACTTTATCTCCAGGAGAAATGCGAATATAGTGCATACGCATTTTCCCAGAAATATGACCTAAAACAACGTGATCGTTTTCAAGTTTAACTTTAAAAGTTGCGTTGGGCAGGGTTTCAAGGATTTCACCCTGCATTTGTATGGTATCTTCTTTAGCCATAATACTTAACGACGTGATGATAATGATTTCATCGCAGAACGCTTCATTAAATGTTCGTACTGACTACTCATAACATATGAAGCAATTTGCGTTTTAAAATCCATGGTCACCACCACCAGAATAAGTAGTGAGGTGCCACCTAGGTAGAAAGGTACATTCATCGCAGAAGTTAGTACTTCTGGAATCAGGCACACGATAGCTATATAAATTGCGCCCCAAAAAGTCAAGCGCAATACAACTCTCTCCAGATAACGGCTGGTTTGTTCACCAGGGCGAATACCCGGCACGAAAGCACCACTTTTCTTCAGATTTTCTGCCATTTCTCTTGGATTAAATACAAGAGCCGTATAGAAATAACAAAAGAAGATAATAGTAGCTGCAAATAGCAAAATATAAACAGGCTGACCATGCTGTAACAAACTGGCCAGTTTCTGTAGCCATCCATCCTGATTTGCCGAACCAAACCAGCTTAGCAGAGTAGACGGAAACAAAATAATGCTGGATGCAAAAATCGGCGGAATAACCCCAGCCATATTCAATTTAAATGGTAAATGGGAATTTTGCGCTTGCATAATGCGATTACCAACTTGTCGCTTAGCATATTGCACTGGTACTTTACGCTGTGCACTCTCTATATACACAACTGCATATATTAATGCTAAAGCACCCACGATCAAGGCAACAGCCATCAGATAACTGATAGATCCCTGACTAGTTAATGTTAACAAGCGACCAATACCGGCAGGCAGACTGGCTGCAATACCGGCAGTAATAATCAGCGAAATGCCATTACCAATACCACGTTCAGTAATCTGTTCACCCAACCACATTAAAAACATAGTTCCGGTAACCAGACAGACCATGGTTGAAAAATAAAATTCAAATTGGCTGGATACTACAACATTCTGCTGATAAACAAATGCGGCAGCTCCAAAACTTTGCAAGGTAGCCAGCAAAACGGTGCCATAACGCGTATATTTGGTCAAAGTACGGCGCCCAGCTTCTCCCTCCTTTTTAAGTGCTTTCAAGGCAGGAATAATTTCAGAAGCTAGTTGGACAATAATTGACGCTGAAATATAAGGCATCACACCTATTGCAAAGATACTGAATCGTTGCAACGAACCGCCGGAAAACATATTAAGCATGCTTAATATGCCTCCGCCGGCACTTTCATACAGTTTGGTCAAAGCAGCACCATCCACACCGGGCACTGGTATATGCGAACCGATGCGGAATACAACCAACGCACCAAGTAAAAACATCAGACGATTTTTTAAATCACCGAACTTTGAAAGTCCTGTTGCGGATTGCGGATTAGCCACTTGATTCCTTGCCTTATTCTGCTACTTTACCACCGGCAGCTTCAATGGCCTGTTGCGCACCTTTGGTGGCTTTAATACCATTTAAAGTTACCGCCTTATCAATACTGCCCGATGCAATGATTTTAACATTTAAAGCAGTAGCAGGCACTAGTCCAGCTTGTTTTAGTACCAAAACATCTATTTCGCTAACTGCAACTTTAGCCAGATCATCTAAACGCACTTCAGCATTAAAACCGGCAGTTAAAGATTTAAAGCCACGTTTCGGTAGACGACGCTGCAAAGGCATCTGACCACCTTCGAAACCAACTTTATGATAACCACCTTTACGGCTTTTCTGCCCCTTGTGACCACGGCCACAAGTTTTGCCCAAACCACTGCCGATACCACGACCCACACGGCGAGCCGCATGTTTGGCACCTACAGCTGGTTGAATGGTATTCAAAAGCATGTTACTTCTCCACTTTCAAAAGGTAGCTGATTTTGTTGATCATGCCACGATTTTCGGGGGTATCAAGCACTTCAACGGTATGTTCACGGTGACGTAAACCTAAGCCACGCGCACAGGCACGATGAGCAGCAATAGTACCGATCAGGCTTTTAGCCAATGTAATACGAATGGTTTTTTGCTCACTCATGATCTGCTCCTAAAATTTCTTCTACGGTCAGGCCACGTTTGGCAGCAATCTCAGCAGGCGTATACAGTTTAGACAAACCATCCAACGTTGCACGTACAATATTGTACGGATTAGTTGAACCATGTACTTTAGCTGAAATATTATGAATACCCATAGCATCAAATACTAAGCGCATTGGGCCACCAGCTTTCACACCATTACCTTCTTTGGCAGGTTGCATAAATACGCGAGTAGCGCCATGACGTCCGATTACTTCATGGTGAATAGTACTACCATTCAATGGTACTTTAATCATATTACGACGGGCTTGATCCATAGCTTTCTGTACAGCTACAGGTACTTCTTTGGATTTACCTTTACCCATACCGATACGACCATCGCCGTCACCAACCACGGTTAAAGCCGAGAAAGCCATGATGCGGCCACCTTTAACCACTTTAGTCACACGGTTTACGGCAACCATCTTTTCGATCAGGCCGTCACCGCGTTCTTCAGTTTCGTGTTTTGCCATATTTCTGGTCTCCAGTTTATTAGAAGCTCAAGCCGTTTTCACGGGCTGCCTCAGCCAACGCTTTGACACGACCATGGTATTGAAAACCTGAACGGTCAAATGCTACCGCCTCAATGCCAGCTGCTTTGGCTTTCTCAGCAATGCGTTTACCAACTACTACAGCAGCGTCAACGTTGCTGCCGTATTTGATGCTGGAACGCACATCAGCTTCCAGAGTAGAAGCCTGAGCTAATACTTTGTCACCTTCTGCGCTAATAACCTGGGCATAAATGTGATTATTGGTGCGGAAAACGCACAATCTCACTTTGTTCAGAGCTGCAATTTTGGCACGGGTTTTACGTGCACGACGCAGTCTTGCTACATTTTTATCCATCAGTGAGCCTCAATTATTTTTTCTTGGTTTCTTTGATAACGACACGCTCATCAGCATAACGTACACCTTTACCTTTATAAGGCTCTGGTGGACGGAATCCACGAATTTCAGCGGCCACCTGCCCTACTACCTGCTTATCAGCACCAGCGATAATTACTTCGGTAGCTGAAGGAGTTGTGGCAGTGATGCCTTCTGGCAATTCATAATTAATTGGATGAGAATAACCTAAAGAAAGATTCAATACTTTACCTTGGGCTTGAGCGCGATAACCTACACCAATCAGTTGCAGTTTTTTCTCAAAACCACTGCTTACACCTACGACCATGTTGTGCAATAACGCGCGTACCGTACCAGATAAAGCATTTGCTTTAGAACTGTTGTCATTAGCGGTAACAACCAACTGCCCATCAGTCAATGCCACATTCACTTCTGCATGCTGATGCAAAGATAATTCGCCGTTTTTACCTTTAACAATAATAGCCTCTGGAGAAAACTTAACGTCAACGCCAGCCGGAACTACTACCGGATGTTTTGCAATTCGAGACATGTTTTCCCCTTAGGCAACCACGCACAACAACTCACCACCAATACCATTGGCACGGGCTTTACGGTCAGTCATTACGCCTTTAGAAGTGCTTACAATCACAACGCCCAGACCATTCATTACAGAAGGAATGTCGTTGGAACCCTTATACACACGCAGACCAGGACGTGATACGCGTTGAATGCGCTCAATCACAGGCTGACCAGCATAGTATTTCAATTGTATTTCCAATGTCGCCTTGATTTCAGCAGATACAACGAAGTCTTCTATATAACCTTCTTCTTTCAGAACTTTGGCAATGGCCACTTTTAACTTGGAAGAAGGCATGCTTACAGAAGCTTTATTCGCACGCTGAGCGTTGCGAATACGGGTCAACATATCGGAAATAGGATCATGCATACTCATATTTTATACTCCTATTACCAGCTGGCTTTGATTACGCCCGGAATTTCACCACGCATGGCGATTTCACGGATTTTGGTACGGGCCAAGCCGAATTTACGGAAATTACCACGCGGACGACCAGTCAAAGCGCAGCGACGACGTTGACGAATCGGAGCAGCATTACGCGGAATAGCCTGTAACTTCAGACGTGCCTGAAAATGCTCTTCATCAGTCGCATTGGCATCGTTGATGATAGCGAAAATGGCTTCGCGTTTGGCAGCATATTTTTTTGCCAAAGCTTCACGCTTCAGCTCACGATTAATAAGTGCTTTCTTAGCCATAATTAACCCTTAAACGGAAATTTGAACAGAGACAGCAGTGCTTTTGCTTCTGCATCAGTTTTAGCAGTTGTGGTAATGGTAATATTCAAACCACGCAAAGCATCAATTTTATCGTATTCAATTTCCGGGAAAATAATTTGTTCACGCACACCCATGTTGTAGTTACCACGGCCATCGAATGATTTACCATTCACACCACGAAAGTCACGCACACGTGGCAGGGCAATAGCAATCAGGCGATCCAGAAACTCATACATACGGTCGCGACGTAAGGTTACCTTACAGCCGATTGGGTAGTTATCGCGAATTTTAAAACCAGCGATTGACTTGCGTGCTACAGTTACAACCGGTTTCTGACCTGCAATTTTTTCCAGATCACCAACCGCATGCTCCATTACTTTTTTATCAGCAACCGCTTCACCTACACCCATGTTCAGGGTGATTTTTTCAATACGCGGTACTTCCATGATAGATTTGTAACCGAATTGTTTGGTCAACTCAGGAACAACAGTGGTGTTATAAAAGTCTTTTAAACGAGCCATTGATTACTCCTTAAGCTCCCACGGCGGCACCGGTAGATTTGTATACACGGGTGCGTACTACTTTTCCGTCTACTGTTTCTACCTTGATACCTACGCGGTCAGCTTTTTGGGTTTCCGGATTGAAAATTGCTACATTGGAAATAGCCAATGGCGCATCT
This sequence comes from Snodgrassella sp., assembly GCF_024103505.1. Taxonomy (NCBI): domain Bacteria; kingdom Pseudomonadati; phylum Pseudomonadota; class Betaproteobacteria; order Neisseriales; family Neisseriaceae; genus Snodgrassella; species Snodgrassella sp. The sequence continues at coordinate 39,075 of NZ_JAGGIJ010000002.1, forward strand.
TTGGTAATTACACCACCTTCAATCCCACGCATGGGGTTAGGTTTTTGATGACGTTTAACACGGTTAACACCGTCAACGATCACTTTTTCACCCAGAACACGCACTACTTTACCCTGTTTGCCCTTATCTTTACCGGCAATGACGATCACTTGATCACCAGTCTTAATCTTTTTCATTGCAACCTCACACTTACAGTACTTCAGGAGCCAATGAAACGATTTTCATGAATCGCTCAGTACGTAGCTCACGGGTTACCGGGCCAAAAATACGGGTACCAATAGGTTCCAGTTTGGTATTCAACAGCACGGCTGCATTGTTATCAAATTTGATTAGCGCGCCATCGTTCCGGCGCACGCCTTTAGCTGTACGTACTACTACAGCGTTATATACGTCGCCTTTTTTAACGCGGCCACGAGGAGCTGCGTCTTTTACGGCCACTTTGATAATGTCGCCTACAGATGCGTAGCGACGCTTAGATCCACCTAATACTTTGATGCACATTACACGGCGCGCACCAGAGTTGTCAGCCACATCTAAGATGGTCTGCATTTGAATCATGTTATTACCTTTTAAAATCCAACTTAATTTACCGCTTTCAATTAGCCTGATAACACTTAAAGCTATTTGAAACCATTAACGGTTCTAGTAAACCAGTCTTGGGTCCCGAAGGGAGAGCTCCGGCGAGTGCCGGACACTTTCAAGAAACTGAAAGTTAAGGAACGAAGTTTACAGACAATATCTGATTGTCGCAAGACTTCGTTCCCTAATTGAAGCACATTGTTGTGTTAATTACACATTGCGCGCTTTTTCAATCAGCTCTGTTACAACCCAGCTTTTGGTTTTTGACAATGGGCGACCTTCAGAAATGACAACAACGTCACCAATACCATATTGGTTCTGCTCATCGTGTGCATGGATTTTGGTAGAACGGCGAATCACTTTGCCATACAGCGGATGTTTTACCTTACGTTCTACCAATACGGTTACGGTTTTATCCATTTTGTCGCTCACGACTTTGCCCTGCAAAGTACGTACGTTTTTAGCTTCAGTCATCATTCACCATCCTTCTGGTGCAAAATGGTTTTTACACGAGCAATATTACGACGCACTTTTTTCAGCTCACTGTTCTTACCCAGCTGGCCGGTGGCATGCTGCATACGCAATCCAAACTGCGCTTTCAACAGACCAACCAGTTCTTCGTTTAACTGCTCAACAGATTTGTCTTTCAATTCACTGGTTTTCATTATTGACCTACCTGGCGTTTAACAAATACGGTCTGAATCGGCAATTTGGCAGCAGCCAGCTCAAAAGCCTGACGTGCCAAAGTTTCATCTACACCGTCCATTTCGTAGAGCATTTTGCCCGGCTGGATTTCGGCAATGTAATATTCCACATTACCTTTACCGCCACCCATACGCACCTGAATTGGTTTTTCAGTGATAGGTTTATCTGGGAATACACGAATCCAGATACGACCACCACGTTTAATGTGACGTGTCATCGCACGACGTGCTGCCTCAATCTGGCGCGCAGTCAGACGACCACGACCCACAGCTTTCAGACCAAAATCACCAAAGCTAACTTTATTGCCACGAGTAGCAATACCGGTGTTGCGGCCTTTTTGCTGTTTGCGGTATTTCATTCTAGTTGGCTGCAGCATTTCGACCACCTGCCTTTCTGCTGTGTTTCTTGTCCTGTTCCGGCTTAGCCTGAATTTCACCCGGTGTCAATTCACCTTTGTAAACCCAGACTTTGATACCGATGATGCCATATGTAGTTTTGGCTTCGCTAGTTGCGTAGTCAACATTGGCACGCAGGGTATGCAAGGGTACACGACCTTCACGATACCACTCGGTGCGAGCAATTTCGATACCGTTCAAACGACCAGAAGACATGATTTTAATGCCTTTAGCACCAACGCGCATGGCATTTTGCATAGCGCGTTTCATGGCACGGCGAAACATTACACGTTTTTCCAGCTGTGCAGCGATATTGTCGGCAATGATTTGCGCATCGATTTCCGGTTTGCGGATTTCTTCGATGTTGACATGCACCGGTACACCCATGATTTTCTGCAAATCACGTTTTAATACTTCAATGTCTTCGCCTTTTTTACCAATTACAATCCCTGGACGAGCACTATAAATGGTAATACGTGCAGATTTAGCCGGACGTTCAATTACAACACGACCAACAGAAGCATTAGCCAGACGTTTACGCAAAAAATTACGTACGTCGATATCTTCTTTCAGCACTTTGGAAAAGTCGCCACTTTTGGCAAACCACTTGGAAGACCAATCTTTATTCACTGCCAGGCGAAAGCCTGTAGGGTTAATTTTTTGTCCCATCGCTTTTCCTTAGTTGCCCACAATCACGTTGATGTGACAAGTTTGTTTCTCGATGCGATTACCACGACCTTTAGCGCGTGCCTGAAAACGTTTCAGACTTGGGCCTTTGTCGACATAGATGGTAACCACTTTCAATTCGTCGATATCGGCACCTTCGTTATGCTCGGCATTAGCCACAGCAGATTCCAGTACCTTTTTGATCAACTCAGCACCTTTTTTCGGGCTGAATGTCAGAATATTCAACGCTTGGGCAATATCTTTGCCACGCACCAGATCAGCAACCAGACGGGCTTTTTGCGCAGAAATGCGGGCATTTTTATGTTGTGCACTAACTCTCATGTTTTATCCCTTATTTTTTAGCCTTCTTATCAGCCAGATGGCCTTTGAAGGTACGGGTCAATGAGAACTCACCTAATTTGTGGCCAACCATATTGTCGCTGATAAAAACTGGCACGTGGGTACGGCCGTTGTGTACAGCAATGGTCAAACCGATAAAATCAGGCAGAATAGTGGAACGACGTGACCAGGTTTTAATCGGGCGCTTGTCGTTAGTAGCACGAGCCGCATCGACTTTTTTCAGTAAATGCAGGTCGACATATGGGCCTTTTTTTAATGAACGAGCCATATCAGTTAACCTTTATTTGAGTAACGGCGGCGAACAATCATATTGTTCGTGCGTTTATTACGACGAGTACGATAACCTTTGGTCGGTGTACCCCATGGACTAACAGGTTCACGAGCTTCACCAGTACGACCTTCACCACCACCATGTGGGTGATCAACCGGGTTCATTACCACACCACGTACAGTAGGTCGGATACCGCGCCAGCGTTTAGCACCGGCTTTACCCAGTTTTTGCAGGCTTTGTTCTTCGTTGCCTACTTCGCCAATAGTGGCACGGCAGTCAACATGGATTTTACGTACTTCACCAGAACGCAGACGCAGCTGGGCATATACACCTTCTTTAGCCAACAGTACGGCAGATGCGCCAGCTGAGCGGGCAATCTGTGCACCTTTACCTGGTTTCATTTCGATACAGTGGAGCGTTGTACCAACCGGAATATTGCGAATTGGCAGATTATTACCAGCCTTAATCGCAGCTTCAGAACCGGAAACCAGCACAGCACCTACTTGCACATTGCGTGGAGCAATGATGTAACGGCGTTCACCATCTGTAAAGCACAACAGAGCAATGTGTGCAGTACGGTTTGGGTCATACTCAATACGTTCTACTTTGGCAGCAATACCGTCTTTATCGTTACGTTTGAAGTCTACAACACGGTAATGGTGTTTATGGCCACCACCTTTATGACGAGTGGTAATCCGTCCACCGTGGTTACGACCAGCGGTTGAAGATTGTTTTTCCAATAATGGTGCATATGGCGCACCTTTGTGCAAACCTTCTGTTACCACGCGTACCATGCCGCGACGGCCAGCAGAAGTCGGCTTCATTTTAACAATAGCCATAGTGCTTATTCCTTATCTGCAGAAGCGGCAGCAGATTCGATATCCAGCTCCTGACCAGCCGCCAGGCTGACATAAGCTTTTTTCACATCACTGCGCTTACCGATGGTACGGCCAAAACGTTTATTTTTACCTTTAATGATGGTAGTGGCTACAGAATCCACTTTCACATTAAATAACACCTCCACAGCAGCTTTGATTTCCTGCTTGGTGGCATTTGGCAATACTTTAAACGTCATCTGGTTGCGTTTTTCAGCCAGCATGTTGCTTTTTTCAGTCACAACAGGAGCCAAGAGCACTTGCATTAAACGTTGTTGATTCATACCCATTGCTCCTCAAGTTGTGCAACTGCTGCTTTGGTAAGCACTACTTTCTTAAAGCGTAACAGATTGTACGGATCAGTTTGTTGTGCTTCTAAAACCAATACATTCGGCAGGTTGCGGCTAGACAAGTATACGTTTTCATCCAGCTGTTTGGTGATGAACAAGACTTGTTCCATACCCAGATTTTTTACCTGTTCGGCAAATGCCTTGGTTTTCGGCGTAGCAGCAGATAATTCATCAATAACAAACAGGCGTTCGTCACGTACCAGCTGAGACAAGATAGCCGCCATACCTGCACGGTACATCTTACGATTTACTTTCTGGGTAAAATTTTCATCTGGTTTATTTGGGAACGCACGACCACCACTGCGCCACAGCGGAGAAGATGTCATACCAGAACGGGCACGGCCAGTTCCTTTCTGACGCCATGGTTTTTTAGTGGAATGTTTTACTTCGGCACGAGTCAACTGTGAACGGTTACCGGAGCGGGCATTAGCCAGAAAAGCAGTAACCAGCTGGTGAACCAGATCTTCATTGTATTCACGTGCAAACAATGCATCAGAAGCAGCAACAGCACCTGCTACCTGACCTTGGGCATCAATTAATTTCAGTTCCATTACGCACCTACCTTCACGCTCGGACGCACGACAACGTCGCTGTTAACCGCACCGGGCACTGCACCTTTCACCAGCAACAGCTGACGTTCGGTATCTACGCGTACGATTTCCAGATTCTGAATGGTGGATTTAACGTTGCCGTACTGACCAGCCATACGTTTACCTGGGAATACGCGACCCGGATCCTGTGCCATACCGGTTGAACCTGGTACGCGATGAGAACGGGAGTTACCGTGAGAAGCACGTTGAGAACCAAAATTGTGACGTTTGATGGTGCCAGAAAAGCCTTTACCCTTGCTGGTACCAGTGACATCAATCAACTGACCTGCTGCAAAAATGCCGACATTAATTTCAGCACCAACAGACAATTCAGCCAATTTTTCTTCAGAAACAGCAAATTCTACTAAGCCTCGACCAGCTTCAACACCAGCTTTGGCAAAGTGACCTGCCTGCGCCTTGCTTACGCGATTGGCTTTTTTCTGACCGAAAGTCACCTGTACGGCAGTGTAGCCGTCGGTAGCTTCGGATTTGAGTTGAGTGACGCGATTAGCAGACATATCCAGTACAGTTACCGGAACTGAAGCGCCGTTCTCATCGAACACACGCGTCATGCCTACTTTGCGCCCAACCAGACCTAAAGTCATAGTTATTTCCTTTTATAAAGGGACCAATTACGATTGATTGGCCTCGCACAAATAAAGAATCTTGCCGACATAAAATCGGCAAGATGGCGATAGTATCATGTTTATTCTGCATGAATCAATTTTTATGCCAATAAAGCACGGATTTTTAGACAAAAAAACAACGCCTATGCTTTACATATGACGGCTTGTGTATTTTTTAGATATTTCCGCCATTTATATACATTTGATACCAGTTTACTTTTTCTTTTAACAAACTTTTATTTAGTTAATTCATTAGTGATATTTTGCAGAAATTGCAGCCGCTCTGGTTTCAGTTTTCCATCGGCCACAGCCAACTTAAGGGCACAGTCTGGTTCCTGCCGATGAGTGCAGTTATGAAAACGGCACTGCCCAATATATTGGCGCATATCGGGGAAATAATGCAGCAAGTCGCTTACCTGCAAATGATGCAAACCAAATGCCTGCAAACCGGGAGAATCGATAAGCTGGCTGTATGCGTCCAGATCATACAGCTGTGCATGAGTGGTAGTATGACGGCCGGAATCCAGTGCCGCCGAAATGGTACCTACCCGTGCCTGCTCATCGCCCAGCAATGCATTGGTTAATGTCGATTTACCCATACCAGACTGGCCTAACAAAATTGCACATTCCCCCTGCAAATGCTGGCGCAGTGCAGCCACCTCACACAAAGCACTGATATTTATCACCTTATAACCTAGATCTTGATAAAACATCAGTTTTTCCAGCCACTGTGCATTCTGAGGTAAATCTGCCTTGTTTAATACAATTAGCGGTGATATGTTTGCCGCTTCTGCGGCCAGCAATGCACGTTGTAATAATAATTCACTTGGAGTGGGTACAGCAGCCAGTACGATTAACATCAGCGTTACATTGGCAGCAATGAGCTTGCTGCGCGTGGCATCCTGACGATAAAGCAGACTACGTCGTGGCAAACAATCCTCAATCACAGCCTGCTGCTGATTGATATGCCCGATGAGAACTTCATCACCACAGGCAAAATCAATTCTTTTTTTGCGGGTAGTGGCTTCGTAAGTTTTACCAGCAGGTGTACGCACCATAAAGCGCCGCCCAAAACTGGTGATAATCTGCGCCGTCAATAACTCATTCATTTGCTGCACCATACTTAATCTGCCTTTGTGGCTGTCTGCAATGCAGCAATGCGCTCCCGTGCACCCGGATGTGAATCATAAAAGCGCGAATACCAAACATCGCTAACCAGACTGGCTGCATTAGTGCGATAAAGTTTGGTTAAAGCCAGAATTAAATCATTACCATTAGCATGCTTTGCCGCAAATCGATCGGCCTCAAATTCATTTTTGCGCGATAATACACTAGCCAAGGGTGAAAACGGGAAGGTAAAAACAGGCAGCACCAGCATAAATAACAATAAAGCCATAGCATTGCTGGGCTCATGTACACCCAAACCAAGATAAAAGCCTGACTGTGGCAATAACCAGCCTAATACAGCGAATACGATCAACGCCAGTATAAAAGTGACAATCATTTGTTTGAATACATGTTTGTGGGCAAAATGCCCTAACTCATGCGCCAGAACTGCCTCAACTTCGCTTGTTTGCATATCTTTCAGCAAAGTATCAAAAAATACAATGCGTTTGTGTTTCCCCAGACCTGTAAAATAAGCATTACCATGCCCGCTGCGTTTGGAACCATCCATAACGAAAATACCGTCACTATGAAAACCAGTGCGTTGCAACAGGTTTTCGATTCGTGTGCGTAATATCTCATCTTTTAATGGTTCAAATTTATTGAAAAGCGGAGCAATCCATTTGGGAAATGCCCACATCAGTAATAAAGAAAAAATCACCCATACCAGCCACACAGCCAGCCACCAAGCACCGCCAAACCAGTGTGCCGTAATCAGGGTGCACATCAGCAACAGGATAATATACAGTAAAGGTAAACCAACAATAATAGCCAACAGGCAACCTTTGAACTGATCAGCAAAAAACGTGGCCATTGTCATTTTGTTGAAGCCAAATTTAGCTTCCAGACGAAAACTGCGATACCAAGCCATGGGCCAGCCCAGAATCATATTAACCAATACAAACAAACCAATAAGCACCATTCCCTGAGCAATATCATAATGTACCCATACCCGACTTAGCCGCGTTAGCAAATCCAGCCCACCGCCAAGGGTGAACAACAGCAATAACAATGCCTGAAACACAATTTCATAGCGTGCCAGACGTTGTTTGGCCAAAGTATAATCTGCCGCTTTTTGATGCTCTTTCAGTGTTACACTTTGTGCAAAGGCCACTGGTACATGGCCACGATGCGCCAACACAGCCTTGCTCTGGCGCACAGACAAATATAGCTGACCACATGTACTACATACAAAAAAGAGTAAAAACAGCATATAAACTGTTTGGGCAGAAAGATAAAATGCCATATTAAGAATACACTATGCTTGAAAACAATAATTGTAGCGGAGTTTATCCATTACTGGTTAATAAAGCTGTAACCTAATAGTCGATAGTCTGACAAATATCACCACAATTAGCAGTATTAATAATGATGCATTCTGCCTAAATATTGTCTTGTGACAATACTAAATACCGCTTACCTCAAACTGATAAAATAATCTTTGTAGATAGCCTTTATACAAACTCTCCTGTTTTGTCTATTCCAGTTTATCTTCTATTAAAACGATTACAGCAACTTAATTGATGGCATATTTACAGGTAAAAATCAGGTTAAACTATCAGCCACAACAGAAAAAAGCTAAAATGATATTTTATTATTAAGCAGAATTGAGATATGCAAAACGCTAAAAATCTTGCTTGGCTGGACATGGAAATGACTGGGTTAAATCCAGATACTGACCGGATTATAGAAGTTGCCATGATTATTACTGATAGCGATCTGAATGTACTGGCACAGTCTGAAGTACTGGTTGTTCACCAACCTGACAGTATTATTGACCATATGGATAAATGGAATACGGCTACCCATACCCGTACCGGTCTGGTGGACAAAGTAAAAGCATCTACCCTGACCGAAGCCGAGGCTGAAGAAAAACTACTGGCCTTTATCAGCAAATGGATACCAGAAAGAACTTCACCAATGTGTGGCAACTCCATTCATCAGGATCGTCGCTTTATGGTGCGCTACATGCCACGACTGGAAGCTTACTTCCACTATCGTAATCTAGATGTATCAACACTCAAGGAATTGGCAAAACGCTGGAATCCTGCCGTTGCCAAAGGCGTTAGCAAAAAAGGGGCGCATCAGGCTCTGGATGATATCAAAGAAAGTATTGAGGAAATGGCCTATTACCGCGAACATTTCTTAACAATATCCGCCTGATTTTGTATACTGCGTCATTATTTTTTGCTGAAATCCAATCCAGTTATGATGAACCCATCCTGCCCTATTAACCAGACAGCCATTTGGGCACAACTGCATCAACACCAGCGTAGTACCCGTTTTTTGCATATGCGCGATTTATTCCGGCAACAGCCAGATCGTTTTGCACAAATGCATGAACAACTAAACGGTCTATTATTCGATTACAGCAAAAATCGTATCACTGAAGATACTCTGACATTATTAATTGAACTGGCAAATATTGCCGACGTGCGTGGCTGGACAGATAAGATGCGCCGTGGCGATAAAATCAATGTCAGTGAAAACCGTGCAGTACTGCATACAGCCCTCAGATTACCACCACATGCTGTCGTATATGTTGATGATCATAATATCGTACCTGATATTCATCATGAACTTGAACGTGCCTACTGCTTTGCCGAATCAGTGCGCAATGGTGAATACACAGGCGCTCATGGTGAGCGTATTACCGATATTATTAACATTGGCATTGGTGGTTCCCATCTTGGCCCGGAAATGGTCACACTGGCATTGCGTCCTTTCCAGCAGACTGGACTGAATATCCATTATGTTGCCAACGTTGATGGTGCTAATTTAATGCAGGTACTGGATACAGTTAATCCGGCCACAACCGTTTTCATTATTGCCAGCAAATCTTTCACCACACCTGAAACTTTGCTTAATGCGCAGACCGCGCGCAACTGGTTTTTACAGCAAGGGATGAGCGAAGCAGATATCAGCCGTCATTTTATTGCGATTACCAGTGCCGTTGCTAAAGCACAAACCTTTGGCATCATTCCGGAACATATCTTTGCCATGTTCGATTGGGTAGGAGGCCGCTATTCTGTCTGGTCTACTATTGGCCTACCAGTAATTTGTGCCATTGGTAAAGAAAATTTCCAGAATTTTCTGGCAGGTGGGCAAGCAATGGACGAACATTTTTTTCATGCGCCTTTACGACACAATATCCCCGTCCTACTTGGCCTGATTGGCCTGTGGTATCACACTTTTTATACCACCACCAGCCACGCAATTATTCCTTATGATCATGGATTACGCCGTCTGGCTGCACACTTGCAACAACTGGATATGGAAAGCAATGGTAAACAAGTAGGTCGTTATGGTGAACGACTAGATTTTGATACCGGTCCCATTATCTGGGGTGAAGAAGGCGTAAACTGCCAGCACGCCTTTTTCCAGCTGCTTCATCAAGGCCCTCGCCTAATTTCTTCTGATTTTATTGTTCCGATTAACAGCTTTTACCACATCAGTACCCAGCATAAAGTTCTGGCAGCCAATGCCTTTGCCCAAACTGAAGCATTGATGCACGGCAAAACACTGGCAGAAGCATATGCAGAACTTATGCATCTGGACAATAAAAGCCGTGATATTATGGCACCTCAAAAAGTATTTCCCGGCAACCAGCCTTCTAATACACTATTATTAGACGAAATCAACCCATTTAATCTGGGCATGCTACTGGCTATGTATGAACATAAAGTATTTGTACAGGGCATAATTTGGGGCATTAACTCATTTGATCAATGGGGCGTAGAATACGGCAAAGTTCTGGCCAAAAATATTGAACCGGAGTTAAGCACCAACAGCCCGCTACACCATGATGCTTCTACTAACGGCCTCATTGACTATTTTAGAAAACATCACCATGACACAAATCTTACTTGATATCACCTCCAAACTGAACACACTGGGGCATACCGTAACCTGCGCCGAATCGTGTACTAGTGGCCTGCTGGCTGCAGAGTTGACCCGCCTGCCGGGCAGTTCAAACTGGTTTAATATGGGTTATATCACCTACAGTAATCAGGCCAAACAACAACTACTGAACGTTAACGATACAACCTTGCGTCACTATGGGGCTGTTAGTGAAGAATGTGTGCGCGAAATGGCACTGGGCGCACTGATTGATGCCAAGGCAAATTACGCTCTCTCCGTTTCTGGTATTGCCGGCCCAACTGGCGGCAGCGCTGAAAAGCCTGTCGGTACTGTGTGGTTCGGACTGGCAACCAAGCAACGCATCTGGGCAAAGCATCACCAGTTTAACGGTAACAGAGATATGATTCGGGCACAGGCAGTAGAATATGCATTGCGTTTTTTACGTCAATATTTATACCGTTAAAGAGAAATATACTCAGACAGAAGAAATAGAACAGACAAAATAAAACTGGCCGGGCTTGAATAACTGGCCAGTTTTGTTTTAATGAACCTGAAAAATTAGCTGTCTTTATTCAATACGCTCTCCATGAATACTCACATCCATACCTTCACGTTCAGCATCATGATCAATACGCAAACCGCGACAAACGATGGCTACAATCTTAAGAATCAGATAAGTCATCATCACACTGTACCCAATAGTAATAGCCACATCCTTTATCTGTGCCAGCAACTGCGCACCAATCGTAGCTTCTCCGCCGAAAATGGCATTACTGAACAGCACACCAGTTAAAACAGAACCCACAATACCGCCAAAACCATGAATACCAAAAGCATCAAGCGAATCATCATAGCCAAATCTGCGTTTTAAAAACACCGCTGCAAAATAGGCAGCAACAGCCGTTACCACCCCAATCACCAGCGCAGCCTGCGGACCAACAAAACCAGCTGCTGGCGTAATACCCACCAGACCGGATACCGCACCAGAAGCCATACCTAAAGCAGATGGCTTATGTCCAGCCATTTTTTCACACAGCATCCATGTTAGTGCAGCAGAAGCTGCCGCAACCTGAGTAACAGCCATAGCCATACCGGCAGAAGCATCCGCAGCACCGGCCGAACCAGCATTAAAACCAAACCAGCCCACCCATAACATAGCAGCACCAGTTAATGTTAATACCATATTGTGTGGCGCCATCACATCCTTACCAAAACCCAGACGCTTACCAATCACCAAGGCCGCTACCAGACCAGCAACACCGGCATTAATATGCACCACCGTCCCACCGGCAAAATCCAGAACTGGCGTATGCGCATCAGCCATAAAACCGCCGCCCCAGACCCAATGACATACTGGCGCATAAACCAAAATTACCCAGAGACCAGAAAACAATAACAAAGCTGAAAATTTCAAACGCTCAGCAAAAGCACCCGTCACAATAGCAGTAGAAATAATCGCAAAAGTCATTTGAAAAAACATAAACACCGATTCAGGAACAGTACCGTCTCCATTAACAATAGTTGTCATTCCTCGGTTCTGATCCAACCCCATACCATCAAGCATAAAACGATCAAATCCGCCAATAAATGCATTACCAGGCGTAAAAGCAAACGAATAGCCTATTACCATCCACAATACACTTACCAGTGCGGCAACCGTAAAACTATGCATCATTGTGCCCAGTACATTTTTCTTACGCACCATGCCACCATAAAACAAAGCTAAGCCAGGTACCGTCATCAACAGAACCAACACCGCAGAAGTCATTACCCACGCCGTATTGCCTGCGTTTATTTCCGACAATGGCCGCCACCAGCCAGCCAGATCAGCAGCCAGTAGCGGTAATGGCAATAACAGTACCGCGACTATCACCCATTTTCTTATCCGATCCATATTCTCTCTCCTTTCTTGAAGATCAGTTATCGTCTATACAGCTGCCGAACCAGTCTCACCGGTACGGATTCGCACCACTTCCTCCACAGGTAAAACGAAAATCTTGCCATCACCTACCTTACCTGTTCTGCCACTAGCAATAATGGCTTCAACCGCACGCTCTACCAGCTCATCCACCAGCACAATTTCAATTTTAATCTTGGGTAAAAAATCTACTTCATACTCTGCACCGCGATAAATCTCAGTATGCCCCCTTTGTCGCCCAAAGCCTTTCACCTCGCTTACAGTCATTCCCTGTACCCCAATTTCAGCCAAAGCCTCGCGAACATCATCCAGTTTGAAAGGTTTAATCATTGCTGTGATTTTTTTCATATAACACCTCTTTCATCGAAACCCACTATCCACCGTCAACCGCGCATCCCAAAGTAGCAAACTACCCAGATTAATTTAACCATGTAGCACGATTTACACCAATCAACACCAACTCCATGCACCATACATCTTTCCTTTAAATTTGCAAAGATGTATCAAAATTACTGAGGTATCGTTTTCCACTTTACAGTAACCCACTCATTATCTATAGCTGCCCAAATTCCTGCACAAGCCGCAAAACATAGCAAATACAACCAATAAAATAAAAAATCAACAACATCAATAATGGATATTAATTCACAACAACAAATGTTTACCCGTGCCCTATTTCTTCTGCCACGATAACTTAGCTCAGATCACATCAGCCACAAAAAAACGTACAGATGTTACAAAACTACCTATACCCATAAAAAAATATAACCATAATCTGACAATTAGCCTCCATAGCAGACATACATCAACCAGTTACAATCAGGTATAATCACACACTAACAGCAAAATAAACACATACACATTATTCAGACTTTTGTTTCTATCAAGAGGCCAACATGCTAATTTGCAATCCATATGAAATTGTTATTCAGGGCATGACAAATAATAATAAACCTTTTCGCCCCAGTGACTGGGCTGAAAGACTATGCGGTGTTTTGTCTTCTTTTGATCAGGGACACCGTCTGTCTTATCACCAATGGGTACGGCCGATTCTAGTAGACAATATCCGCTGTGTTGCCGTTGATCGCAAACTCGAACAGATCAGCGCCACCGCTTTTAATTTCCTCATGGATTTTGCCCGTGACAATGACTTACGTGTTCTGGATTGCAAAGCCTTATTAGAAGAACAGCAACACACTCAAATTCCATTAAAAAACGCAATCAAACAGGAAAACTCTACACAACAAACAACCGTTACCGACCAGCCGGCGGCCAACACAATCAATACTGCATTACGAGAACTTACACCAGAAGAAGATACCACAGCATTCCCGGCACTCCACCGCCTGCATACTAATATTCGTGGTATCGGACAATTTCAAGAACTGATACAGATTCAGCGAGCGGAAGGCTATCGCCTCTTAGGCATATTTGAAGAAGGCAAACAAAATGCCACCACCATTTGTGGCTTCCGCATCCAAACTACCCTGATAGCAGGAAAACATCTGAATATTGAAGACCTGAGCAGCTATCATCAGCCTATCGACGACAACCATATCCTCACAATCTTAAACGAACTGAAAAAAATTGCTCATCAAGAGCACTGCACCTGCATTCATGCAAACTCCAGCGTAACAACAGACAGCAACAACCTACATCATTTATATCTGAAGCATGGCTTCACATTAAACAGCCACCAATTCACCTATCAACTAACTTAAACAACAGCCGCTCATACATCACCTAAACATAGCAAAGATAAATCCTACTGAGCTTTATCTTTCATAAACCGGCTCAAATCAAAACATTTACCAAAAAGGAAAAACACCTTAGCTGATATAAATCAGCGTGTATGCAAACATCATCAAGCCTTATCATTATTAACTTATATAGTAAGTGCTAGCACAGCAAAACATAATATTAAATCACAAGATTTACTTACCATTATCAAGAAATAAGCAACCAAACCCCATCAATAATAAAATGATTATAGTTACCGCTTTGCTAATACAGTAAGTTATCTATCCCCTAAAAATAGTACAGCTCCGAAGTAGAAAATTTTCTCCGTTAGCCCACAGGGGATTTAAATGTGAAAAAATGACTGAACATCAGATTGTATCTATTTTAAAAGAAGCTGAAGTTGGTATTCTCATTAAAAATTTGCGGTAAATATGGCATGGAGAATTCGGCTTTTTATTAATGGCGCGATAAATACGGTGGCGCTTAAAGGAGCTGGAAACTGAAGGCCGCAAGCTTAAGCAGATGTTTGCTGAGCTGAGTTTAAAAGCTCAGCTTCGGAGAAAACCATAAGAAAACTATAGTGCCTACCAAGGCACATAAAGCTTGGGCTGTGTAACTGCAAGAATCTAATCACCTCATAGTTAGCACAACCATCACATCAGAATCACGCGATGCAGAAAAAAATTGAGAATGTTTCTGCTTTGTCGCCATACCGTTTTAGTATAGAGAACTTACTACCCCAAACGTATCTGTTCTTCTATAAAAAAACTGCATAGACCAGCTAAATCTGATCTATGCAGTTTTTTCATTCAAACTAAATTATTCAGCTTCTGCCAGATAACCGCGTAATTTCTGCATCGCCTTGGCTTCAATCTGGCGAATGCGTTCTGCGGATACCCCATACTCACCAGCAAGATCATGCAAGGTCAAGCCACCATCATCTGCCAGCCAGCGACTTTCAACAATATGGCGACTGCGGTCGTCCAGTTTGGCTAGTGCTTCCTGCAAGCCTTCAGTCTGTAAGGCATAATGTGCCTGTTGTGCCAGCACTTGTGTTGGCTCGTTAGCGCTATCAGTTAACCAGTCTATCGGCGCAAAATTATCTTCATCATCATTTTCTGCCAGCAACGACATGTCTTTGCCGGTCATGCGCTGTTCCATTTCCAGAACTTCAGAGAGCTTTACGCCCAAATCATCGGCAATAGATTGCGCTTCTTTATTACTCAATGCTGCCATGGATTTACGCATACTGCGTAAATTGAAAAACAACTTGCGCTGAGGTTTGGTAGTAGCTACGCGTACCAGACGCCAGTTACGTAAAATAAATTCGTGAATTTCAGCTTTAATCCAATGTACCGCAAACGAAAACAGACGTACGCCACGACTTGGCTGAAAGCGTTTTACCGCTTTCATCAAACCGATATTGCCCTCCTGAATCAAATCCGCCTGATTCAGGCCATAACCATCATAACCACGTGCAATAGAAACCACTACACGCAAATGAGACAAAATCAGTTTTTTAGCAGCCTCTAGATCCCCTTCGGTCTGGCGTACCGCCAAATCCTGTTCTTCCTCGGGGGAAAGCATAGGAATATTGTTTACGGTATGAATGTATTGCTCCAAACTACCATGCCCTGTCGGCACGGGTAATGCAAAAGCGGTATTCATGCCTATCCTTTCTGTGTGTGCCCAGTTATTTTAATTACTCCAGTTACAACACAATAACACGTTGTTTGTTACAGGAAAACCAATTAATCAATAACTAAGCTGATTATTTATCATTGTAATTAAAATATGAATGTACTTCAATTACTATTTATGATTCGTTCATCATGGGTAAAATAATGTATTTTGCAGATTTCAATTATAAAAATTTATTATACACATCAATCCAATTTGTTTAATGGCGATAACGCCCATACACGTTGATTATTAACAATAAAAACAGGCTAATCAAGGCCAAAGGCCAGCTGCTCCCCAGCCACATATAAGGCGTATCCCCCCGATAGCCAGAGATTTTTCCTTCCAATACGGCCGCAGTATCGGGTTTTAGCTGTGCCACAACTTGCCCCTTAGGATTAATAATGGCTGTCATACCCGTATTGGTGGCACGCACCATATAGCGCCCGGTTTCCAGTGCCCGTGCCTGTGATTGCTGTAAATGCTGCTGCATAGCATGTGAGTGCCCATA
Organism: Snodgrassella sp.; assembly: GCF_024103505.1. Classification (NCBI taxonomy): domain Bacteria; kingdom Pseudomonadati; phylum Pseudomonadota; class Betaproteobacteria; order Neisseriales; family Neisseriaceae; genus Snodgrassella; species Snodgrassella sp. Next base: position 55,366 of record NZ_JAGGIJ010000002.1, read on the forward strand.
CCAAGCCATATTGCTTACATTAGCCAGCAAATTGGCTTGTTTGGCTGCTGCGATTAATTCATCACCAAAACCATCTTCATAGCAGATATTAAAAGCAACATGCTGATTTGCTAATTGTAATGGCGTCTGAACAGAACCACCTTTGGAGAAGCCTGCCAGTGGCATATCCATCCAGCGATACAGCCAGCCCAGCAATTGCGGTAATGGGATATATTCACCAAACGGAACCAGATGATTTTTAGCATAATAAGGTAAACCGGCTGTAGCAGTATTGGCTGTAAAATTAACCACCGAATTCAGGTAACCATTTCCATCTGCAGTATATTGGGGAATGCCAGCAGCCAATGCCGAACCATGCTCCCGCGCAAGATGAGCAAATATTTCCAATTGTTCTGGCGGCATATCCTGCCGCATCACCGGAATAGCCGTCTCTGGCAGAATAACAATATTAGCGCGTGTACTGGCTATCTGATCGAGATAGCGCTGTAGTGTGGGTTGTAAAGAACGCTCATCCCATTTAAGGGATTGTGGAATATTGCCTTGTGCCAGCGCCACTGTGGCATGAGTACCATCAGCCTGTGTAAAGTTGTACTGTAATAAAACCGCTCCCAGCAACCACACACTTATCAGGCTGACACCACAGCCAATCTTTGCTTTACGTTTTGTTGCCAGCAACAGTTCTGCTAACCATGCACCACTGGCAACAGTAACCAGTGTTACCAGAAAAATACCGCCCACTGGCGCGAAACCAGCTAAAGCTGAATCTGCTATCTGGCTATATCCCCAAATCCCCCAGCCAAAACCAGTTAGCGCGCGTTCGCGTACAAATTCAGCCACTGTCCATAATAGCGGTAATATCACAGCATGACAGGTTGTATTGGAAAATCTGAATTTTCCCAACAACCAGAATACCAAAGCCGGATAAATAGCCAGATAGGCCGGTAACAACATGGTTAGTGGCCATGCTAAAAACTGTGGTAACCCGGCAATATCATGTAAGGCAATGTCTATCCAGTACAATAATGTTGTATATGCCGTTAATGCCCAAAGATAGGCAGAACGAATACGCCATTGTGGACGTGCAGCCTGTAAAAGCAGTAATACGGCCAGCAAAACAGGTAACAGCCAGTAATGATAATAAGGAGCAAAAGCAAATGGCACCAGAGCTGCTGACAATAATAATAGCGGCCAGTACACCCATGCCTTTGCTAAAACAGCATAACATTTCATACCAGAAGAATACTGCACAGACATATCCAGTTTATTAGTCACATAAAGCTCCACAGCCTTTAGTTAGCCGAATTAAATTTGCTGAATCACCATAGCCCACAGCCAGCAAACACTCGCATTTGCAGCCTGAATCTACATTTTCTGCCAGTGCTAAAGCAGTAGTTTCAAAAGCTGAATCAGATCAATGGTATTTCAACATACAACCATAACAGGTATTTAAATATTAGTGAGCATTATTTTTTACAGTTACCATCAAGGTCTGTAAACGCCGTGCATCAGCTTTGGCAACAGTGAAATTCAATTTACCAATGGTAATTTTTTCACCCCGTACCGGCATGTGACCTAATTCTTGAATGACCAGACCACCAATCGTATCTACTTCATCATCAGAATAATCAGTACCGAAAAATACATTGATGTCTTCTATTTCTGTTACGGCATTTACGCGGAAACGTTCAGCCGATACAGCCAAGATATTATCGGCACTATCATCTTCATCAAATTCGTCTTCAATATCGCCGAAAATAGGTTCTATCACATCTTCGAATGTCACCAGTCCCGATGTACCACCATATTCGTCGACAACAATCGCCATATGATTACGTTGCTCACGAAATTCTTTCAGCAGCGTACTCAGAGATTTCCCCTCAGGAACAAACACAGCCGGACGCAGTATCTGTTCTAGCTGAAAATGTTCACCTCTGCCCCAATATTTAAGTAAATCCTTAGCATGCAGGATACCTAGAATTTCATCTTTATCTTCACCAATCACGGGAAAGCGCGAATGAGTTGTATCAATAATATAAGCAATAATTTTATCTAACGGATCTTCTATTTTAAGCACATCCATCTGACTGCGCGTTATCATCGCATCACGCACCTCCAGATCAGCAAAATCCAGTACGTTTTCCAGATACTGTAAAGTATCCGCATCAAAAACCTGCCGTTCATGCGCTTCCCGCAAAGTTTGTAATACTTCCTCTTCAGTATCTGGAGCCTCTCCAGATATACGATTTACCAGTCGCTCAAAAAATCCGGGTTTCGACGAACTCTCGTCCATAATCAATATTCATCCTGTGCATAGGGATTCGCATATCCTAACTGATGCAGTATCCGTATTTCAAGTGCTTCCATTATTTCAGCCTCATCATCTTCAATATGATCATAACCCATCAGATGCAAAGTTCCGTGAACAGTTAAATGAGCATAGTGTGCCATCAATGGTTTATGTTGCGCTATGGCTTCTTTTTCAATTACCTGAGGACAAAACACCAAATCACCATGAAGTCCATCGCTCTCTGGCAAATACATGTCTTCACCCTCATTAAGCGCGAAACTTAACACATTAGTTGCATAATTTTTGTGTCGAAAATCATAATTGAACTGGCATGCTTCTTCTTCATCACATAACAATATAGCAATATTGGCGCGTTTATAACTGTGTTTACACGTTTGCCATATCCACTGCCGCCACTGACTAACAACGGGAACATGATTAGCACTGCTGCGGTTATCAACATCTAAACAGAATATCTGGTTCAAATGCTGTAATACCGGCTTTTTCTTGGCAATTTTCATTTACTTTATTTGTAATCCTGATGATTATATTTTAGCAAGCACAACTGATAAATGCACTAATCACGCCAACTATGCAATCCAATATCATCTATTTTTGTTTTCAATTTCATATTGAGGTTTATGATAAACAACAGTATTTTTTAAAAACAATTAACTTCTCTTTATTCAAACTAATAAGATATGATAATTTGTCATCATGTAGCTGGCAGATATTATTATAATCAATTGAATTGTAATACCTTTCTATTCAGGCGTTGTTAGATATGGCTCGTATAAGAAATAAATTTGGGGTATATGATCAATAATATCCAAAAAACCGATATCCATATCAGAATCTTCAAGGGTAATAGCTTCTATTATTCTATCCACTTCGCTCTATTTGTTTATTAAGAGAAATTCATATTATCTGTTAGCACTTTTATCAAATCAGGATTATCTTCAATAAGTGTATCTATATCTGTTACAAGATATAGCATGTGAATTGAGGATATATTTTTCTATAAATATAGGATGGGTATTTTTATTGATAAAGAAAAAACAATGCCTTATCTATATAAGCAAGCAATATACCTACTTTGCTTGTGACTACATTACTAAAAGCTGGTTTTTAGGTTTTTTGCTACCGGATGACAAACTACTTTATTATTTGGCACGAACATGCTAATTAATTAATTAATTAATTCTATACAAATCCACTTATCTTTTCTTTAATAGCCTGACTAATTTCTGCATTATTTTATTCAGAAAATATTTGAATTATCATTAGTTTATTTTATTAATATATTGTATTTGCATTAAAACAGATGTTACAAAATGTATTCAATACAGCCTTACAGCCTTATTTACCTAATAATAAATTTTTTATGATTGATGCTAATATATTGCTAACCATTTAACCTTCGCCCATTATCAGTATCTGTTTAATCGTATCTGCTTAATCAGACGATTATGCTACAGCTAACTTTGTTATCTTATAATTAGAATACAGTGATCTAAGTAATATGGTTGAATATATCAATAAAAACATACTTAGGAATGTTGCCAGCAAATACACCCAATTTAGACAACAATCAAAGAGTCTGTTTCATCAATAAAACAAAATTCATAAGAAAATTCAGTTTTTATTTAAAAAGCATAAATATTCTTATAGCAAGACACATGTAGTGTATTGATTACCCATTAAAGAAATTATGAATTACATTGTTGCTGAAAAACAGTCATCAATTTAATTCCGGGTACTACAATCCTTTAACCCTGTCCAATTGCTAGAAACAGGGTTTTCTTCAGAAATAATCAGTTAGTGTAAGATATCTACAATACTGCGTGCAGCACGCCGAGCATCCAATAAAATTAGCCCCAGCTTCGCACCCTCATTGGCAGTGACAGCCAATACATTGTTATCTCCAGCCTGAATCAGCAGAATGTAGCCATGCTTACCTTTAACCATAACTTGTTCAAGCTCATCACACTGCAACTCACGAGAAGTACGGTTACCTAAAGCAAGCAGAGCTGCAGCCATTGCACCAACGCGGTCTGGATCAACACCATTTGGTAACAAGGTTGCTACCGGCAGACCATCGGAGGAAATTACAGCAGATGCGGTAATGTCAGCCGAAGAGCTATTTAAATCACTTAATACCGAAACCAGTAATTGTTCTTGCATCTTGATGTCTTTCTATTGATGTTTATTCATTTACTACATGAATGTCTTCACCAGCCAATACAAACAGGCCACGTACCATAGTGACGAAAGCTTCACTGTTAAGTAATGGCAATCCAGCCGTTACCAAAATATTTTTGGTATTCCCAATATATAGGGGGAAGAATGTCAATTCACTCTGGCCAGCAGGATCACAGATCCCGATAGCATTGTTGTAAATATTCAGGTTATTTTTAATCAGCAGACTATGTTTTTCGGTTAGTCGTGTTGCCTCACTGGCTAGATTAGCCACTTCTTCGGCTGTTTCATGATTAAAACCGACATTAGCAAAGTAAAAACCATCCTGATCGACTAGCAGTGCCTTATGGCTGTCTGACAATTGCCCAAGAATATCTTCAAATCCATCAGAAGTTACCTTAACCAGCTGTGAGCTGGGTTTAGTTTCTCCATATAAGAATTCCAGACGTTGCAAACGATATAATAAATTTAAGGCAGTATGAACACCATCTGTCTCAGCCCATTGCCTCAGACGCTCTTCTGTTAGTTTAGCATTAATATCTGCTTGCAGAATATTGGCCAGTAACATACGACTTGCACTGTGACTTGGGCTAGATACGGCATAAAATGCACCCGCAGGCATCACTTTAGGATATAAATCATGATGTAACTGTAATGTAGAATCCATACTGACTATCCTTCCAAACCTGGATCAATAGAATACAGCATAGCAGTAACCAGTTGTTTGACATCGTTTTCATTACGGGCATCAACCTCGAATACAGGCACATTGAGATTGTGTTGCGCCAGATACTGCTGATAAACATCCACTCCTGGCTGTGGATTCAAATCCATTTTGGTGACTCCAACGACTACAGGGGCATCTTCTAGTAAGTCGTGAAAAGAAGTAAGGAAAAATTTCAGGTCTTTCAGTGGATTCTGACGAGTGTTATCCAACAGCAGAATCAAGCCCATACTGCCCTTACTTAGAATACTCCACATGAAATCGAAGCGTTCCTGACCCGGTGTACCATATAAATGGACTTTAGTTTGATCATCCAACCGAATGACACCATAGTCCATAGCGACAGTAGTATGACCTTTTCTGTCTTGTGTCATATCCGATGCGCTGGCATCAGTTTGTACCGGAGGATCATCCGATAATGCAGCGATAGCAGTTGTTTTTCCCACCCCAACTGGGCCGGTAAAGATAATTTTATTTTCAACCATAATTACTCCCTGCTTAAGTATTAATTGCCACGCAAGCGACCCATCAACCGTGCCAGTAAACCTTTCGGTTTATTTTCATCGCTTTCATTATGTTCTGCTGTATGTGCACCAGCCGCTGATTTAGTAGCAGGCTGTGGTGCTTTGCGAGTCAGAACCATCTCTTTTTCCTGTTGCGCAGCAGAATGCGTTAATGGCTGCTCGATAATCAGGGAACCGATTGAATATGTGGCAGCTATATAGTTTAATACATCTTCAAGTGAAACTGGCAACAACTTGTATAAAGTGTTAAGTGCTACAGGCGTGCGCACAAGAAAAGCTGACAAGCGCATAGACTCTGGCAGATAAGCCATACGAGTCATATTTGGCCAAGCCTTCAGTTTGATAACTGTATCGGGTGTAATAGGATCAATCAGGCGACCACGAGCTGTCCAGATTGACAACTGCCATATACAGGACTGTAGCGTTAGTTTAGCTTTGTCATGCAACTGTGCGGTTGGTGCAGATGCAGGTACCGCTTTTGTCTGCCATTCAACATCTGTTTGCATACACAACTGTTGTAAAGCATCACTCTCAACTGCCAACAATACTTTTTCAACACTTGGAAAAACAATCAATACAGGCTTGTTTTCAAATAGGATTGCAGTATCTTCCTTTTGCTTTGCCAGCTTTTGCACCATGCCCAGCAATGTTCCATTCGTTTGGAAACGTACTACAGTTACAGCCTGCTGCAAATGATCCGCAGCATTGTGATCCTGTTGTGTTGTATTGGACACAGTCTTCTCACTGACTGCTTCTTGCTGTGCCCCAGCTTTATTATCAGCCAGCCAGACACCATTGCCCTGTTGCAAATTACGCAGATGCTGAAACAAAGTATCGAATCTGATTGGTTTCATCAGATAAGGTGCGGTGAATGAGGGCGAATTACGACCAAAAAACACGACCACAGCATCAGGATATTTCTTTTTAACCTTTTGCCATACCGCTTCACCATCAGCTGTATCACCATCTACCAGAATCAGCTCAGGTTGTACATTATCCTCAGGCTGAATCAACTGGTAGTTGACACTATTGTACATTTTAAATGCCATGCGCAACATGGCTGTCTGGCGATCATCCACATTGACGAGCAAAACATAGGCAGTTTTTACTTTGGGTATTGAATTGTTCATCATTGATTTTGCACACCACCGTGGTTAATACGTTTCAATAATTGACTCATAGCCAGTACAACTTCTTCAGGTGGCGTCTGAATTTCAGCACGGATTACCTGTAACATTTTTTCCAGACGTGTCCATTCTTCTGCACGTTCATACAAGTCAAATAAAGTAATGTAGAGCTGTGACTCCTGTGGATAAAGCAGGACTGATTTCTCAAGCAAATCCGTTGCTTCGTCAAACTGACCAAATGTAAGTAACGATTCAACATCACGCAATACACGCTCTGCAGGTGTTTCGGCTACGTCATTATCTGAAGATGCCTTATCAACCAAAGACAGGCGTTTGGCCTTAAGTGCACTGCTATTCACAGGTAAATATCCCTGCGTTATCCCAATATCGCGCAGTACAGTTTCATTTGGCTTAGTCTCAAGCAAATCGAACATTGGATGCTGTCCAAGGCTATAACCCCAACCTAGCATACGTTCTTTAATAACATTACCATATTGACCCAATGTGTAATATAAACGCCACAGATGCTGTGCAAATACATTGATATTATTGCGCCGGTAATCCAGTGCTAAAGCATCAATAATCAGCCCAGCAGGTTTTTTAGACGTTTTAATAGCCTTGTTCAGACAGCGGATGGCGGCATCATAGGGCAATTGCTCTTTTAGCAATACATAGCTGTTTTCTGGCTTGGAGAAACTTAATAGGACATCACGCTCGTCGCCACGAATTTTAAAGTTACCCATATTACCTTCAACCAGTAATTCGCGTGGTTGTTCGGTGATATCTGGGGTATTACTGATAGATTCAGCGTCCGGTCTGGTATCTTCTGTTTTCTTATCCTGATTGATACCAACTTCTTTTTCAGTTTCCTTAACGTCCCATTGCAACAAGTCTTCGGCCAATACGCGCAGACCCAGATGATTTGCATCTAGTGCCAAGCCCTGACGAATCAGACTTTCCAGTTCAGGCCGTTGCAGATAACTTCGGTACTGATCAATTACCTCAGCAAGCTTATCTGTATTTTTAGCCTCTATGCACAGCCCAGCCAGCTCATTAACCAAAGTATTGGCCATTGCCGGACTCTGCTGAGCAGCATTCTGCTCTAGATATGAAGCAAGTGAATCAGCTGCTTTTTGGAAGTACCCAAACTGTTTATAAACCTTATATTCAGTTAGGTGATCCACAGTAGCAACAGAAACGGTAGCCCTATCTGGCTGTGCTGGCTGCCAGTCCCAATCTTCTGGCAAAGATTCTGTTGCTTCTTCACCATCTGGTGAAGTCTGAGCGTCTGTACTCTTGCTCCCTGTATCTTTTTTACGTTTAGATGCAGGTTGTTTTTTACGGGCAGCACTTTTGCCTTTGGCATGAGTTCCCGCCTTTTGCCGCTTCTTCAGCACAAGCAGTACAACCAGCAATATGACCAAAAGGGCAATAGGTAAATATAACTCCATAATTTACATCCCTTTTATTGTAGTTAACTGCCAGATGCATGAGCGCATGATTAAATGCATGTTTTTCATTTACGGTAACGCTTCACATACAATTGTCAATACTTTAACTATTTTACCTTAACTTGCATTTGTTCGCCAGATTTTTATTTAATCTGAGGCAAAATTCCATTAGGTAATAGTTGCCATACGTAACCGGGATATTTCATTTTACCGGCCAGCGCACCCGCCTCATCGCCGTAACCCCAGAAATAATCTACTCTTACGGCACCATTTATGGCACTGCCGGTATCCTGCGCCATCAGCAATCTGTTCAATCCATAGCCACTGGCCGGGTGTGTTGTTGCTACAAATATTGGTGCACCAAGGCTAACAAAATGGCTGTCCACGGCAGCAGAATATCCTTTGGTAAGTGGTACACCTAATGCACCAGTGGGTCCGCTGGCGGGTTCTGCTGATGCGCGAAAGAAGACATAACTTGGATTTTGTCCTAATACTTCGGCAAGCTGCTGCGGATGTTGCTGTAACCATGCCTTGATACCTTGCATTGATGTCTGTGCCAAAGGCAGGTAGCCCTTGTTCGCCATGTATTTACCAATTGATACATAAGGATAGTCATTTTTATCAGCAAAACTGAGCCGCAGCATTCGATTATCCGATGTTTTCAGCTGTCCAGATCCCTGCACATGCAAAAAAAACAACTCCACCGGATCATTTGCATAACCCAAAATGGGTGCTTTACCATTGAGCGCTCCGGCATTGATTTGCGCCCGAGTGTAATACGGGACAAGCTGATTACCGCTTATCCGGCCTTTCAGTGCGCGTGTTTTCTCATTCAGGGGAAAAGAGGCCAGATTGGCTGTGTAATTTCCAGTGGGCGTAATGACACCACTGTTTGTGCCGGTTAGGCGAATACGTACAATTCCCTGACGCAACCCTGAGTTAAGTGGCACGACAACAAAATCATTTGGAATACCATAAATAGGAAAGCGCGCCTGTGCTGTCTGTTTGGTATCGCCCAGCAGCATAGGTTCGTAATAGCCTGTTACGGTACCGGCCAGTTGCCCGTTCTGACTAACTTCCCACGGTGTAAAGTAAGTTTCAAAAAATGCTTTAGCCTGATGATTGTGTCTGGTTGTACGTGCTGCCTGTTGACACACGGTTTGCCACGCTGGCTGCATTTGCAGTTTGTTGCAGCTGGTTTTAAATGCTTCCAGACTATCAATAAATGACTGGGTAGACCATTGTGGCAATGCCTGATAGGAAACCACCCGATAGCTGACACCAGCCTTACCCGGCGTATAGACATAGTTTGGCGGCAAGGGTTTGCCCGGTGCCAGTGCACTACTCTCACCAGAAATGATGCTGTCGACCGGTTTATGACTAAAGTGACAGGCTGCCAGAAATAGCACACTGAACCACGCTAGCCAACGGCGAATTGAGCTGAATTTTATTGATGACATAATTTTTGACATAATTATTTAATTGAAAGCGATACGGATACAAACTACATTTTTACATCATTATGGCAGTCATTCACCTCATCGAACAAGAATAACCAGTTTCCAGATTTTTTATCGCTATATCTGCTAGAGAATAAACGGAAACTGAACAGTCTGTTACAATAGCTTTTTAACTAAATCAAATATTTTGCTACGCCATGAGTAAACCCACACTGACACCGATGATGACGCAATATCTGGCTATTAAGGCAGACCATCAGGACAAGCTGCTGTTTTACCGAATGGGCGACTTCTATGAACTGTTTCTAGATGATGCCATTGAAGCTGCACGTTTGCTGGATATTACGTTGACTACTCGTGGACAGATTAATGGGGAACCGATCAAAATGGCTGGGGTGCCCTACCACGCTGTGGAGCAGTATCTGGCTAAGCTGGTAAAACTGGGCAAAAGTGTGGCCATTTGTGAGCAGACTGGTGAGGTGGGCGCGAGTAAGGGACCAGTAGAGCGGCAGGTAGTACGTATTGTTACGCCCGGCACTCTTACAGATACGGCATTGCTGGAAGATAAGGAAATCAACCGTATTGTAGCTATTTCTCTATTAAAGAAACAACTTGGTGTAGCTTGGTTATCGCTGCAAAATGGTGAATTCCGCTGCAAAATCATTGCGCCGGAAGCCTTGCCACATGAACTGGCTCGCTTACAGGCTGCGGAAATCCTGCTTTCTGACCAGACACTGGGCAAGCTGGATTTGGCCGGCCATGACCGGCAATTAACCCGTTTACATGCTTGGCAATTTGCAGCTGATACGGGGGCACGCATGATTCAACGCTATTTCGGTAGCCAGGATTTACGTGCTTTCGGATTACAATCAGGTGAACATGATGCAGCTATCGGGGCAGCAGGTGCGTTGCTGAATTACGTGCAGCAGACACAAATGCAGTTACCTAAACATCTGGATAGTCTGACTCTGGAACAGGAATCGGCTTATATCGGCATGGATGCAGCCACTCGGCACAATCTGGAATTAACTCAGACGTTAAGCGGCCAGAAGGCGCCAACGCTGTTTTCGGTATTGGATCAGTGTGCAACGCATATGGGTAGCCGTCTGCTGGCACAGTGGCTACACCAGCCGTTACGTCAGCACGAGCAAATTATAGCCCGTCAGCAGGCGGTGGCAGCGCTAGCACCACATTGTGCACAAGTCACTGCAATTTTAAATCAGGTGGCCGATATTGAACGTATTGCTGCGCGTATTGCCATTGGCAGCGCCCGCCCGCGTGATTTATCAGCTTTGCGCGATAGTTTAGCGGTTTTGACAGCTTTTCGTTTAGAAGAATCTGCTCAGAGTAGTCTGGTACAGACTTTGCTGGAACAATTACCGCCGGCAGCGCCTATTGCTCAGCAATTGACTATGTCCATTATGCCTGAACCAGCAATATGGTTGCGCGATGGCGGCGTGATTAATGATGGCTTTGATGCCGAGCTGGATGAGTTGCGCCGTTTACAGAATCATGGCGATGAATTTTTGCAGCAACTGGAAAGCAGGGAGCGGGAGCGTACGGGTTTATCCAGTTTAAAAGTTGAATTTAATCGTGTGCATGGTTTTTATATTGAATTGAGCAAGGTGCAGTCTGAACAGGCGCCGGCAGACTATCAGCGACGCCAAACCCTGAAAAATGCTGAACGTTATGTCACACCTGAATTAAAGGCTTTTGAAGAAAAGGTACTGAGTGCGCAGCAAAATGCACTGGCTCGTGAAAAGCAATTATATGATGCTCTGATGCTGCAATTACAGGCCGAGCTACCGGTATTGCAACGATGTGCCCGTGCTGCTGCCAGTTTGGATGTATTAACCACACTTGCCAGCTATGTTGATGCTGCACATTACTGTTTCCCAGAATTGGTGAATTATCCGTGTTTACAGATTAGTAATGGCCGTCATCCTGTAGTAGCAGCACAAGTTAGCCAATTTACGACCAATGACACTCAGCTTGATGATAAACGCCGCCTGATGTTGCTGACTGGTCCGAATATGGGCGGTAAATCGACGTATATGCGACAGGTAGCCTTGATTGTGCTACTGGCGCATATTGGTGCACCAGTGCCGGCAGACAGTTGTACTCTAGGCGAATTTGACCAGATATTTACCCGTATCGGGGCTTCAGATGATCTGGCCGGCAATCGTTCCACTTTTATGGTGGAGATGTCGGAAACAGCCTATATCCTGCATCATGCTACTGAGCGCTCACTGGTATTAATGGATGAAGTTGGCCGCGGTACATCTACTTTTGACGGTTTGGCGCTGGCACAGGCCATTGCTGAACATTTGTTGCAAAAAAATCGCAGCTATACTCTTTTTGCTACTCATTATTTTGAGTTAACCAGATTACCGGAACAGTATACGCATGCATTCAATATGCATCTGGCTGCACTGGAGCAAGGGCAGGATATTATTTTTCTGCATCATATTGAACCCGGACCAGCCAGTAAAAGCTACGGGATAGCGGTGGCCAAACTGGCCGGCCTACCTACACGAGCATTGAACGCTGCTTACCGGCATTTGCAGGCGCTAGAACAACATGCGGCTGATAAGCAACCACAATTAGATATGTTTCAGGCACAATCAGAAGATGCGGTAGAGGCAGACATGGCCAATGCCGATGCAGATACTTTTTCTGCAACCATGATACCGGCGGATTTATGTGCTCAGCTAAATGCCCTTAATCCTGATGAATTGACGCCTAAAGCGGCTTTGGCTGCGGTATATGATTTGGTACGTTGCTGGAAAAATCATCAGCCAAATCAACAGTCATAATAAAACATGTATGGTTATTCTGCTTTTTAGTTGACATTGCGCTGGTTATCCGTATAATGACTTCCTTACCAGACGCGGGGTGGAGCAGCATGGTAGCTCGTCGGGCTCATAACCCGAAGGTCGTAGGTTCGAATCCTGCCCCCGCAACCAGATTTTTAAATGCCCTGTTTTGAAACAGGGCATTTATTTTGGCTAATAGCTTAGTCCATGACATTAATTTGTATCACCATCTGATTTCAATCTAATCATATTATTGTTGTTACATGCCTTTTTATGTGATTTCAATAATTGAAAATTTTAAAAAGCTTGCACTCAAAAAGGTCAATTAAGACTTGTGTGATCTCGTCAAACTTTATTCTGAACAGACTGTGCTGTTTTCTACCGATAACCATCAATATCCTTATTCTGGTTCCTCTCAATATTTACGGTTACTTTTTAAATTGTAGTTTCCTGTCTGAAAACAAGATAACCATTAATTCGTATGCTTTTATCTGGGCAATTTTCAGCACCGCAGCGTATAAAAATAAATTTATTTGTTGCTTCTAGATTTATAGCACATCATTTTTATGTTTATTTCCCCATTGGCACAACATATCTAAAACAGGAACCAGAGATTTGCCCCGTTCAAGCAATCCATACTCTACTTTTGGGGGTATCTGTGGATATTCTTTTCTGAATATCAGTTTGTCCCGTTCCATTTCTTTTAATGTATTGCTTAAGGTTTTAAATGAAATTTTATCAATACAGCGTTTTAGCTCATTGAAACGCATGGCTGGCTGATTTTCATTCAACCAGTAAAGAATGATTACTTTGTATTTTCCTTTAATTATAGAAAGAGTATAGCCAAAACCACTGTTCGCCAGTTTATCAGCACTGCAATGTTCATTTTTCATTTTATACTTTCCTTTTATATAGTATATAACTTTAATTACCGTACTTTACATTATAAACCACCTAAATTATATTGAACCACTTAATTTATATGTTTTATAACAAAATTTTGAAGGTTTTTATTATGAAGGAAACATTGATTGTTGTGGCTCATCCTGACTTAGAGGCTTCTACAGTGAATCGGTACTGGATTAAAGAATTAACTCAGTATGATAATCAGTTAACCATACATGATTTATATGCACGTTATCCATCAAATAAAATAGATGTGCGTTTTGAGCAGAATCTGATTGAAAACCACCATAATCTGATTTTGCAGTTTCCGGTTTACTGGTTTAATTGTCCGCCACTGTTAAAACAATGGCTGGACGAGGTATTTACTTATGGGTGGGCTTATGGCCGCTGTGGAGATAAATTAACAAACAAAAAAGTTGGTTTAGCGGTTTCTGCGGGGATTAAAAAGGGTGATTACACTAAAGATGGACATTATCAGACCTCGCTTGAGGATATTTTAAAGCCGTTTGAATTAACCATGAATTATGTACATGCAGATTATCAGTCTGTATTTGCGGTTTATGGTGCAAATACAGAACCGGAAGCAGATTATAAGATAACATTGGATGAAATTAATGAGAGTGCCAAGAACTATATCTGCTGGATGAAAAAATTACAGATGTTAAAGTAATTTGGTTTCAGAATTAATTTGTCTGTTTGATTAAAGGTTTTTAGAATAGCTGATTAAATACTCTGGTCATAGCGATGAGAATATCAATGCAAATTAGGGGTTTTAACCATATAGGCAGGAATAATTAAGTATCTCTTCTGTATGCTATAAATTAATCAGATGTCTGGTTGAATTTTTATTCATTCTGTATTAATTTCATTAGCTGCTGTCTGCATCTAGACGTATGAAATGATACTGCCGGCTAACTTTGAAGCAGGAATGCTGTGGTAATCTCAGCTAGCTTTTTTGACATCTGGATAAATCCAGAGCTTCTGTTCATGCACTTCGACCAGAAAGACTTCATCCAACTTTTGTCCCAAACGGTTTAGCTCTTTGTCCAGCCATTCTTCATCATGTTCTAACGCTTCCAGACTTGGGTAATTAATTACGCCATTTTCAATCACCACCACGGCCATGAGATGCGCGCATGGGCTCGAAAACAATTTCATCAGACTGCTGCTGAACAGTTGGGTTAAAACAGCAAGCATTGCCTCTGGATAAAATAACACCACCAGACATTGCAAAACGCTGGTGGCTTTGGTATCAAATGCTGTTAGATTAAGCCCAGTATTTCTTTTTCGAGGTTTTACCAATACCGGGATTAAAGCTATTGGTTGGATCAAGTTGGCGATAGAATTTTTTCAGGGCTGGTTTGGCATGATATAAATGGCCGACATTATGTTCTGCTGGATATTGCGCGCCACGTTGATCCAGCAATACCAGCATTTCTTCTTCAACCTTATCGCAGTTGGTACCTTTTTTGGCAATATAGTCCTGATGGAAAACATGGCAGAAGAAATGGCCATAATACATTTTATGAATAAAGTGCTGATTGATGCTTTGTGGCAACGTTTCAAACCATTCGCTGTCATTGCGCCGCAAGGCTACATCCAGTGCAACAATGTTTTCCACCGTATCGCTATGCACATTGCGGTAAGTAGTAGCTGCGCCGGCTGCGGCAAAGCGGTGCAGCATGGCTGCTTCGGCTTCTTTTTCATTACAGCGGAAAAAACTACCGGTTTTTTGCTCAAAGAAAGTTTGCAGAAATTCTTCTGCTTCGTCAATACCATCATCAGCCATTTTTAAGATAAGGTGATGCTCGTACCGGTCGCGATAATCACGGATTGATTTCGGTAAATGCTGAGGCAGGAATTTGCACATAAATACCGCGAAACGGTCTGAAAAATTCTTCGGAAAAAACGGAACTTTTGCCAAGGTACGGTCGACAAAATTCTTGAAAGCAAACAGGCGCGGCATGGCATCAGTACCCAACTTCTGAATGGCAATAAAAATATCCTTGCCATATACCGCAGCAATATCAAAAGCTTCACGGTGCATGTATTCGCCCGATACTGGCAGATTTTTGAATGTACTGAGAATATGACGGCGAATATCATCCAGTTCATGCGTATCATTGCTGCCGATATAGAACACCGCAGAATTCTTTTCTAATGGAAAAGTATCCAGACGCACGGCAAATACCATCAGACGTCCGGCACTGCCGGAAGCTTCATAGTGGCGTGCCGGATCAGCATTAAAACGCGCCGGTGTGTCTGCATCAATCTCGCGCACATGGTCGCGGTATTCGTGATCATGCCCCATGCCGGCATCGTGTTTGATGTCTTTATCACTGTAATGACCATTTTGCAGATTCTGCAAAATGGTTTCCGGATCATCTCCCAGCTCAATGCCAAGATGATTAACCAGATGCAGCTCGCTGTTTTCATCAAGCTGGGCAAAAACGGCCATCTGGGTATAGGCTGGGCCGCGCTGGATAAGCGCACCGCCCGAGTTGTTGCACACACCGCCCATAACCGATGCGCCGATACAAGAGGAACCAATCACGGAATGCGGGCCACGCTGGTATTTTTTCAGCTCTTTTTCCAGATGATACAGAGTACTGCCCGGCAGACAAACTACCTGCTCACCATTTTCAATCACCTGAATACCATCCAGCCGGCGCGTGCTGACAATCACAATCGGCCGGTCATAATCATTACCATCCGGTGTAGAACCACCGGTAAGGCCGGTATTGGCAGACTGAGTGATGACAATTACGTCTGCCTCCACACAGGCTTTTAATACGCGCCACTGCTCAACTAATGTACCCGGAAGCACAACAGCCAGCGCATCGCCCACACCGAAACGTATACCCTGCCGGTAAGACAGAGTATGTGCCGGATCAGTGAGGGTATATTCTTGTCCGACAATTCCCTGTAACGTATGAACGAGGCCTGAATGTGTATTGATACCCATTCTACTTCTCCCTTTTATATCGTTGCTTATTCCTAATCAATACAGGCTATTGTAGAACAGTTATATATTATCGGAAAGGATTTTAACGTGTGCAGTAACACCTCAGGCCTCTGGCAGAAAACCACCACTCTGCCGTTGCCACAGCATGGCATAAACACCATTTTTAGCCAGCAGCTCGCTATGTGTCCCCTGCTCAACAATCTGTCCCTTATCCATCACAATCAACCGATCCATAGCCGCAATCGTAGACAAGCGATGCGCAATAGCTACCACGGTTTTACCCTGCATCAGCCGGGTAAGATTTTCCTGAATGGCCGCCTCCACTTCTGAATCCAGCGCGCTGGTGGCTTCATCCAATAGCAGAATAGGCGCATCTTTCAGAATTACCCGCGCAATGGCAATGCGCTGCCGCTGCCCGCCAGACAGTTTTACCCCGCGTTCGCCAACATGGGCATCATAGCCATGCCGTGCCTTGGCATCACTCAATGCCGGAATAAAGCCATCAGCAGCAGCCTGTTGCGCGGCCTGTATCATCGCTTCTTCTGAGGCATCCGGGCGACCATAGACAATATTGTCACGCACAGAACGATGCAGCAGAGAAGTATCCTGCGTTACCAACCCCAATGCTGCGCGCAGGCTATCCTGCGTCACATCGCGAATATCTTGCCCATCAATCAGAATACGGCCGTCTTTCACATCATAAAAACGCAGCAGCAGATTGGTCAGTGTGGTTTTACCGGCACCACTGCGCCCAACCAGACCAACTTTCTCACCGGCACGGATATGCAGATTAAAATCGCGCAACAGCGGTTTATCGTCGCTATAGGCAAAATTTACATGCTCAAAATCAATTGCGCCCTGATTAACTTTTAACGGCAGAGCTTTAGGCTTGTCCACAATTGCATGAGGACGAGACAGGATTTTCATGCCATCTTCCACTGTGCCGATATTCTCAAACAAACGCGCACTTTCCCACATCACCCAGTGTGATAAACCATTAATCCTAGACGCCATGGCCGTAGCGGTGGCAATTGCACCGACACCAACCTGCCCATTTATCCATAACCAAATACCGAGACCAGCGGAACTGACCACCAGTAAAATATTAATCGCAGTACTCAGGCTATCAAGTAAAGTAGCCAGCCGCATCTGCGCGTTGACTGTCACCAGAAATTCCTGCATAGATGCCTTGGCGTAGGCTGCTTCACGTGCACTGTGGGAAAACAGCTTTACCGTAGCAATATTGGTATAAGCATCAGTAATACGGCCAGTCATCAGACTGCGCGCATCCGCCTGCTGCTGGGCAGTTTTGGACAATTTCGGAATTAAAAAGCGCAGTACCAGCACAAACAGCACAATCCACAGAACAAATGGCAATAATAACCAGCTATCCATACCAGCCAGAATAATGCCGCTGGTTACAAAATATACCAATACATACACCAGCATATTAGCTACCGACATTACTGTATCGCGTACGGCCAGCGCCGTTTGCATTACTTTGGCTGACACACGACCCGCAAACTCATCCTGATAAAAACCCATACTCTGCCCGAGCATCAGACGGTGAAAATTCCAGCGCAATCGCATCGGAAAAGCACCTTGCAGAGTCTGGAACTGCACATTGGAAGCCAGAAACGACCAGAAAATACTGAATATCATGACCGCAGCCATCAGAATCAGCTCATGCCCTTTTTCCGGCCAGAATCTGTCTGGAGTATAAGCACCAAGCCAGTCGATTACCGTGCCGAGGAATCGAAATACCAGAGCTTCCAGAATCCCCGTACCAATGGTCATAATTACCATCACCAGTAACCAAAGCCGCGCACCCTCCAGACAGCTCCAGATAAACGGCAACACACCTTTTCTCGACGGCTGCGACAAAGTTTCAGGATAAGCATCAATACGGTTTTCAAACCAGCTTAACAATCGGTTCAATAACATACTGCGTAAACTTTCTGCATAATTGAGCCATAGCGGCCGCACAAACGATTATTGCAGCCTGAAAAATGATAACCAGAATTATTATACATAATCTGAAATATAAATCAGCTTTCATTGATTTGTGTTAAAATATCGCCGGCACATCAGCATGCCAGACAGTCGCTGTGCACAATACACGTGCATGGAGGAAAGTCCGGGCTCCACAGAGCAGAATGCCGGCTAACAGCCGGGCGTCGTGAGGCGACGGAAAGTGGAACAGAAAGCATAACCGCCGATGACTATGGTTTACCATAGCACAGGTAAGGGTGAAATGGTGCGGTAAGAGCGCACCGTGCCGTTGGCAACAACGTGTAGCAGGCCAAACCCCATTCGGAGCAAGACCAAACAGAATGCGCTGACGTTGCTCGCCGAGCATTCGGGTAGGTTGCTTGAGCGGCACAGTAATGTGTCGCCCAGATGAATGACTGTCCCAGACAGAACCCGGCTTATCGGTTGTCTGATGTGCCTTTCAGCATTGCTTTACTGGCTGGCTGCTTGAACTTCTGCCCGACTGTGCACACCCAGCCTGCTGTACAATTAGGCACAACAAATTACTTAGTGGTTACTTCTCGGTATTAACCTGAAAATTCCTGTATATTATCTTTCCGGCATATCTGTCCGTTCGGTACAAAGCCATCGAATGTAGCAAAACATGTTGGGATTGACTGGCAGCATTAACCGGATAGTGTTTTTAATATACACAAAAAAACTGTTTTTTACCTATAAATCGGCATTTTACAGCCTCGCTTCCTGTACATTGGTAGCTGTTTGATGTCAGGCTTCGCTATTCCTTATTTTTTGGTATCCGCATGCATACGCGCCAGTTTCTGTCTTTATATGGTTCCATTTTTTTCCTGTTTTCCGGTTATGGACTGTTTCTGAATTCGGCCGGGGTAAAGCTGTCCCAAATGGGAATCAGCAATATCACCATCGGTATTTTGAATGCAGCATTTTTTATTGGTGGCACCATCTCTGCCATTGTGTCACATCGCATTATTTCACGCGTTGGGCACATCCGCAGTTTCAGCGTATTTGGTGCCCTATTTGCCATAGCTGCCCTTGCCCATCTGATGGTAGAACAATTGTGGATGTGGGGCGTATTGCGTGCAGTACTGGGTTTTTGCCATTACAGCTTATTAATGGTAGTGGAAAGCTGGTTTACCGCACGCAGCGTCCCACAGACCCGCGCCAAAATTCTGGCACTATATGAAGTCGTGTATTACGTATCATCAGCTACCAGTGTATTGCTGCTGAGCCTGAACATGTCCAGTAACAATATCTTCACACTGGCAGCCATTCTGGTCATCGCCGCCACCTTGCCGGTAGGGCTGACACGTATGCAGCAGCCCGAAATTCCCAAGCGCGAGCGCATCAGCCTGCCACATGTCTTTTCCATTGTTCCGCTGGCGTGGTTAGCCTGTTTTATGGCTGGGATTTTTATTAATGGCTTTTTCACCATGGGTTCCGTATTCATGCTGAAACTGGGCTACAGCCTGCCGCAAGTATCCCTGTTCCTTGGTTCAGCCATGATTGGTGGCTTTACCATTCAACTAATTATCGCCTGGTTGTCAAATGAATTCGGCCGTCCGCGCACCATTTTTGGCTGTGCCTGCGTAGCAGCAGTAGCCGCAATCAGTGGCATGGTGATGCTATTAGTCTTACCGGACAATATCTGGGCACAATGTGCAATTGCACTGGCTATCGGCTGTAGCGGCTTCCCACTGTATGCACTGGGACTGGCGCGCGCCAATGATGTTTTACCCGCCAATATGAATACAGTAGAAGTAAATCGCTGTCTGCTGTTTGTGTATGGATTGGGCTCACTGGTAGCACCGTTACTTCTGGGCGCAGTGATGCAACTGTTCAATCACTATGGCTTTTACAGCGTGTATGCCATTATTGCCACCGTTCTGGCCGTATATGCCTTTATGCAGCCGGCCGTACCGATCTCAGAGCGCAGTGTTTATGTACCCGTATCCGGTAATGTTGGACCGATAGCCCCTGAACTTGACCCGCGCAACAATGATGCTACCGATACACCATATGATGCCGATAGTGCTGAACAACATATTCAGGCAACCCTACAGAATACCGAAAATCAACAGCAAACAGACAATTAGTTATTTCTGAAATAACACCCAGATACCGTATAAAGAAAACTGCCCGGGATAGCGTAACTATTCCGGGCAATATCTTGATAATGTCTGAAACCTACTCTTTCAGCCAAGGAGACTTACGTCGTCCCAAAGCCATAAAAGGCTTTTCAATATACTGATAAGTTAAAGTACAGATAACCAGTAATACAAACATAACTGCGGTAGATACTAATGTGTACTGAGTACGGTTTAAAACCAGATTGTGTACCGCAATATATTTATTCATACCATACCAAGCAAGACCATGCAGCAGATAGATACTGTAACTGGCATCCCCAAGCCGTACAAATCCTTTCTGTCTTAATAAACCAAAAACATCACCACCCATAGTAATAAATATAAATAGCAATGCCATAACCGGCAGATAGACAATATTGTAAACTCTATCGGCAACTGCAAGCATGAAAAGTACAGTTAGTATAATCCCGATATTGCAGATATATTTGGGTATTTGTATTTTTTCAGGTAATTTTCTGGCCAAAGCACCAATAGCAAAATAAGATATGAATACTGCATAATTTTGATTATATTGTGAAATAAAATATATACAGATAAACAGCACAGCCATACTTAAAGACATAACGCCTATTTTGTCTCGTAGTATGCAAATAACCGGCAATGAGAAATAAAATCCCCATTCCCAGAACAACGTCCATGTGACTCCGGCATTAATCAAATGAGCGTTTTCTAAACCAAATAAAGGCGGCTTATTGCCAATAATACCTACATCAAGCCAATAATATAAATTGTTAAATAGCTTATCAGTATTCATATTATCTTTTTGAATACAGTAAGCAATAATCATGCAGAATATTGAAGAGATTAAAAAAACAGGAGCTATACGGCAAAAGCGTTTCTGATAAAACTGCAACCATGAAGAAGGTTGAGTAGAGGCAAACAGATAACCAGAAATCATGAAAAATACAGCTACTCCCAAACCTCCCATGTTTATAATCATCGGATATCCAACACGATTAACATGTTCTGACCAGTCCTGCCCATGAAAATAGGAATAGCACAAGATATAATGAAATAGTGCCACTATAAATGCCAGAAAAAATCTTAACCCATCCAAATGCTCTACTCTGGATTGAGTTTGATTACCTTTGTCCATAAAGGCAAATAACTTTGAACTAAATAATAGCCAGATAAGAAATATCAGCCCGAACATCCATAAGATAAATTTATATTGAATCAACATTTATAAAATTTTTGAGGAAGTTAAAAATTACTTGTGCGCATCTCAATGCACAAACTAAAACCATTTCTAGTTTAATTTATTTTAACATAAGAAAATTATTTTACTTATTCTTATCTTCAAATATGCCCCTTACTCCTACCCAACTGCATAAAAGGTTGCTCAATAAACCGATAGGTTAAGGTGCATACCAGCATTAAACCAATCAATACCACTGTAGCAAGCAGAGTATATTCGACCTTATCCAAATTGATTGCAGTTAACTGAATAACTTTATTCAAACAGAACCAGCCAATGCCGTGTAACAAATAAATGCTGTAACTGGCATCACCAAGCCGTACAAAAGCTTTCAGCCGGAGCAGCCCAAATATATCGCCGCCCAGCGCAATCAGGATAAACAGCAAGGCAAAAAGGGGTAGGAAGTGGATATGGTAGCGGCCAGTGGTGATGCAGAAAATCAGCACCAATAGCAGCACAATTGCGCTGTCACACAGCTTCTTCGGTATCTGAATGGTTTCCGGCACTATTCTGGCCAGTGCGCCCACAGCAAAGCAGGCGATGAAATAGGCTTTTTGCTGATTAAATGGTGCGCCACAATAAACAGCAATAAATATCACACTCATCGCCAAGGGTAGCAAACCGGTTTTCTGACGCACAAAGCACAACAGCGGCAGAGAAAAATAAAAAGCCCATTCCCAGAATAATGTCCACGTTACACCAGCATTAATCAGGCGTGCATCCTGCATCCCAAACAATGGCGGTTTAACACCGGTAATACCAGCATCAAACCAGTAATACAGGTTTAGCAGCATATCGCGGCTTACCAGTGAATGTCGTTGCAGATACAGTGCCAGCAGCACACAACAGCATGAAGACAAATAAAATATCGGGGCAATGCGCAAGAAGCGTTTCAAATAAAAATGCGGCCAAGATACCGGACTGGTTTGGGCAAACAGATAGCCTGAAAGCATGAAAAACAGCGTAACGCCGAATACACCCATGCGCAGGTTGAGCAGATTATGCACAAATACAGCCGGTGTCCATGATTGGCCATGCAGATAATAATAGCTGTAAACATGATGATGCATCACTACACAGAATGCCAGCACAAAGCGCAAGCCATCCAGACGCTCTACCCGCCGTCTATCGAGATTATCCATAAATGCAAACAGCCGCGAACCGAAAACTGCCCAGCACAGTAGTAATAATCCCAGTATCCAGACAAACATCTGATATGATTTAAGCATAATCGATGCAAACAGGCAAAGGTTGGTCACAACCCGATATTACTGGGTTTAGTCAGAGCTTGTGAACCTCGCCTCCATCATAATGCATAGCTATTAGTACACATCCCGCTGATAACGCTGCTGCTGCCGCAGCTCACTCAAGTATTCATCAGCATCTTCAAGACTAAACTGCCCGTAATTAGCAACAATATCCAGCAATGCCTGTTCAACATCGTGCGCCATCTTACTGGCATCGCCACAAACATAAATATGTGCTCCGCGCTGTAACCATGCCCAGATATCCGCGGCCTGTTCACGCAATTTATGCTGAACATAGATTTTTTCCTTGCCCTGCCGGCTCCAGGCAAAATCGTAACGTGTCAGTAGTCCACTTTTACGATATTGCAGCCATTCCGCCTGATAAAGAAAATCATCAGTAAATTTCTGATTACCGAAAACCAGCCAGTTTTCGCCCGCATCACCATTGGCATCACGCTGCTGCATAAATGCGCGAAACGGAGCAATGCCAGTGCCGGCACCAATCATAATGATAGGCGTATTACCGTCTTCGGGTAAGCGAAAGCGGTGGTTCTCTTCCACAAACACCCGTACCGCCTCACCCTCCTGCAAATATTCACCGAGAAAACCGGAAGCACCACCAGTATATTGCTGGCCACGCTGGCTAAAACGCACCACGCCCACCGTTAAATGCACCTCTTCCCCAACCTCGTCCTGACTGGAGGCAATGGAGTACAGGCGTGGTGTTAGCGGGCGGAACAGGTTATGCAGAGTCTGCGCACTGAGTAGCTGCGGATAGGTAGCAAAAACGCTTACCGGCGGTGTGGTAGCAATAAACTGTTTCAAAGCAGCAGCATCAGCAACGATGCCATCCAGCTCGGCAACATGCGCCTGCTGCGCATAAGCCTGTACCAAAGCTGGCGTAGTCTGCGTAATATCCAGCTCATCTAATAATGCCTGTTTAATAGTCACCTCGCGACCATCGGCCAGACGCACCAGTGCATCCTTATCCACCTGCGTATGTTGCAGAATTTCACTAACCAGCATAGGAGCGTTCTGATAAAACACACCCAATGCATCACCGGGCTGATAGCGGATACCGGAACCAGACAGATCAATTTCAATGTGTTCAACGTCTTTGCCGGCATTGGGCGTTGTAATTCTCTGCCGTACACTCAGGCTGGCGGAGAAAGGAGCCTCTTTAGTAAATACAGCCGTCTGAGCAGCAACCACACTTTGCTGTACCTCATTATTTACACCGGCATAACTGCTATTGAGCTCACTAATCAAAGCAACAATTTTATCTTGCCACACTGCTGCACTGCTTTGATAGTCAACATCGCAATCAACCCGCTCAGCAAGGCGCTGGGCGCCTAGTTGTGCCAGTTGGCGGTCAAAATCTTTACCACACTGACAAAATTGCGGATAACTGCTGTCGCCCAGTGCCAACACAGCAAAATGAAGCTGATTAAGAGCTGGAGCCTTCTTCCCAAACAGATATTTATACAGCGGTAAAACCTCTTCCGGCGGTTCGCCCTCCCCCTGAGTGGAGGTAACCAACAACAAAATATCCTCACTGGCAAGCTGCTTGCTTTTATAGTCGCCACTGGCACAAAGAGTAACATCAATACCAGCAGCCTCAAGTTTCAGTTGCAGACTTTCAGCCACACGTCGGGCATTGCCAGTTTGTGAGGCTGATAAAACCAGTACTTTACGTGCCATAACTGGCGCAGCAGTACTGGCTACAGGGACAGCTACAGTAGCAGCACTTCCCTGCTGGCTGGTTGCCCATGCATAGCCGGATAACCAAGCCAGTTGAGTAGGTGATAGCTGGGCAAGTGATTGCAGCAATTCAGAGGATAGAGGTATGGTCATGGCTTGTACTCAATAAAATTATGATTAATTTCATGTTCAGGCTGCTCAAACAATTCAGCCATACTAACAAGCACAAAGATTTTTGAGAAAGAAATGGCACTTATTTAGTTAGAAGCGACAAGCATATATAAACAAGGCAACCCGCAGGTTGCCCAGAAACACATAGTCTGGCTTGTCTCCAGACTAACCGGCTTAACGTTGAATACCAATTTCTGCAAAAGTATTACGCATCACCTCATCCAGCTGGCTGGCTGAGGCACGCATTAAACCCTGCTCTTTTTCATTCAGCGGAATTTCAATTACCTGACGGACACCATGCCGGTTAAGCACCGCCGGCGTACCAATATACATATCCTCAACACCATACTGGCCGTTCAGATAAACAGAAACAGGCAAAATAGTGTTTTCATCATCCAGCAGCGCACGACAGATACGCGCCAGCGCAGCACCAACACCATAATAAGTTGCCCCCTTAAGACGGATAATATCGTAAGCAGCATTGACTACACGGTCGGCAATAATATCCAAATCTGCTTCCGTAAAGCGCGGGTCATTTTTAATCCACTCTGCCATAGTCAAACCACCTACACTCAGATGCGACCAGGCCGGAAATTCAGTATCGCCATGTTCACCAAGCATATAACCACTCACAGTACGCGGGTCAACATTAAACAAATAGCCTACATATTTACATAAACGGGCAGAATCCAGCGAAGTACCAGAACCAATTACCCGTTCTGCCGGAAAGCCGGATAATTTCCATGTAGCATAAGTAAGAATATCCACCGGATTGGACGCCACCAGAAAAATCCCATTAAAGCCGGATTCCACGATTTTAGTCACAATACTTTGCATAATATGCAAATTGCGATTAACCAGATCCAGACGCGATTCGCCCGGCTTCTGTGCAGTACCGGCAGTAATCACCACAATATCCGCATCGGCAGCATCGCTGTAATCGCCAGCATAAATATTCTTCGGGTAAGTAAACAATAAGGCATCGGCAATATCTTTGGCATCACCGTGAGCCTTATCCCGGGCAACGTCAACAATAACCAGCTCCTGACCGATACCTTGAAGAGTAGCAGCATAAGCAAAAGTAGAACCAACGGCACCGGCACCAACTAAAACTATTTTCTGATGGTTTTTGGCATTAGTGGGCTGCAACATAATTCAACCTCATTTCTATGGATAAATGCAAATCTATGCGAATTTATGCATAGATTGTAGCAGCTAACTCCATGACAAATTTATAGTTTATTAATATTCATCATTAATTACATTTTTTGGAGAATCATGGCTTTAAAATATAACTTTGTATAGATTTTTTATGTTTTTTTATTTTTATGTTTAACTTTAAATAAAATTTAATCATCCCCAAAACACCACTACCAATAAACCGGTTATTCTGCAAGGCACATGCTTCAACGGCAAACAATATTCACACCAGCCAAGCTGACAACTGTACTATATTGATACAGGCTCTCGCAGATTTCTAATCAAATAAACTGTCTTGCCGCAGCATGATTTAATATGCATAAGAATAATATCTAACTGGTTTGTGATGGCTTTATCAGAGAAAATTTTTATATATCTGGTACTTCAATTAAATTAAAGCAACATATATAATTTAAAAATCACTAAAAGAAGTTAAGTTAAAAATAATTATAGTTAACCCATCAAACAATTATGGAGGTGATACCAATATGACCAATCAACAATTTTCTGCTGATGCTCCGCTTGAGTCAAAAGAAGAAGATAAATTTTCTCGAAAGAAGTTTGCAGAAAGAGTTGCACAGGTGATAGCGAAAAGAGAGGATCCAAGTGGTCTTGTGATTGGTCTATATGGGGTATGGGGGGATGGAAAAACTTCTGTTCTTAACTTTATAGAGGAATCTCTTAAATTTGAAGAGAAAGTTACTTGCGCCCAGTTTAATCCATGGCGTTATGGTTCTGAAGAGGATTTATTAAAAGGATTCTTTTTTACCATTGCGAAGGCAGCAAATATTAAATTAATTCCATTTATTGATAAATATAAAAATATAACAATAAAATTTATACCATATGTTATAAAATTAACAAATTTAGGTTGTGTAGGTAAAGTAATAAGTGACATAATTAGTGACATAATTAGTCCCTTTATAAAAACAATTAGTACAGATGAGTTGAAAAAAAGGGTTGAAAAAAAATTAGAAAAATCCCAAAAACGAGTTCTTATTTTAATTGATGATGTGGATAGATTGGATAAGGCAGAAATCCAATTATTATTTAAGGTTGTTAAATTAATCGCTGATTTTAAATATACAACCTATATTTTAGCCTTTGATAAAGATATGGTGTCTTCAGCATTACAAGAGAAATATACGGGTACTAATCATCATGCAGGTGAAGCATTTCTAGAGAAAATCATCCAAATACCCTTACATTTACCCGCAGTAGATAAGGAAGTTTTACAACAATTTTGTTTCAATGATATCAATAATGCTTTAGCTGTAGCTGAAATTAAGCTTACCGATGAACAATATCAAACGTTTCGTCACTATTATTTTAATGCCTTTGATGAACAATTATGTACGCCTCGCAGAGCGAAACTCTATGGTAATGCGTTGTTATTTTCTCTTCCTATACTAAAAGAAGAAGTTAATCCTGTTGATTTAATGCTTATAGAGGGCGTTAGAATTTTTTATCCATCTTTATATGAAGCTATTAGAAACCATAAAAATTTTTTCACGACAATATTTCAGCAAGAAAATAGTGAATTAGTAAAAAAGCAAATAAAAGATATTATTAATACCGCATTTGATTTACAACAGAATATTAATAAAGAAAATATTATCACTTTATTAATACAATTATTTCCTAATTTAAATCTGAGATCTAACAAAAGTCTTTTAAATTTTGAATCTTATCAAAAATGGGATTTGGGTCAACGTATTTGTTCAGAAAATTATTTTTCAAAATATTTTTTGTATTCAGTCCCAAATGGCGAAATTGCTGATTCGGCTATATCTTCTTTATTATCAAACTTAGCGTCTTGGCAATACTCTTTTCATGAAGATGAAAATCCATTAAATGGTTTAATAAATACTTATAATGCAGACAATATTATTCAAAAATTGATGAATAAAGCCAAAAGTATTTCAAGTGACATTGCTTATCCCTTGGTAATTGCAATAGCCCAGAAAAGTGAATTAATGCCTAATTCTGAAACATTATTCAGTTTCTTAACACCGTTAGCCCAATCCGCAATTTTATCAAATCAGTTAATCCAAAAGGTTGAACAAGATAAAAGAGCAGAATTAGTTTTTAGATGTATTGATGATGCTTCATCTCTTGCGTTCAAAGTAGCACTTTTCCGTTGGTTACGTAGAGAGGATAAAGAAAGGCCAGAAAAAGAATATTTTTTAAATGAATGTATTAATCAATTTGGCAGATATTTAGGTAAAAATATCATAGAAAAACATATCTCGCATAATGAAGATATTACCACAAGATATTCTGGAACTTTATCTCATATCTTTGATATATTACATATGTATGTTAACACTCATTGTGTTAATGATTATGTTATGCAATTAATTGCCCAAGACCCTACGGCCATTATACGTTTGCTTACCGCATATGCGCCAACAGCATCGGGTGCGGCAGGTCAACATAAAGCTGATTTTACAAAGGAGCAATATAATAGTTTAGCTGAAAAAATAGATATGAGTGCTTATATTAAAAGCATTGAAGATAATTTTTCTCATTTGCTTGATATACCAGATGCTTATCCAAGCAAAAACAAGCAGGAAAATCAGAATGAGGGGGAGCTGTTGATACAACAGGTTTTGTGGCTACATCAGCATCCTGAAAAGGATCCATTACTATAATAAATAATAAAGCCGCAAGCTGGCTTGCGGTTTACCATTTTATTTGTTGTTACATCATTCCGTTTTATTTACCAATCTCTCCATCGCCTTAGGCGTGATTTCTAAAATCTTGGCAATATCTTCAGTTGGTACGCCTTTATCTAATAAAGCAGTTACCGTTGCCCGCATAAGTTTTTCTCGTTTTTCTCTTTCAGCTTTAGTCTTGCCCTTTTCAACCGCCAGTTGTTCTTTGGCGATTTGCTTTTCTTCTTTGCGTATCCGTTCAACCACTTGATAAGGCGGTACGTATTTCAGGCTTTGTTCGAGCTCTTCCATTAGTCTGGTGGTACGAAAACTGATGTAACTTCTCGGGGTGATAATCAGGTGGTCGGTAAGCTCAATATTTAAAATACGCGCAACCTGAATTAAGCGGTCGGTGATATCTTTATCTTCTTCAGAGGGAATCAGTGATCCGGATGGGTGGTTATGCACCAGAATCACGCGTGAAGCGTTTTTCATCACTGCAACACGAAACACGTTCATGGGCTCAATGTTGACTGCTTTATAGGAGCCAAGCGCAATCAGTTCGATATACAGGATATAACCGCGCTGATTCATGCCAATGATCCAAAGATGTTCTTTTTCTTGGTCAATTTTGTTTTCACGCAATAATACGCGCTGCATGATGCTGTATACGTCATCTGTGCTTTCGATATAGCGTTTATCATGCTTGGCCAGTTTAATATCCATCTTATCCCTTTGTAAAATACATTAAAAATAATATAGCATATTTTATATGTGCTAAGCAGTAGTCAATCAATACCGAAAGTTTACGTCGATAAAAAATGCTTGATTTGTGATACAACGCTTTTCAAACCACAGCATCAAAGGGTGCTTGTTTGCTAAATCAAATGCGAGGCGGATAGCCCTACGCTACATGCAACCGTTTATTATTATACCAATAAAAACAAGCTGCGCAGGCATGTTGTCAATGAGGTGTTATTACGAGTTTTCTCCACTCGTGCAAACTTGGTTTGAATGGTTTTAGATGTTGCATCAGCCCTGCATTATCATACCAACATCCTACGCCGTATATATAACGTAAGCCATTCATTTATAAATAGCTGCCAATATTTTTCGGCATAATATGCGAATATATCAATCATTTAAAAATACAAAATTAGATGCAAATATCTCCGTGTACATACTTATCAGTAATAGCACTGAGTAGCGACATCTTCACCAAATCATTTAGTAACTTAGTTTCATAGTAGTAAGCACAACGGTTTAAACCAATCATAGCGCGGCTCATGATAATAGTAGCAGAATAACATCTTGCAGTTGCACAGCCTAAGCTTAACGTGTTTTAGTCGGCACTGGGATTTTTGATAATTGTCTTCTAAACTGTGGTTGTAAACTCTATTGAGTAATCATCAGTTTAAGCTTGCCGTTTTCAGCTTGTAGTTCTTTTAAGCATTTGCTGTCATTCTTCAGTTGCGATGAATTATTCCCTCTTTAATAAATGCAGTTTAAATACTTTTAAATGTTGCTTCTGCCACTGCATTGGCATACGGACAGCCATTTTTACTGAGTGAACGCTGTAGATTAAATGGATTGATATGCTTACTAAGCAACTGTTTAGCAAATGCCTTTCCTTTATCTGAATGAAACAGATGTTATGATGACTGTGGTTGTTTAATCTGGCTTCATGCAGACATTAATCAATCTGCGGTTTTATATTGTCTAACACGATAGCTAGCAATCTGTCGGTTCGATAAATTAAGCAGTGCACATAAGTAATTCTTGTGCTGGTTAACACCAATATAGCTTAAGTCTGCTACTATAATCTGCTGTTTGACGCTGACATTAAACTGGTGTGGTAAATAATTAGCTATGGCTGCGCTATTGCTTGCCGTCTGGTGTTCTTGATAACGTTTAATCGTATATTTGATATCAATGATAGCGATTTCATTACTTGGGTACGGTCACGACGGGAAACACTGATGCCTGTTTGTTGTCTGGTAAAGCGAATGCGTTTGCCTTCATAAGATTGATAGCTGCGTTTCAAAATAGTCAATATTTTATCGGTGTAATGGGTGAATGATTGCCGTTTAATGGCTTGGCACTGATGCATAATGTCTGGATATGCCTAAGCAGCGACATCATGCTGCTACCGCATAACGATGTTGGTTTACTTTCAGGATTTTGTTTTTCGTGCCATTATCAGTGCAGCCCGCTTTAGGATATTGTTTTCCATCGTAGCTGCTTAAGTTCTTTTCGTAAGGCAATCAGTTTATTTTCTTCTGGCGTGCGGTTATTTTGGTCTTAATAGAACCGCTTTTACTTGACTGGCTTATCCAGCAGTTTAAAGTGAAAGATGTCAAATCGTATTGCCATATCAACTCACTGCGCAATTTTCCTGCTCATCAAGTTTAATCATTTGTGCATTGGAATCAGTACTAAAAGTGCATCATGCGCGTTTTTGCTGA
Organism: Snodgrassella sp.; assembly: GCF_024103505.1. Taxonomy (NCBI): domain Bacteria; kingdom Pseudomonadati; phylum Pseudomonadota; class Betaproteobacteria; order Neisseriales; family Neisseriaceae; genus Snodgrassella; species Snodgrassella sp. The sequence goes on from NZ_JAGGIJ010000002.1 coordinate 86,621, forward strand.
TTCATTATTTTTGCTTTTTTAGAGTTAAGTTTATCTTACCACTAAAAAGTTGTATGAATGAATGTAGCCTATCCAATCAGCCATTACTTTAACTTCGGATGTTGTTTAAAAAACGCCATCACTTCAGTATATTTAGCGCCAAGACCCATATTATAAATATGTGCTATTTAATTAATGATAGATTGTAGATAAACTTTGCTTATAGAATAAGCTGATAATCAATTAAGAAAGAAGACTTATGCTGTGGAAATTTTCTCATCGAGCACAAGCTCTCAAAAGCTCTACCATTCGTGAAATTCTGAAAGTTACTGAGCATTCTGATGTGATTTCATTTGCTGGTGGGCTGCCCGCTCCGGATGCATTTCCAATAGCCGAAATTCAGGCAGCTGTGAACACTGTTTTAGCAAGCAAAGATATTTATGATGCTTTGCAATACGGTCCAACGGAGGGTTATACTCCATTAAGGCAATGGATTGCCAATTATTTATCAACACGCGATCAAATTGCTATCAGTGCTGATGAAATTCTGATTGTGACGGGTTCGCAACAGGCACTGGATTTAATTGGTAAAGCTCTGATTAATGAAAAGGACAAGGTATTAGTTGAGACACCAACTTATCTGGGTGCTTTACAATCGTTTAATCAGTTCAATCCTGAGTATGTTGCCATTAGCAGTGATGAGAAGGGCTTAATTCCTGAATCTATTGATGATAAGCTGGCCAGCTCGGCAAAATTTCTCTATAGCATTCCTAATTTTCAAAATCCTACCGGACGTCGGTTATCTTTAGAACGGCGGCAAGCTTTGGCTGCAAAAGCTAAACAGAATGATTTGGTACTCATTGAAGATGATCCTTATGGCGATTTGGATTATCAAGGCCAGCGACTGCCTGGTTTATATACATTGGCACCTGAAAACACTGTTTATTTAGGTTCATTTTCCAAAATTTTAACGCCTGGTTTGCGTTTGGGTTATGTAGTTGCTAACAAACAATTTATCGGTAAATTGGTACAATTGAAGCAGGCATCTGATTTGCATACGCCAAGTTTGACGCAATACATCGCTTATCAAATTATCAGCAAAAATAATTTTCTTAATCATCATATTCCGAAAATTCGCCAGTTATACAGTACGCGTTGCCAGTATATGTTGCATTCTTTGGCTCAATATATGCCTAAAGAAGTTAGCTGGAATCAACCGGAGGGCGGTATGTTTATCTGGGTTGAGTTACCGGAAAGTATTAATGCAACTGAGTTACTGAGTGAGGCTATTAGTCGGAAAGTTGTATTTGTCCCCGGTGAAACTTTCTTTGCACATGCTGAGAAAAATAATTGCCTACGGCTGGCTTTTGTTACTGTACCGGAAGAAAAAATTGACTGTGGCATCAAGATTCTGGCCGAAATCATTAATCATCATATTCATCAACCGCAAGAAAAAATTGTCATGGTTTAGATTGTTGCTATGACTCGGTGCTGTGATTACAGACCAATACCTTCAGATTATTGGTGTTGGTTTATTTTCGGCATCTATCAATTTTTATGGGTTTACAAGGAACTTTGAATAACAGTATGTTCCACTGGTCATTTACAGTCATTGAATAATTAGCCCGAACCAGTTTATGAGATTTTGAAATAATATTTTTTAATCAACGAATTTGAAATATAAAATCTTAAAAAAGAGATAATGAGACAATATTATGAGTTTAAAACAAGTGGACTTTTTTAAACCACTTTTTTAATCTCATTTTTTCTTTTTATCCATTTTTGCGCTTTTAAAATCAATAACTAAAAATACAATAAACAAGTAAAAACATTCTGAACAAGTGCAGACAATCTAAAAAATACCTAAATTTTTATTCTCTCGTTATTGAGGCAGATGATAAAAAAAGCCTTTGTAAAACAAAAAAGACTGGATATTATCCAGTCTTTTTTGAGCAAGTTCGATAAATTATTGAACTTTAATTTCTACATCAACACCAGCAGGCAAATCCAGCTTCATCAATGCATCAGTGGTTTTATCAGTCCAGTCGATAATGTCCATCAAACGCAAATGAGTGCGGATTTCCAACTGTTCACGTGAAGTTTTATTCACGTGTGGAGAACGCAGCAGGTTGAAACGTTCAATTTTAGTTGGTAGAGGAATTGGACCTTTTACCACAGCGCCAGTACGTTTGGCAGTATCCACGATTTCCTGAGCAGAACGATCGATCAAGGTGTAGTCGTAAGCTTTAAGGCGAATACGGATTTTCTGGTTTTTCATATCTATATTCTTCCTGATTAAGCGATAACTTTAGCAACCACACCGGCACCAACTGTACGGCCACCTTCGCGAATCGCAAAGCGCAAGCCTTCTTCCATCGCGATCGGGTGAATCAGTTCTACATCGATGGTTACGTTTTCACCCGGCATTACCATTTCTACACCTTCTGCCAGACTTACTGCACCAGTTACGTCTGTAGTACGGAAATAGAATTGTGGGCGGTAGTTCGCGAAGAATGGTGTATGACGTCCACCTTCTTCTTTGCTTAATACGTAAACTTCTGCTTTGAATTTGGTGTGCGGGGTGATGCTGCCCGGTTTTGCCAATACCTGACCACGTTCTACTTCTTCACGTTTGGTACCACGCAACAATACACCTACGTTGTCACCTGCCTGACCTTGATCCAGCAGTTTGCGGAACATTTCCACACCGGTACAAGTGGTTTTCTGGGTCTCTTTCAGACCTACGATTTCAATTTCGTCGCCTACGTTGATTACACCACGTTCTACACGGCCTGTTACTACGGTACCGCGGCCTGAAATTGAGAATACGTCTTCAATCGGCAACAGGAATGGTTTGTCTACTGCACGTTCTGGAGTAGGAATGTAGCTGTCTAATGCATCTGCCAAGGCCAGAATAGAAGCTTCACCGATATCTGATGTATCGCCTTCCAGCGCTTTCAGTGCTGAACCTTTAATCAATGGAACATCGTCGCCTGGGAATTCGTAGCTTGACAATAGGTCACGGATTTCCATTTCTACCAATTCCAACAGCTCTTCGTCGTCTACCATGTCGCATTTGTTCATGTAAACGATGATGTAAGGTACGCCTACCTGACGAGCCAACAGGATGTGTTCGCGTGTTTGTGGCATAGGGCCATCAGCAGCAGAAACAACCAAAATTGCGCCGTCCATCTGGGCTGCACCGGTAATCATGTTTTTTACATAGTCCGCGTGTCCCGGGCAGTCTACGTGTGCATAGTGACGTTCTGCGGTTTCGTATTCTACGTGAGAGGTATTAATGGTAATGCCACGGGCTTTTTCTTCCGGTGCATTGTCAATCTGATCGTAAGCTTTCGCTGCACCACCAAATTTTTTGGACAGAATGGTACAAATTGCAGCGGTCAATGTGGTTTTACCATGGTCAACGTGACCGATGGTGCCAACGTTTACGTGCGGTTTACTCCGCTCGAATTTTTCTTTAGCCATGAGCTAAGTTTCCTTGAATAAAGATCGATTAAAGAACGATGATAACCTGAAAGTACAGGTACTTTCAGGTTATCGGTAAATAAGTTAGCCTTTACGGGCAGCAATAACCTGCTCGGCTACGTTATTTGGTGCTTCTGCGTATTTCTTGAATTCCATGGAGTAGGTAGCACGACCTTGTGTAGCAGAACGCAGATCGGTTGAGTAGCCGAACATTTCTGCCAGCGGTACTTCGGCACGAACTTTCTTGCCGCCGATACCGTCATCGTCCATACCCAGCACGATGCCACGACGACGGTTCAGGTCGCCCATTACATCGCCCATGTAATCTTCAGGTGTTTCTACTTCAACGGCCATGATAGGCTCCAGCAATACTGGAGAAGCTTTACGCATACCGTCTTTGAATGCCATTGAACCGGCTAATTCAAACGCGATTTGTGAAGAGTCCACATCATGGTAAGAACCAAAAGTCAGGCGCACGCGGATATCTACTACTGGATAGCCAGCCAGAATACCGTTAGTCATGGTATCGCGGATACCTTTATCCACAGACGGGATGAATTCGCGTGGAATCACACCACCCTTAATCTCGTCAATGAATTCGTAGTTAACACCACCCGGTTCCAGTGGTTCCATGGTGATTACTACATGACCGTACTGACCTTTACCGCCAGACTGTTTCACGTATTTGGCTTCGGATTCCACAGATTTGCGAATGGTTTCACGATAAGCTACCTGTGGCGCACCTACATTGGCTTCTACGCCAAATTCGCGTTTCATGCGGTCGACAATAATTTCCAGATGCAATTCACCCATACCGGAAATAATGGTCTGTCCAGATTCTTCATCCGTTTTTACGCGGAAAGAAGGGTCTTCTTTAGCCAGACGGTTCAGAGCCAGACCCATTTTTTCTTGGTCTGCTTTGGTTTTTGGTTCAACCGCTACGTGAATTACTGGTTCTGGGAATTCCATACGTTCCAGAATGATTGGTGCATCGCTATCACACAGGGTTTCACCAGTAGTTACGTCTTTCAGACCGATTACGGCTGCAATGTCACCGGCACGTACTTCTTCGATTTCATCACGGTCATTAGCTTTCATCTGTACCAGACGACCAATACGTTCTTTGGTGCCTTTAACAGAATTCACTACGGTATCGCCAGATTTCACTACGCCTGAATACACGCGGATGAAGGTGAGCTGTCCCACGTATTTGTCGTTCATCAGTTTGAACGCCAAAGCGGAGAATTTTTCTTCATCGCTGGCTTTACGGCTGTCTTTTTCGCCATCTGGTTTTTCACCGGCCACAGGCGGAATATCAGTCGGGCTGGGCAAATACTCAACCACGGCATCCAGCAGACGCTGTACACCTTTGTTCTTGAAGGCAGAACCACACAATACCGGCTGTATTTCACCAGCCAGTGTACGGGCACGCAATGCTGCAACAATTTCTTCTTCGTTCAGCTCTTCGCCACCCAGATATTTTTCCATCAGCTCTTCGTTGGCTTCTGCCGCAGCTTCAACCATTTTTTCGCGCCATTCTTCGGCAACGTCTTTCAGATCTGCTGGAATATCTGCATATTCAAATTTTAAACCCTGAGTTGCATCATCCCATACAATCGCGCGCATTTTCAGCAGATCTACTACGCCTTCGAAGCCGTCTTCAGCACCTACCGGAATGACAATCGGTACTGGATTAGCACGCAGACGAGTCTGCATCTGTTCAACCACGCGGAAGAAATTAGCACCCTGACGGTCCATCTTGTTTACAAAGGCCAGACGTGGCACTTTGTATTTGTTGGCCTGACGCCATACAGTTTCAGACTGGGGCTGTACACCGCCCACAGCACAGTAAACCATCACTGCACCATCCAGTACACGCATAGAACGTTCAACCTCAACGGTAAAATCTACGTGTCCCGGGGTATCAATGATATTTAACCGATGTTCTTTGAACTGACCTGCCATACCTTTCCAGAAGGTAGTTACAGCAGCAGAGGTAATGGTAATACCACGTTCCTGTTCCTGTTCCATCCAGTCGGTAGTGGCCGCACCGTCATGAACTTCACCCAGTTTGTGGGTCATGCCGGTGTAAAACAGAATACGTTCTGAAGTGGTGGTTTTACCAGCATCAATGTGTGCAGAAATACCGATATTACGGTATTGTTCAATAGGGGTTTTACGAGCCACAATAATTGCCTTTCTGCATTAGAAGCGGAAGTGAGAGAAGGCTTTGTTGGCTTCAGCCATGCGATGAACTTCCTCACGTTTTTTCAATGCACCGCCGCGGCCTTCGGCCGCATCAATTAATTCACCTGCCAGACGCAAATCCATGGATTTCTCACCGCGTTTACGAGCCGCGTCACGTACCCAGCGCATGGCCAGAGCCAGACGACGAGCAGAACGAACCTCAACAGGAACTTGATAGTTTGCACCACCTACGCGACGGCTTTTTACTTCTACAACCGGTTTAGCGTTGGCAATAGCTTCGTTAAACACTTCAATGGCTTCTTTGCCGGTTTTTTTAGCGATCTGCTCTAAAGCACCATATACAATGCGTTCAGCAACAGATTTTTTACCGTCAATCATCAGCACATTCATGAATTTGGATAATTCGATACTGCCGAATTTTGGATCTGGCAATATGTCACGTTTTGGGACTTCTCTACGTCTTGGCATTTCAATTTCCTTAAACTATTCAGCTGGGCATCGCCCACGAATATTTATGTAAATATTCACTTACTCGACAGTTATCCTGCCGATGCGTCCACTTATTTAGGACGTTTTGCACCGTATTTAGAACGGGACTGTTTGCGGTCTTTCACACCTGCGGTGTCCAAAGAACCACGAACGGTGTGATAACGCACACCCGGCAAGTCTTTTACACGACCGCCGCGAATCAGCACTACGCTGTGCTCCTGCAAGTTGTGGCCTTCACCACCGATATATGAAATCACTTCATAACCATTGGTCAGACGCACTTTGCACACTTTACGCAAAGCTGAGTTAGGTTTTTTCGGGGTAGTGGTGTATACACGAGTACACACACCACGTTTTTGAGGACAAGCCTCTAAAGCTGGTACTTTGTTGACGTAAACTGGAGCTTGACGTCCTTTGCGTACCAATTGGTTGATAGTTGGCATATTTTCTCTTTTCCTGTTGAGTAAATACTTTGCCGACACTATGCCGGCAAAGTGTTCAATTTTAGCACTTCAAGACATTGCCGGTCAAGAAAATCAAGCTTTAATGCTATTTAATCCGCCAGAAAAACAATAATGTAAGGTTCATGTACAAAATAAAACCGCTGATATTTATTCAGCGGTTTTGTTCTGGTTGCTACAGATTTGAATGCTTATTCGGTTTTATCTGCCGCTTCAGCTGCTACCTGCTCCTGCCATTTCTGACGACGGCTGCGATGGTAAGTCAAACCGGTACCGGCCGGAATCAGGCGACCCACAATCACGTTTTCTTTCAGGCCACGCAAATCATCGCGTTTACCCATAATTGCTGCTTCGGTAAGTACGCGCGTGGTTTCCTGGAATGAAGCCGCAGAGATAAAGGAATCGGTAGACAATGATGCTTTGGTAATACCCAATAATACGTTATCAAAACGTACCGGCTCTTTACCTTCGGCCAATAATTTTTCATTGGCAATCATCACATCACCGCGCTCTACTTGCTCACCGGTAATGAAGTGGCTGTCGCCGGCATCGGCAATATTTACGCGACGCAGCATCTGGCGAATAATCACTTCGATGTGCTTATCGGAAATCTTCACACCTTGCAGACGATATACTTCCTGTACTTCCTGCACGATGTAACGCGCCAGTGCTTCAATACCCTGCAAGCGCAGAATGTCGTGTGGATCGACGGCACCATCAACAATAACTTCACCGCGATTGACTACCTGCCCATCGTGTACCAGTACCTGTTTTTCTTTGGAAATCAGGGTTTCATAGGCCACGCCATCGGCATCGGTGATAATCAGACGCTGTTTACCCTTGGTTTCTTTACCAAATGATACGGTACCGGTCACTTCGGCCAGCATACCGACATCTTTCGGGGTACGCGCTTCGAATAATTCGGCCACACGTGGTAAACCACCGGTAATATCGCGGGTTTTAGATGAAGCCTGCGGAATACGCGCCAGTACATCACCTTTACCTACTTCCTGTCCTTCACGCACGGTAATCACTGCACCCACTGGGAAAGCCATGGAAACAGCGGTTTCACTACCAGCCATGCGAATTTCTTCGCCTTTGTCATCCAACAGTTTTACGGTCGGACGCAACAATTTGGACTGAGTAGAGGAACGACGTTTGCCATCAATTACTACTAAGGTAGATAAACCGGTTACATCGTCGGTTTGTTTCGCGACAGTTACACCTTCTTCGATATTTTCGAAGCGCACGCGACCGGCAAATTCGGTAATCATGGGTCGGGTATGCGGATCCCATGTAGCCAATACCTGCCCGGCCTTCACGACACCACCATCTTTAACCTGCAATAAGGCACCGTAAGGTACTTTATGGCGTTCACGCTCACGGCCGATATCATCATGAATGACAATTTCGGAGGAGCGGCCGATTATCACTAATTCGCCCTTATTGTTAGCCACATAACGCATTTGGCTGGAGAAGCGCACGGTACCACCTGATTTGGCTTCTACCTGACTGGCCGCAGCAGCTCGGGAAGCCGCACCACCGATATGGAAAGTACGCATGGTTAACTGGGTACCTGGTTCACCAATGGATTGCGCCGCAATCACGCCTACGGATTCACCGGCGTTCACGAGTTTACCGCGCGCCAGATCGCGACCATAACACTTGGCACACAGACCATGACGGGTTTTACAGGTAATCGGTGTACGTACTTTGATTTCATCCACACCAGAATTATCAATCAGCTCAACCAGACTTTCATTTAATAAAGTTCCAGCATCCACCAATGTTGCGCCGTTAGTTGGATCCACCACATCTTCTGCAGTAACACGACCTAATACTCGATCACGTAAAGATTCAATGATGTCACCACCCTGCACTACGGCTTTCATTACAAAGCCATCGTTGGTACCACAGTCGTTCTCTACGACTACCAAGTCCTGCGTCACATCGACCAGACGACGGGTCAGATAACCGGAGTTAGCGGTTTTCAATGCGGTATCGGCCAGACCTTTACGCGCACCGTGGGTAGAAATAAAGTACTGTAATACTGTCAGCCCTTCACGGAAGTTGGAGGTAATCGGTGTTTCGATAATGGAACCATCTGGTTTTGCCATCAAACCACGCATACCGGACAACTGTTTAATCTGTGCGGCGGAACCACGCGCACCGGAATCGGCCATCATGTAGATGGAGTTAAAGGATTCCTGATCAACCAGATTACCTTCACGGTCAACGACTTTCTGGGTAGACAGGTTATCCATCATCGCTTTGGCGATTTTATCGCCGGTACGACCCCAGATATCCACAACTTTATTGTAACGCTCGCCATTAGTTACCAAGCCTTGACGATACTGATCTTCAATTTCTTTCACTTCAGCATTGGCTTCAGCCAGTAACTGCGGTTTGCTTTCCGGTACCAACATATCATCAACACAGATGGAGATGCCGGCACGAGTGGAGAAAGCATAACCGGTGTACATCAGATGGTCGGCAAAAATGACGGTATCGCGCAATCCACAACGGCGGAATGAGGCATTAATTAGCTTGGAAATTTCTTTTTTCTTCAGCGTTTTATTAATATGCTCGAACGACAGACCTTTTGGCAGGATTTCAGAGAGCAATGCACGGCCAACGGTGGTTTCATAGCGGTTTACTACCGGCACGAACTCATCCTGACCATTTTTTACCCATTCGCGTAAACGTACGGTAATTTTGGTACCCAGTTCTACCTGACGGGTCTGGTAAGCACGATGTACTTCTTTTACGTCGGCAAACAGGCTGCCTTCGCCTTTACCATTAATTTTGTCACGGGTCATGTAGTACAGACCCAATACGATATCCTGTGACGGTACGATAATCGGGTCACCATTGGCTGGTGACAGTACGTTGTTGGAAGCCAGCATCAGGGTGCGCGCTTCCATCTGTGCTTCCAGACTTAACGGCACGTGTACGGCCATCTGGTCACCGTCAAAGTCGGCATTAAATGCAGTACATACTAATGGGTGCAGCTGAATGGCCTTGCCTTCAATCAGAATCGGTTCAAAGGCCTGAATACCCAAACGGTGCAATGTTGGTGCACGGTTGAGCAAAATCGGATGTTCACGAATTACGTCTTCGAGAATATCCCATACAATCGGTTCTTCCTGTTCCACCATTTTTTTGGCTTTTTTAATGGTGGTTACGGTTGGATCGAGTTGTTCCAGTTTATGGAAAATAAACGGTTTGAACAGTTCCAGCGCCATTTTCTTTGGCAAACCGCACTGGTGCAGACGCAGGTAAGGACCTACGGTAATCACTGAACGGCCGGAATAGTCTACACGTTTACCCAGCAGATTCTGACGGAAACGACCGCCTTTACCTTTAATCATATCGGCCAGTGATTTCAGCGGCCGTTTGTTGGCACCGGTCATGGCTTTACCACGACGGCCATTGTCCAGCAGAGAGTCGACTGCTTCCTGCAACATGCGTTTTTCATTGCGGACGATGATATCCGGTGCACGCAATTCCAGCAGGCGTTTCAAGCGGTTGTTACGGTTAATGACGCGACGATACAGATCATTTAAATCAGATGTAGCAAAACGGCCACCATCCAGTGGTACCAGCGGACGTAAATCCGGTGGCAATACTGGCAGTACATCCATAATCATCCACTCCAGTTTCATACCAGAGCGTTGGAATGCTTCCAATACTTTCAATCGTTTAGCAATTTTTTTAATTTTAGTATCGGAACTGGTGGATTCTAGCTCCTGACGCAGTACAGTCACTTCATGCGCGATATCCATAGCACGCAATAAATCGCGAATGCCTTCTGCACCCATCTTGGCTTCAAAATCACCGCCAAATTCTTCATATTTGCTGATGAATTCTTCTTCACTGAGCAATTGACGCGGCTGCAATGAAGTGAGACCGGGATCGGTTACTACATAAGCTTCAAAGTACAGAATGCGCTCGATATCGCGCAAAGTCATATCCAATACCATGCCCAGACGGGATGGCAAAGATTTCAAAAACCAGATATGCGCTACCGGTGCAGCCAGTTCAATATGCCCCATGCGCTCGCGCCGCACTTTGGACAGAGTGACTTCTACACCACATTTTTCACAGGTTACACCACGGAATTTCAGACGTTTGTATTTACCACACAAACATTCATAATCTTTAATCGGGCCAAAAATTTTAGCGCAGAACAGGCCGTCACGTTCCGGTTTAAAGGTACGGTAGTTAATCGTTTCCGGTTTTTTTACTTCACCGTACGACCAAGAACGAATGGTATCCGGCGAAGCAATGCCGATTTTGATGGCGTCAAATTCTTCTTCGGCACTGACATTTTGCAGCGGATTAAATAAGTCTGATAAAGCTTTCATATTTGCTCCTGACGATGCCGCATGCAGTATCTATACACTGCATGCGACCGGTGTCGGTTAGTAACGTTCCAAATCCATATCCAAGCCCAAAGAGCGAATCTCTTTCAATAATACATTGAAAGATTCCGGCATACCGGCGTCAATCTTGTATTCGCCTTTAACGATGTTTTCATACATTTTGGTACGGCCGGTTACGTCATCTGATTTCACAGTCAACATTTCCTGCAAGGTATAAGCAGCACCATAAGCTTCAAGTGCCCACACCTCCATCTCACCAAAACGCTGACCACCAAACTGGGCTTTACCACCTAGTGGCTGCTGTGTTACCAGACTATACGGACCAGTTGAACGAGCATGCATTTTCTCATCAACCAAGTGATGTAGTTTGAGGTAGTGCATCACCCCTACTGTTACCTTACGGTCAAAGGCTTCACCAGTACGACCATCATACAGTGTCATTTGTGTACGAGTATCGTTGAAACCCAGCTTCTGGATTTCCGGATCATCTTCTGGATAGGCCAGCGCCAGCATATTTTTAATTTCGGATTCTTCCGCACCATCAAATACCGGCGTTGCTACCGTCATCCCTTTACGCAGATGTTGTGCCAGATTGATAATCTCTTCATCATTAAACTGCGATAAGTCCTCTTTTTTACCACTGCTGTTGTACACTTTCTCAAGGAAAGCACGAATATCGTCAGCAGCACGTTTTTCCGCCAGCATACGGTCAATCCGTTCACCAATACCCTTGGCTGCCCAGCCTAGATGCACTTCCAGAATCTGTCCGATGTTCATACGACTTGGTACACCCAGCGGGTTCAGTACAATATCCACTGAGCGGCCATCAGCCATATAAGGCATGTCTTCAACCGGCAGGATGCGCGATACCACACCTTTATTACCGTGACGACCAGCCATCTTGTCACCGGCTTTCAGACGACGTTTGATGGCGATAAACACCTTAACCATCTTCTGTACACCCGGCTGCAATTCATCGCCCTGAGTGAGTTTTTTCTTCTTAATTTCATATAGAACATCTGATTCTTCATGTTTGGCCCGCAAACTTTCTTTAATCAGTTCTACCTGTTTGGCGATACTTTCATCGCTCAGACGAATATCAAACCAGTCGTGCCGGCTGGGTAATGATGTCAGATAGTCTTTAGTAACTTCTGCACCTTTAGCCAGTTTTAAAGGACCACCATTCACTTTCTGTCCCAGAATCAGGCGTTCAATGCGATCAAATGCATCATCATTGAAAATGCGCAACTGGTCTGTCAAATTCTGACGATAGCGTTTCAGCTCTGCATCAATAATCGCTTTGGCGCGTTTGTCACGCTCAATGCCTTCGCGGGTGAACACTTGTACGTCAATAACGGTACCACTCATGCCGGTAGGCATACGCAGGGAGGTATCTTTTACATCACTGGCTTTTTCACCAAAAATGGCTCGCAGCAGTTTTTCTTCCGGTGTCAGCTGGGTTTCACCTTTAGGTGTCACTTTGCCTACCAGTACGTCACCTGCTTCTACTTCAGCACCAATATAAACAATACCGGATTCATCCAGACGATTCTGCATGCGCTCAGACAAATTCGGAATATCACGGGTAATTTCTTCCGCACCCAGTTTGGTGTCACGGGATACCACATTTAATTCTTCAATGTGAATGGAAGTATAACGATCACCGGCAACTACCCGTTCAGATATCAGAATCGAGTCTTCATAGTTGTAACCATTCCATGGCATGAAAGCGATGGTCATATTCTGTCCCAGTGCCAGCTCACCTAAATCGGTAGAGGCACCATCAGCAATCACATCGCCACGTGCAATGACATCGCCTTTTTGTACTGCCGGCCGCTGATTGATATTGGTAGATTGGTTGGAACGGGTGAATTTCACCAGATTGTAAATATCCACACCCACTTCACCAGCAGTGGCTTCGTCGTCATTGACGCGTACCACTACACGGTTGGCATCGACATACTCAACCACACCACCACGGCTGGCTGCAATAGCAGTAGCACTATCTATGGCAACTGAACGTTCAATACCGGTACCTACCAGCGGTTTTTCGGCACGCAGACACGGAACGGCCTGACGTTGCATATTGGCACCCATCAAGGCGCGGTTCGCATCATCATGCTCCAAGAACGGAATCAGTGAAGCCGCTACAGAAACCACCTGCCCAGTAGCCACGTCCATATACTGCACGCGGTCTGGTGTTGCCATGATGGTTTCACCTTTTTCACGACAGGTTACTAAATCACCGATAATACGACCTTCTTTATCCAAATCTGCATTAGCCTGAGCAATAACAAAGCGCCCTTCTTCAATGGCAGACAGATAGTCGATATCGTTGGTTACTTTACCATCAACCACACGACGGTAAGGTGTTTCCAGAAAACCGTATTTATTGGTACGGGCATACACAGCCAGTGAGTTAATCAAACCAATATTCGGACCTTCCGGTGTCTCAATCGGGCACACACGGCCATAATGGGTAGGATGTACGTCACGCACTTCAAAACCAGCACGTTCACGCGTTAGACCACCCGGCCCCAAGGCAGATACACGACGTTTATGGGTGACTTCAGACAGTGGGTTAGTCTGGTCCATAAACTGTGATAGCTGGCTGGAACCGAAAAATTCTTTAATGGCAGCTGAAACCGGTTTGGCATTAATCAGGTCATGTGGCATCAGATTTTCGGATTCAGCCTGATTGAGGCGCTCTTTAACAGCGCGCTCTACACGCGACAAACCACTACGGAACTGATTTTCAGCCAGTTCGCCAACCGAACGCACGCGACGATTGCCCAGATGATCAATATCATCTACTTCACCATGACCATTGCGTAATTCAACCAAGGTAGCAATCACAGACACGATATCTGGAATAGTCAGGACATTATTGCCTTCCTTATCAGCATCGGCAAAAGTCTGAGTCATCAGACGGCCATACCAAGATTCCTGTTGTGCCTCTAGCAATTTTTGCTGATAGGTTCGGGTGTTGAATTTCATCCGCCCAACGCGTGACAGGTCATAACTGTCTTCACTAAAGAATAGACGGTTAAACAATGCTTCTACTGCGTCTTCGGTTGGCGGTTCACCCGGACGCATCATGCGATAAATGGCAATGCGCGCAGCCTGCTGACCTTCAATTTCGTCGGTACGCAGGGTGTTGGAAACGTAGCCACCCTGATCCAGATCATTGATATACAGGGTGGAAATCTCTTTCACTGACTGAATATCAAATTGTGCCAATAATTCTTCAGTAATTTCATCATTGGTTTTCGCCAATACTTCACCAGTATCCGGCACAATGACATCAGCAGCCAGCACCTTGCCAATCAGGCTTTCTGGTTCGACTTCCAGCCATTTGATATTAGCAGCAACGATGTCACGGATATTTTTAGCATTAATGCGCTTACCCTTCTGCACCAATACTTTACCGTCTTTATCTACCAGATCAAATTTGGCAGTCTCACCTCTCAAACGTGACGGTATCAGATTAGTGTGCACACCATCTTTAGATAAGAAGTACTGCTCCTTATCATAAAACATATTCAGTATCTGCTCTGGAGTAAAGCCTAATGCTTTCAGCAAAATGGTTACCGGCATTTTACGGCGCCGGTCAATACGGAAATAAAGCAGATCCTTGGGATCAAATTCAAAGTCAAGCCATGATCCACGGTAAGGAATGATACGAGCGGAAAACAGCAATTTACCTGATGAGTGTGATTTACCGCGGTCATGTTCGAAGAATACGCCAGGCGAACGGTGTAACTGTGACACAATCACACGCTCAGTACCATTGATAATGAATGAACCACTAGGTGTCATCAGTGGAATTTCACCCATGTATACTTCATTTTCACGAACTTCTTTAACCACATTTGGTTTGGATGACTCTTTGTCTAAAATCACCAGACGAATTCGTGCCCGTAATGGAGCAGCATAAGTTATGCCGCGTAATTGACACTCAGGAATATCAAAGAGCGGTTCACCTAGCACATAATGGGTAAATTCCAGACGGGCATAACCGTTATGGCTCACAATTGGAAAAATAGACTGGAAAGCTGCCTGAAGACCAGTATCAGCACGTTGGTCAAAGGGTGTTTCCATTTGCAAGAACTGCGTGTAGGAATCCAACTGTGTAGCTAATAGAAACGGTACTTCCAATACATTGGCGCGTTTGGCAAAGCTTTTACGGATACGTTTTTTTTCAGTAAAAGAGTAGGACATGAACAGTCTCCAGTAGGGAGGTTTGGCAAGTAAGGTTTTATAAATACTCGGCAATCAATAAATTAACAAAGGTAATTTATGGAAAAAATTTGCATTTTTTGTAAATATTTATAAAAATTCACTTTAGATAGACAAGCGAAAGCAGGCTGGTAGCCTAAGCTACCAGCCTGTAAAACACAACTGAAATTACTTGATTTCGACAGAAGCGCCGGCTTCTTCCAGTTGTTTTTTAATGTCGTCAGCTTCAGCCTGAGAAACACCTTCTTTAAGGGTTTTAGGAGCGCCGTCAACCAGATCTTTAGCTTCTTTCAGACCCAAGCCAGTGATGGCACGAACAACTTTAATCACGCCAACTTTCTGTGCACCGGCAGAAGTCAATACTACGTCAAACTCAGTTTTTTCTTCAGCGGCAGCAGTACCATTAGTACCAGGACCTGAAACAGCCAAAGCAGCTGCAGAAACGCCAAATTTTTCTTCAAAAGCTTTAACCAGGTCGTTTAATTCCATAACGGTCAGGTTACCAACTGCTTCCAAGATGTCTTCTTTAGTAATAGCCATGCTATTAAACTCCAATAATTGAGAATGAAAATTTAAATATATAAGGGATGAAAATTATGCAGCTTCTTCGCCAGCTTTTTTCTCGGCCAGCGCAGCCAATGCACGGGCAAAGCCAGAAACAGGTGCCTGCATAATACCCAGCAATTTAGCCAGCAATTCGTCACGGCTCGGAATAGAAGCAAGTTCTCCCACCTGAGCAACATCAAGCAGTTCACCATTGTATGAACCTGCTTTCAGTACGATTTTTTCATCTTTTTTCGAGAACTGGTGCAGTACTTTTGCAGCAGCAACCGGGTCTTCAGATACCGCATAAACCAAAGGACCAACCATCTGGTCAGCTAGGCCTGCGAATGAAGTACCTTCAACAGCGCGACGGGCTAATGTGTTTTTCAACACATGCAGGTATACACCTGCTTTACGAGCATTGGCACGCAGTTCGGTCATGCTTGCAACACTGATACCACGATACTCGGCAATAACCATAGTCTGTGCATTAGCGATGGCTGCTGCAATTTCGGCTACGGCTGCTTGCTTGGTTTCAATATTGAGACTCAAGGTCTACCTCCCACTGTTTTTAAACAGAGTAATAAAGTATTACTCCACCCAGCGCGGCAACCCAAAAAGACATCCGTAAGCAAAGCTTACACAAGATTATCTGGGACTACCGTCTGCGTAGGGTTGTCTTTTAAAATCTGTATAACTACCTCAGATTCCCTACGGTCTTGGACATCTACTTATCGCTAAGTAGCCCGACATATAAATGTATCACATTTATATGAATTTTGATGGCAGTCTGTGCTTAAGCCAGACTGCCCGTAGTAATGTAGTTCTTAGCTGTTAACAGAAGAACTGTCAATACGCACACCAATACCCATGGTGCTTGATACTGCAATTTTACGCAGATATTGACCTTTTGCTGCTGCTGGCTTGGCTTTAACAATGGCATCCAGCAATGCATTGAAGTTTTCACGCAAATCAGCAGCTTCGAAAGAAGCGCGACCAATAGTAGCATGCACAATACCAGCTTTATCAGTACGATACTGTACCTGACCTGCTTTGGCATTTTTCACTGCTTCAGCTACATTAGGGGTAACAGTACCTACTTTAGGGTTTGGCATTAAACCACGTGGACCCAAGATGGTACCCAGTTGTCCAACCACGCGCATTGCATCCGGAGAAGCAATAACTACGTCGAAGTTCAGATTACCTGCTTTTACTTCAGCAGCTAAATCATCAAAGCCAACCACATCAGCACCGGCTGCTTTGGCTGCTTCAGCATTAGCTCCCTGAGTAAATACAGCTACACGTACGGTTTTACCGGTACCCTTAGGCAGTACAACTGAACCACGGATTACCTGATCAGATTTACGTGCATCCACACCCAGATTGAAAGATACATCTATAGATTCATCAAATTTAGCTGTTGCATTGGCTTTTACCAGATTCAATGCTTCATCTATAGAGTATAACTTATTGGTTTCTACAGCAGCACGAATTGCCTGCATACGTTTAGAAAGTTTTGCCATTTACACGCCCTCCACATCTAAACCCATTGAGCGGGCACTACCGGCAATGGTGCGCACGGCTGCATCCAAATCCGCAGCAGTTAAATCAGGCTCTTTAGCCTTGGCAATTTCTTCCAATTGTGCACGGGTTACTTTACCCACTTTTTGTGTCAGCGGGTTAGAGCTACCTTTTTGCAGACCAGCTGCTTTTTTCAGCAAAATAGATGCTGGCGGGGTTTTCATCACAAAAGTGAATGATTTATCTGCAAAAGCAGTAATCACCACAGGAACTGGCAAACCTGGCTCTACATTTTGTGTAGCAGCATTGAATGCTTTACAAAATTCCATGATATTCAAACCGCGTTGACCCAAAGCAGGGCCTACCGGAGGAGATGGATTGGCTTTACCTGCAGGAATCTGCAGTTTGATGTAGCCTACAATTTTTTTTGCCACTTGATTTAAACTCCAAATAAACGGGTATGACGCAGCAAAATGCTGCTTCCCAAAAGCAAGACCCGTGATTATAAAGAAAATTTCTTTCCCTTACAAGCACAGGCTAAACTATGTTGCATTTTTGCAGTTAAATTTTTTCTACCTGAGAAAATTCCAGTTCTACTGGTGTTTCACGACCAAAAATCTGTACTGCAACACGCAATTTATTACGTTCGTAGTTGACTTCTTCGACAACGCCATTGAAATCTTTAAACGGCCCTTCATTGACGCGCACTTGTTGACCAATTTCAAACAATACTTTGGGTTTTGGTTTTTCTACACCACTTTGTACCTGATGTAAAATAGCGTCTACTTCACGAGCTGAAATAGGTAATGGTTTATTTGCGGTTCCGCCAATAAAGCCGGTTACACGAGGTGTATTTTTTACCAAATGCCATGACGCGTCTGTCATATCCATCTCAACCAGCACATAGCCAGGAAAAAATTTGCGTTCGGTAATACTACGACGACCATTTTTTATATCTACAACTTCTTCAACCGGTACCAGTATCTGGCCAAAATACTCGCCCATTCCCTCGCGCTCAATGCGCTCTTTCAAGGTTTTCTGGACATTTTTTTCAAAACCGGAATAAGCGTGTACGACGTACCACTGTTTTGCCATGACTAACTCCTCTTCATAAAGATGTCAAATAACAACCATGAAATCAGGCTGTCAACACCCCAAATAAATAACGACAAGACAGCAACAAATATCAGTACAAACAAGGTCATGCGCAAAGCTTCATTGCGCTCAGGCCACACTACTTTTCTGGCTTCGGACACACTGTCACGTACATATGCAGTCAGCTCGCGCCCACCAGCACTCCAGAAAAATACGATTACGATGGCCGCCACCACGCCTACTAATGGAAATAGATAACGGATATAAAGTGGCAATTGCGCATCTAAAGCATAGAATGCCATGATACCGGCAGCAATCAGTATGGCTGAGAAAATATATTTGAGAAAATCAAAATGCTTATTGCGTCTGATTTCTAATTGCTGTTGTTGTTTGGCTTCAGCTTTTAATTGTGCTTTGGTTTTGGTTCCCACATCTTTCGATGTTTTGTTGTCCATATAACCACCTTTTGATTAATACAAAAAAAGACTAACCGACCTATGGCCGATTAGTCTGATTTTTGGCAGGCCAGGAGGGTCTCGAACCCCCAACCCTCGGTTTTGGAGACCGATACTCTACCAATTGAGCTACTGGCCTACAAAACTTTAAGCGATAACTTTAGCAACCACACCGGCACCAACTGTACGGCCACCTTCACGAATCGCAAAGCGCAAGCCTTCTTCCATCGCGATCGGGTGAATCAGTTCTACATCGATGGTTACGTTTTCACCCGGCATTACCATTTCTACACCTTCTGCCAGACTTACTGCACCAGTTACGTCTGTAGTACGGAAATAGAATTGTGGGCGGTAGTTCGCGAAGAATGGTGTATGACGTCCACCTTCTTCTTTGCTTAATACGTAAACTTCTGCTTTGAATTTGGTGTGCGGGGTGATGCTGCCCGGTTTTGCCAATACCTGACCACGTTCTACTTCTTCACGTTTGGTACCACGCAACAATACACCTACGTTGTCACCTGCCTGACCTTGATCCAGCAGTTTGCGGAACATTTCCACACCGGTACAAGTGGTTTTCTGGGTCTCTTTCAGACCTACGATTTCAATTTCGTCGCCTACGTTGATTACACCACGTTCTACACGGCCTGTTACTACGGTACCGCGGCCTGAAATTGAGAATACGTCTTCAATCGGCAACAGGAATGGTTTGTCTACTGCACGTTCTGGAGTAGGAATGTAGCTGTCTAATGCATCTGCCAAGGCCAGAATAGAAGCTTCACCGATATCTGATGTATCGCCTTCCAGCGCTTTCAGTGCTGAACCTTTAATCAATGGAACATCGTCGCCTGGGAATTCGTAGCTTGACAATAGGTCACGGATTTCCATTTCTACCAATTCCAACAGCTCTTCGTCGTCTACCATGTCGCATTTGTTCATGTAAACGATGATGTAAGGTACGCCTACCTGACGAGCCAACAGGATGTGTTCGCGTGTTTGTGGCATAGGGCCATCAGCAGCAGAAACAACCAAAATTGCGCCGTCCATCTGGGCTGCACCGGTAATCATGTTTTTTACATAGTCCGCGTGTCCCGGGCAGTCTACGTGTGCATAGTGACGTTCTGCGGTTTCGTATTCTACGTGAGAGGTATTAATGGTAATGCCACGGGCTTTTTCTTCCGGTGCATTGTCAATCTGATCGTAAGCTTTCGCTGCACCACCAAATTTTTTGGACAGAATGGTACAAATTGCAGCGGTCAATGTGGTTTTACCATGGTCAACGTGACCGATGGTGCCAACGTTTACGTGCGGTTTACTCCGCTCGAATTTTTCTTTAGCCATGGCTACTTCCTATCTAAAGACTATTAAGGTTTATCAACTTAGTGGTGCCCATGGACAGAATTGAACTGTCGGCCTCTCCCTTACCAAGGGAGTGCTCTACCCCTGAGCTACATGGGCATTTGGTAGATATTACTTATCTGGAGCGGGTGAAGGGAATCGAACCCTCACCGTAAGCTTGGAAGGCTTCTGCTCTACCATTGAGCTACACCCGCATACTTACTTAAAAAAAATATTCCAAGTAAGACTGGAATTTTGGTGGAGGGAGAAGGATTCGAACCTTCGAAGCTTTCGCAACAGATTTACAGTCTGCCCCCTTTGGCCGCTCGGGAATCCCTCCAAAAGAGAACGGCATGATAATGTTCATTTGCATCTTAGTCAAGCATATTAAGCATTTTTTTTGCTAAAAATAATAATTAACTGTTTCAAATAAACTTTAACCGAAGTAATTTTACTCTTTTTCCGCCATTAGCTGCTGATATTTTGCTTTTAGCTCTTCTTCGCTTTCTGGATGCTCTTCGTCTATGATGATGCAATCTACCGGACAAACCTGCTGGCATTGCGGTTCATCATAATGTCCAACACATTGAGTACAACGTTCCGGGGTGATTTCATAAATTTCATCGCCCTGATAGATGGCGTTGTTTGGGCACTCAGGCTCACACACATCGCAGTTGATGCACTCATCTGTTATCAAGAGTGACATGTTTTTCCTTTATCGTTAAATTTTACTCAAAACCATTGGGCGCGGATTATAGCATTATTTTGCCTGTACCTTGGTTCACCACTATCTGTTTATGCTATTTCTGCGTTACGATAAGTTAATAATTCAAAACGGCTTATACCCGACTTTCCTTCCCGCAGTTGTTGCCAGCCTGATGGTAATGTGGGTAATGTACTGCTTTCCAGATAAACGCGTGCCTGTGGCCGCAGATGTGGGACGATGGCATTTAAAAGCCCCGGCCATTGCGCCCAGTTATAAGGTGGGTCGAGAAACACTACATCAAATTGTTGCTGGTTACTTGCAAGAAAGTTCTGTGCATCAGTACAGATGAGCGCTACCTGACTAAAATTCAATTGTTGCAGGCTGTTTTTAATTGCTGTAGCTACGTGACGATTTTTTTCGACCAGTGTAACTGTTTCGGCTTTTCTTGAAGCCGCTTCCAACCCCATGACTCCGCTACCGGCAAACAAATCCAGTACAGCCATGCCACTTAAATCCTGTCCCAGCCAGTTAAACAGACGCTCACGCACACTATCGGCAGTTGGGCGCAGGCCATCAGCTGCCGGAAATGTTAATTTACGCCCTCGATGAGTGCCACCAATGATGCGCACTTGATTGCGATGCTGCTGCTGTATTTTTGCCACGTGAGTTGACTCCGATAAAAAGAGACTTTCAGGTATGCTGAAAGTCTCAGTAAATCTATTTACTTTAAGCGACCTATCTTACTCTTTAGGTGCTGGTGGTTCGATCTGTTCTGTATAGCCACATTCTTTTTGCGGACATACTTTTTCGGTGCCGCGTCGCTTGGTGGTTTTAATGGTAAGTATTGGCCAGTGACATTGCGGACATTGCTCATTAATTGGTGGATTCCACACTGCATAATCACAATCCGGATAGGTATTACAGCTGTAAAACAGTTTTCCATAACGGCTTTTACGCTCTATCAGACTGCCTTTATGACACTTCGGACACTCAATGCCAGTGTCTTTAGGTTTTTCCAGTGGTTCAATGTATTTACATTTGGGGTAGTTGGCGCAACCAATGAATTTGCCATAACGTCCACGCTTGTAGACAAGCTGGCCTTGGCACTTCGGACAGCTCCGCCCTTCTACTATGGTAGGCTCTTCTGCCGCCTTGGCTGCTTCTTCGGCAGTTTCATTAACGTTGCGGGTGTAATCACATTCTGGATAACCTGTGCATGCAATAAAGCGACCGCGTTTGCCAAATTTAATCTGTAGCTGGTTCACACCGCATTTAGGGCAGATTTCATCCAGATTTTCGGCGGTAAGCTCTGCACGCGGTATATCTTCTTTGGCCTTAATTTCTTTATCAAAGCCTTTCCAGAATTGTTGCATGACTGGCCTCCACTCCCGTTTACCACCGGCAATGTCGTCCAGCTGGTTTTCCAGTCTGGCGGTAAAGTTGTAATCAACGTACTGACCGAAATGTTCGGTTAGAAATTTATTGACTACTTCGCCTGTATCAGTAGGCAGAAAGCGTTTCTGTTCTAGAGTAACGTATTCCCGTTCTTTTAGGGTGGAAATAATACTGGCATAGGTCGATGGCCGGCCGATGCCATATTCTTCCAATGCTTTTACTAGACTGGCTTCAGAGTAACGTGGTGGTGGCTGGGTAAAATGCTGCTCGCCAAAAATTCTGTCTACTGGCAAGTTGTCGCCTTCATGCAGTTCTGGCAGTTTTTTGGCATTTTCTTCATCTTCGCTGTCGTCCACACCTTCTTCGTATACGCTGAGAAAACCGGCAAAAGTCTGTACCTGACCAGTTACACGGAAGATACCTTTACCAACGACAATATCGACGCTGGTCGTATCAAAGCGGGCGGGTGCCATTTGGCAGGCTACAGCACGCTGCCAGATCATCTGATACAGACGGAACTGGTCAGCAGTCAGGAATGGTTTGACTGCTTCCGGCGTACGGTAGACTGAAGTTGGTCTGATGGCCTCGTGCGCTTCTTGTGCATTTTTAGATTTGGTTTTATAAATTTTAGGTGCAGATGGTAGGTATTCGCTGCCAATCTTATTATCAATATAATGGCGTATTTCAATCACTGCATCATCAGACAGGCTAACTGAGTCAGTACGCATATAGGTAATCAGCCCTACGGCACCCTGCCCGACATCCACACCTTCATACAACTGCTGCGCGGTACGCATGGTACGGTCTGTGGTCATGCCTAGTTTGCGTACTGCTTCCTGTTGCATAGTTGAAGTGGTAAAAGGAGCAGCGGGATTCCGGCTGCGCTTTTTCTTTTCCACTTTGGTCACATGCGCCTGCTGTCCGACCAGTGCGTTTACAATTTCCTGCTGCTGAACTTCATCTGGGATATCAAACTGTTCTAGTTTCTGCCCCTGCCAGTGAGTTAATTTGGCAGTAAATTTGGTACGTGCTTTATGGCTGTCCAGATGTACAGTCCAATATTCTTGAGCAGTAAATTCGCGGATTTCCTGCTCACGCTCACAAATCATGCGTAATGCTGGACTTTGTACTCGCCCAGCAGATAAACCACGGCGAATTTTTTTCCATAATAATGGAGACAGATTAAAACCTACCAGATAATCCAGAGCGCGCCGGGTCTGCTGCGCATCTATCAGTGTTTGCGACAACTCTCGCGGATGGGCAACTGCATCAAGCACGGCTTTTTTGGTCACTTCATGGAATACAACCCGCTTTGGATGCAGGTTTTTCAGCCCCCGCTTGGATTTGAGTATTTCCTGTAAATGCCAAGAAATGGCTTCACCTTCTCTATCCGGGTCGGTAGCCAGATACAGTACATCTGCTTCTTTGGCCGCAGCAACAATGGCATCTAGATGTTTGGCATTGCGGCTGACTAGCTGATACTTCATGGCGAAGTCATTTTCCGGATCTACGGCTCCGCTTTTAGGCACCAGATCGCGCACATGGCCATAGGAAGCCAGAATTTCAAAATCGCTGCCTAAATACTTTTTCAGTGTTTTGGCTTTAGATGGGGATTCAACAATCAACAGGTTTTTTGCCATTCGTTCAGGCTCACAGTCGTAATTTAAGTATTTGTGATATGTTGGTAGTCTGGTTTATTCTAATAAATACACATGGACAAAGCAAAAAGCTTTCAGACATACTAACTGAAAGCTTTCAATAATGTATCGCTGTCAGTATTTTACTGCATGATGGCCTCACCGTTGAGTGCAGCCATTAGTTCATCGCCGATCAGTACCGGTAATTCTGAACGGTGTGCCCATAATACCAATAAAGCTAACACTTTAGCATGGTCTACCGTGATGTCTTCATAGGGTAAGTTCATCAGGGCGTTGAGTACAAATTCTCGCTGCTCTGGCTTAAGTGCACCATTCTGTTCCAGAAAATGTATCAGACCACGCACATCCAGTGGTAGTGTATCCAGTTCTTCAGTATTGTAAATGCGTATTCCTGTACTACTGCGTAATATTTCTGCCGGAATCACTGGTTCAAAACGCAAATAATCCAGACAGGATAATGCGTCGCCAATTTCTTCATCATTGAAACCTACTTCTTCCAGCAATGCACCCAGATCTTTACGAGGAGGGAATGCATCAACGTCTTGAAAGTGCTCAATCAAAAACGCTATTACATCAATCATTTGCTTTCCTTTCAAGATTTAATGCGTTGGTAACAGCCGCCCGGCAGGGCAGTAATCCAGCCACCAAGTTCCAGTGCCATAAGATGAGCATACACATCTGTTGCTGTCATGCCAAGTGTTGTAATCAGTGTATCTGGGTGAACTACACTGTAACCCAGTCCGGCCAGAATCTGCTGTTCGATCGGGCTAAGTGCAGATACAGGTGCACTGGCTAATGATAAATCTTCAGGATTACCGATGCTGGAGGATGGCATACTGATTTGGGATTCTGGTTGGACAGATTGGCTGCTATATGATTGCAAATGCGTTTTTTGCAAGAGCAGAGGACATTCTTGCAGAATATCTGCCAGATTTTCTACCAGTCTGGCGCCCTGTTTGATCAGTGCGTGACAGCCTTTACTTAAGGGATTATCAATTGATCCCGGTATCGCCATGACTTCCCGTCCCATTTCACCTGCTAGACGTGCGGTGATTAATGAACCTGATTCAGTTGCAGCCTCTACTACTAGCGTACCTTGACTAAGTGCCGCAATCAAGCGATTGCGGCGGGGAAAATTCTCGGCCAGCGAACGGGTACCTAACGGAAATTCAGAAATAATACAGCCATGTGCGGCAATCTGTGCAGCCAGTGCCTTGTTGCGTGCCGGATACACACGGTCAATTCCGGTACCCCAGACAGCAATGGTGTTCCCTGTACCCAACAATGCCCCCTGATGGGCAGCAGTATCAATACCATCAGCCATTCCAGAGATAACGGCAATTCCCTTTTGTGCTAGTGCTTTGGCAAAATCACGGGCGATGCGCATTGCCTGTGGTGTTGCATGACGGCTGCCAACTATGGCCAGTGATGGCTGATGCAGACATGAACTGTTACCACGGATAAATAATAATGGCGGTGGTGTTAGTCCTTCAGTTAGCAGTACCGGATAATCATTGTCGGTCAGTAATAATAGTCGGGCATCGGCGTGGGATTGCTCCCATTTTAAAGCGGCTTCTGCTGCCTGTCTGGCCTCGTCACTACGCCAATACCGGCTGGCCTGCACGCGATGCAGAAAAGGTTTGATTTCAGCAATACTTGCAGACAGTATGGTTTGTGCTGAACCAAAATGATTCAGTAGGCGCAGAAATGTTTTACTGCCGATATATGGAGTTAAAGCCAGCTCAATCCATGCGTAGCGCTCTTGCTCATTCATCTACATTATCTTTACATTATATATTTTATTAATTATGACAAAAGTAAGTTTATAGAACAATTGATTATTTAAATGTAGTGACGAAATATTATTTATATTAAATATAGTTTTTAATTAAATTATTAATTTTTCTTTATTTTTAAATAAAATTTAGAATCTCTTTTATTCGATATATAAATTAATACTTTTGTGTGCTAGTTATTATTAATTTGGAAAATATATATAAATTTATTCTTGTTTTTGTAAAATTAGTATGTATACTTAATCAGGCGAACATTAGTGTGGTTTGATGCTGTTTAGACTTTCGGGATAAGAATCAAAGGTACATATATGCTAGCATCACTTAAATTCAAGGATTTTCTGCATCCACGTCCGACTCCTTCTGGAATTGATGTGGACTGTAAGTTAAAACATTTTGCCATTATTACTTATGCGGTTGATGCACATAAGTTTGCTGGATTATTTCCGCCACGTTTCCAGCTAGATAGTGTCATGATTGATGGTCAGGAAAAGGGTTTGTTATCAGTAGTACCATTTATGGACGTGGATTTTACCTCGGCAGTTTATCCTTTTCCTGTTTTCACTATGGGACAAACTAATTATCGGATTTACATCATTGATACCACTACTGGAGAACGTTGTGTCTGGTTTTTGGGTACAACGCTGGATTCGTGGACTATTATGGTACCGCGCCATGTATGGAAGCTACCGTGGCATCCGGGCAAAATCAGTTTTAATTGTGACTTTGATCCGCATTCTGGCTGCTACCGACGCTATGAAATGCATACACAGGCAAATTGGGCGCCCGCTCAGGTACAATTAAGCCAGCAACCTGATCAGGAATTTCATTTTCAGGGTTTTCCTGACAGTGAAACAGCACTGGTTTATCTCACTCACCCGCTGGCAGGTTTTTACTACCGCCGCAATGGTAAATTGGGTACTTACCGAGTTTGGCATGATCGTCTGGATGTGCGACCAGCCAAACTTGAATCGGCGCAATTTGGCCTGTTAAGTCGAATGGAACTGGTTAATGAAGATGAGCAGCAGCACCCATACAGTGTGCTGCTTCAACCAATTAATGAATTTACAATTTATCTGCCACCTACTGCTTTATAAATTTAAAGCATACAGAAATTGGGGTTGATTATTGGCTATTGCCTTGGCTTTCTATGGGAAGAGGTAAGGCAGGATGATTAATTTTGCTTAATGCCCAGACTAACCACCTTAAAAAAGCGGGATGTTGTCTGGCTCATGGCACTTAACGGAAGCGGCCGGATTTAATGGTTAGCCCCTGCTGAATTCTGGAGGCCAGACTATAATTGCGTAATGCATGAGTTAGTGCAACAGCCAGCGCATCCGCAGCATCTGCCTGTGGTGTACCAGACAGGGACAGCATTTGTACTACCATATGCTGTACTTGCTCTTTAGCTGCTTTACCTTTACCCACTACTGCCTGTTTCACTTGCAATGCAGTGTATTCAAACACTGGTAATTCGTCCAACGTTAATGCTGCTATTGCTGCGCCACGAGCCTGTCCCAATACCAGCGTGGCTGCCGGATTAACATTGACAAATACCTGTTCGATAGCAGTTTGTGTTGGCTGATAGGTAGCAATAACTTCTCGTAGGTTATGTACAATCACTCGAATACGCTCAGCCAGCGTAGCACCCACAGTGGTTTTAATACAGCCAGAGGCAACATAGATGTGCTGGCGGCCGATTACATCAATCACTCCGAAGCCGGTAACACGACTTCCGGGATCGATACCTAAGATACGGATTGTGGTTTGCTCAGACTGCTGTGTTTGCATGCTTATACTACTGCTTAATTACGGAAAAATAGAAATAGAATTGATACGGGTAGGAAAATCAAATACTCTGTAAAAGCGGATTTCGCCAGTTGAATAAATAATGTTACTGTATATTGGTCATATGTGTTAGTTATTCGCCACGATTTTTATTAACCCATTGATTGGCCAGATGTAACCTTTCTATTGTCCCGACGTCCAGCCAGTAACCGGTATGATATTCGCCACTAATCTGATTTTTCTGCATGGCGGTACGCAATAAAGGTGCCAGTTTGGCTCGGGTGTGAGGGGGAATATTGTTAAACAAGACCGGATGATATACGCCAATACCACTAAAGGTTAATGTTGGATTATGAGGTTGTTCTATGGTTACGTCCCCTGTCTGAGTGAGGCTAAAATCCCCATCAGGATGGTGCTCTGGGTTATCAACCAGCCATAAATGCGCCAGTTTACCTGTTTGCTCTATTCTTGCACCAATCTTTAAGGCTTGTGCAAAATCAATATCGGTTAATACATCGCCGTTGATAACCAGAAATGGTTTATGTCCAAGTAAGGGTAAGGCTGTGGCAATCCCTCCAGCAGTTTCCAGACCACCTTTTTCTTCCGCGGAATAACAAATATTCACTCCGTAGGTACTTCCTGTGCCCAGAGTAGCTTCAATTTGCTGCCCTAACCAAGCGTGGTTAATCACAATATCGCGAAAACCTGCGGCCTGTAAGCGCTGTAAGTGATGGCCGATTAACGGTATTCCGCCGACATTCAGCAATGGTTTGGGACTGGTATCGGTAAGCGGGCGCATACGTTCACCGCGTCCGGCAGCAAGAATCATGGCTTTCATGGTTATTTATTATTCCATAATACAGTTGATGGGCTGGATTGCTATGCAGCCTATAATACAACAGGCAAAGCCGGTTGCTTTGCCTGAATGATAAGGGAAATGACAAATTAAAGGATTTACATCAGTCTAAACCAGATTTAATTCCGACCCTGTATTAAAGATTGCTGCGCCCTTTTCACCTTGTTCGTACAGATTAATCCGCAAGCGTAAATCGTTAGGTGAATCAGCTTGGCGTAATGCTTCTTCAAAATCAATGATACCATCAGCATATAGCTGGAACAGACACTGATCGAAAGTTTGCATACCATCATTACCTGCTTTGGCCATCAGTTCTTTTATCTGCATTAATTGGCCTTTGTAGATATAGTCCTGAACTGTGGCTGTATTAATTAACAGGTCAATCACGGCGCGACGGCCTTTTCCATCCTTTTTCACGGCCAGACGCTGGCCGATGATACATACCATATTTAGTGCCAGATCCATCAACACCTGTCTATGCTGGTCTTCGGGATAGAAATTCATAATTCGCTCAATGGCCTGATTGGCACTACTGGCATGCAGGGTAAAGAAACAGAGGTGACCGGTTTGCGCCAGTTTCAACGCGTACTCCATACTTTCATCACTGCGCACCTCTCCCACACATACAACATCAGGAGCCTCACGCAAGGCGCTTTGCATGGCATTGTCCCAACTCAGAGTATCCACACCTATTTCACGGTGAGTAATAATGCTTTTCTTGGGTTTGTGAACATATTCAATCGGATCTTCAATGGTCAGAATATGGCCGGCAGAATGAGCATTGCGATGGTTGAGCATGGCAGCCATAGTGGTAGATTTGCCGCTACCGGTAGGACCGGCCAGAATAATCAGACCACGTTTTCTCATTACCAGTTCATCCAGCACTGGTGGCAGAAAAAGGCTTTGGGTAGTTGGAATATCGGTGGTAATCCGGCGTAACACCAAGCCAACCCGACTTTGCTCATGATAGGCATTAACCCTGAAACGCACGCCATTTTTGGCAATTATGGAGTAGTTTAGGTCTAGTTCTGCCATAAATCGCTGACGTTGAGCCATTGTCATGGTTGACATGGCAATTTTAGCAGTTTCTTCGGCGGTTAAAGGCTTGGTTGGTGCCGGCGTAATTTTGCCATCAATTTTCCAAGATGGCGGAAAGCCGGGGCTGATAAAAATATCTGCTGCATTCAGACGCACAGCTTCAGCAGCCATTTTTTCCAAAACCGGATGAATATGGATGGTTTCCCGCTCATGAGCAATAGGAGACTGTGTACTGGCAGGAGCACCTGTTCTGATATCTGTCATATGAGATTCGGTCATCGTGTTTCTGTCTTTTTCTGGTTTATTGATTTCAGGGGTATACAAAGCAGGTTTCGATTTCTTTTCAGCAGCTGATACTGTTGTTGCGGTTTCTGATGTGGCCAGTGACACCGGTTGCTCCGCTGCAACAGTGGAAACAACTGGTGTCGTTTCTGCGCCGGAAGTCAAGGTAGCCGTCGCTGTGTCTGCGGCAGGATGTTGATAATGGTTAACCATATCCGCAAGTAAATCAGATAAACCGGACTCTTTGGTGGAGTCTTTCTGCATCCCCATAACAAAACACTTTCCTGAGTAAAAACGATAGATAATTATCCTACCAACTGGTCTGGATTCGAAGCCTTGGAACGAGCAACATCCAAACTGATGCGACCCTCACGCAATAGTTGCTGCAAACACTGATCCAGTGTCTGCATTCCGAATTTCTGCCCGGTCTGCAAAGTAGAATTAATCTGGGCGATTTTATTCTCACGGATCAGATTACGCACTGCCGGCGTACTAGTCATAATTTCATGGGCTGCCACACGACCATTGCCATCCTTGGTTTTCAGTAGAGTCTGAGAAATTACTGCCTGCAAGCTTTCTGACAACATGGAGCGAACCATTTCTTTTTCACCAGCCGGGAATACGTCCACAATACGGTCAATTGTTTTGGCCGCTCCGGTGGTATGCAAAGTACCAAATACAAGGTGGCCGGTTTCAGCAGCAGTTAAAGCCAAGCCAATGGTTTCCGGGTCACGCATTTCCCCTACTAGAATCACATCCGGGTCTTCACGCAGGGCTGAACGCA
Organism: Snodgrassella sp.; assembly: GCF_024103505.1. Lineage (NCBI taxonomy): Bacteria > Pseudomonadati > Pseudomonadota > Betaproteobacteria > Neisseriales > Neisseriaceae > Snodgrassella > Snodgrassella sp. Next base: position 117,117 of record NZ_JAGGIJ010000002.1, read on the forward strand.
GGGCATTGGCAAAACTATGTGTATGCTGATGCAATTCGCGTTGATTAATCAATGATTTTTTACTTTGGTGTACAAACTCAATCGGGTCTTCAATTGTTAGAATATGGCCGGCATCATTATTGTTGATAAAATCAATCATTGCGGCCAGTGTGGTTGATTTACCGGAACCGGTAGGACCGGTTACCAGCACCAGTCCACGCGGCTTTTCTGCTATTTTCTGAAAAATCGCTGGCGCCTTGAGCTCCTCAAGGGTAAGAACTTTACTGGGAATGGTACGCATAACGGCTGCTGGGCCACGCTCGGTATTAAAAGCATTGACACGAAACCGCGACACATTGGGCAATTCGAATGAAAAGTCAGTCTCGAGATTTTGCTGATAGTCCTTGCGCTGGTAATCGTTCATAATAGAAGCAATCATTTTGCCTACTTCTTCTGCACTCTGTTCAGGCAGATTAATACGGCGAATATCCCCATTAACGCGTATCATGGGAGGCAGACCAGCACTCAGATGCAAGTCGGAAGCTTTATTTTTAACGCCAAAGGCCAATAAATCTGTTAGCTGCATATTTACTCCGTTATGCTTGCCCGCGTCATGCGGGCAGAAATATTATTCTTATTCTAATCAAGTTGGCGTCTCTTTAAAATGAAAATATTTGTCACTCTGATAAAATTTTTACAAAGACAGCCTGATTAAATCAAAAAAACTGAAAATTTTCACTCAATATGAACAATGCAGATTTTTTAATTAGACACTGGCAGCAGGTACTGGCAGACATTACCAGTGTGCGTCAGCAAATTGCGGCATCCCAACCTGTACAGCTAATCGCGGTCAGTAAAACCTTTCCGGTCAATGATATCGCTACTCTGTATCAGGCCGGCCAGCGTGATTTTGGTGAAAACTACATTCAGGAATTCAGCGAAAAAACCAGTTTCCTGGCCGATTTGGATATTGTCTGGCACATGATTGGTCATATCCAGTCAAATAAAAGCCGTATTGTGGCAGAACGGGCACAATGGGTACATACCATTGACCGTGAAAAAATTGCCCGACGCCTGCATGAACAGCGCCCAGAACATTTAACACCGTTAAATGTGTGCATCGAAGTTAATATTGCTGCAGAAGCCAATAAGCATGGTATCAGCACAGACAGCGCCGAGTTACTGGCACTGGCCACAACCATCAGTACTTTGCCGCGGCTGAAACTGCGTGGCTTGATGTGCGTGGCTAAAGCAAACAGCACAGACATTGAGCTAAGACAACAGTTTAATCAGATGCAAACTTTATTACAACAGCTACGTGAGGGCGGATTTGCGGTTGATGTGCTGTCTATGGGAATGAGTGCAGATTTAAATACTGCTATTGCCTGTGGCGCTACTCATGTACGGGTAGGAAGTGCCATTTTTGGCCAGCGCAATTATGCAGAAACAGGAAATAATTAATTAAAAACACTTAATGAGAAAAAATTATGCCGGTAAAAATTTCTTACCGGCAATACAATTGCAATAGCGAACATTGGTAAAGCGTACCAATAAATCAGGCTATTTTTTCAGCTTTAAACTGATGGGTAGGCTGAGCAATTTCATTCTGTGCAGCAACCACCTGCAACTCATACTGCTGGCGTTTTAAAGTTTCCAGCATTACACCATACACTGCTGCGGTAGTATGCTCAAACGCTTCAAGTAAGGATTTACCAGACAGATAATCGGCCAGAAAAATCCCGCTCGTCATATCTCCCACTCCCACAGGTTGGCGTTCGCCAAAATCGACCAGCGGCCGGTGAATATGCCAAGCTGATTCATGAGTAACCAGCAACATTTCAAAGCGATCAGACTGATAACCGGCGCGACTCAAATGTTTCACCAGCACCGCTTTCAGCCCTTTATTACATAAAGCGCGACAGGCAGCAACTGCCTCCTCTACATTATTAATGCGCTGTCTGTGGTTTAATTCTTCCAGCTCATACAGATTTGGAGCGATCATATCGCTCAGTGGCAATGCAGTGTCACACAAAAATTCAGCCACGCCTTCAGCAACAATACAACCTTTTTCAGGATGCCCCATAACCGGATCACAAAAATATATTGCTGAGGGATTAGCCTGTTTCACTTTTCTGACAATATCAATAATGGCATTGCCCTGCTCAGCAGAACCCATATAGCCACTCAGTACTGCATCACAATTCTTAAGCTCATCAATGGCAGCGATACCATCAACAATATCCAGCAGATGCGCAGCCGGCATAACTGTACCTTTCCATTGCCGGTATTGGGTATGATTGGAGAACTGTACCGTATTCAATGGCCAGACATTGACACCTAAACGGCGAATAGGAAACACAGTAGCACTGTTACCGGCATGACCAAAAACCACATGAGACTGAATTGATAGTATATTTTTCATAATAATGCCATTTTATAACCCAATAAATCAGGTTGTCATCTTTAAAAATAATTAGCTAACTAACCAAACATGCCAAATGAAACTGATTATACGCAGATTATACTGGCTGAGATAAATCATTACCTGTAAATAGTCTAAACCGGAATCTTGCTTTTCACACTAATGGCAACACAATTCGTCCATCTCTATCTCATACACTATGCAGATGGTACTTTATAAGTTATTTTTATAAGTACACCTGAGCAGCACTTATCCGGCAAATCATTGTATATATTATGGCTGTAAATCTAAATAAGGTTTCATGAGATAAGCTGTGCATGCATTTTCAGATCGGGGAATTCTTTTCAGTATTTAAATATACTGGTTACAGTACCATGTACCAATTCTGAGATACGTGTTTATTTTTTTCTGAGTGTACGCTGTCATGGCATATAATTAATCCATATCGCTTTATGGTCGGAGCCATACCAGTGATAGCTCCCCGTCACCACTATTTTATCTGGTTGCCGTACCAGTGCATGGTCAATCGACAGCAAAGCAGGTAGCCAGGTCGGCCGCGCTCGCGGGCTGGTCAGATGCACATCAGCTGCCTGAATAAAATCCCGAAAAACCTGAGAAGACAAAGGTTATTTAAAGGAAATTCAAAACAAAAAAGCCAACTTTAAAGATGGCTTTTGGTCTGATTTCAGCTAATCCAATGATTCCCGTTCACTTTTATAGGTAAATAAGCATAACCATTGCAAAATGATGTTATTGCTGTATGCAACCTGATGGTTGCAGTATAGTTTGGATATTTACTTTGAAATATACTCTATTTCTTCTTATCTTCCAGAGTCGCTGTTTTTTTGACTAATTGTACAAATTTACTGCGATAGCCTTGCGGATCTTTACCTTTGGCATGGTTCGCCCAGCTGATTATCTGCTGGTAAGATGTTTGAGACAATTCAGGGTTATGACGTAACTTTTGCCCATATGCAGCCACCGCAGCTATAAAACGCGTTTCTATTCCGGCTTGTTCAAAAGAGCTAACCAGCGCTTTCTTTTTTATAGGTAGAGAAACCAGTTTGCTTTTTTTATCCTGTGGTGCTTTCCAGCGTAATTTAAAGAAAGCGATTTCGTCACTCTTTGAGGTAATCGGTACAGTTGTTTTATTTACCTGATAACGCAATGGATCAATACTTGGTCTACCATTTGCTAGTGTTAGCTCATACAGGACAGTCACTTTTTTACCGGCACCAATATCGCCAGCATCTACCTTGTCGTTATTGAAGTCTTCCTGTTTTAACTGCCGTTTTTCATAGCCGATCTGACGATACTCCAGTACTTGCTGTGGATTGAATTCTATTTGCGCTTTGGCATCTTTAGCCACAGTTACTAAGGTGGCGCTCATTTCCTGCTGCAACACTTTTTGTGCTTCTTTCAGGGTATCAATATAGCTGTAATTTCCATTACCTGCATCAGCAATCTGTACCATCATGGCATCGTTTAAATTATCATCACCAAAACCTAATGTGGACAAGGTTATCCCTTTTTCTTTTTCTGCGGTCACAAATGCTTTTAACTCTTCAGTGCTATTAATACCAACATTAAAATCACCATCAGTAGCCAATAATATCCGATTAATCCCGCCATTTATTTGGCTACTTTCTGCCAGTTTATAAGCCAGTTTGAGTCCTTCTCCGCCAGCAGTGCTGCCTCTGGCCTCAAGTTTATCAATAACAGCCAGAATTTTGGCTTTATTGTGGCCTGATGTCGGTTCTAAAGCAACGCCGGCTTCGCCTGCATAGGTGACAATGGAAACTTTATCGACTGGGCGCAGTCTGTTTACCAATAATTTTAATGATTGTTTCAATAAATCCAATCTGTCTGGACCATACATAGAGCCAGATGTATCTATCAGAAACACCAGATTTGATGGTGGCAATTGATCCATCCTGACATCATTTGCTTTTATATTTAACCTTAATAAAACTTTATCTGTATTCCATGGGCTGGGTGCCAATTCATAAGTTGCAGCAAACGGGGAGTCGGATAGTGGTATTAATTTTTCATTGGAGGCTTCTGGAAAATAATTAATAAACTCTTCTACTCGTACTGCATCCGGATGCGGCATTCTTCCTGCAGATATAAATCGTCTGCTATTTGCATAGCTGGCAGTATCCATATCCAGACTGAAAGTACTAACCGGCTCAGCAACCACCTGTTTTATCGGATTATCTGAATAATTTTTGTATTGTGCAGTATCTGGCTGAATACTACTATATATATAATTAGTAGCCTCATACCCAGCCTTCATAGTCACTAATCCACCAAAACTCTTACCTCCTTTAAATCCTTTTCTGGAACCATAATCTGCGATTGAAGCTGGAGCTTGTGCATTTTCTATCGTTATGTTTTGCGGTTGACGCTCTGAGGGCAACGTATTGCAAGCATCTAATATACCTGCTATTAATATCATGAGAATACTGTGGCCAGTTATGCGGGCTATTGATTTTATGGTTAACATAAATATCCTTAATTATCTTTTATTTATTAAAATAAAACCTATTATTAACACAACATTTGTATTTATTCCAGTAAATTTAGTTATTTACAGTAGAGTTAAGATAATTGATTCAATCAACTTCAACTAATATCAATCGACGCTAGCAGCGACACTTGATGAGCTGGCGTCATGGTTTATTTCGTATGTCTGTCATCAACAAATAATAGTTATTGTAAAATTAATATTGATTCAGTTTATCTGACTGGTAGCGGTATGATTGATTGAACTGTTCAATTTTAATAAAAAAGGAAAATTATATGAGCGTTTATTTTCTGGGCGGAGGCAATATGACATCTGCCATTGTCGCCGGCATGAGCAAGCAAGGTGGCTATGATATAGTAGTCATTGACCGTAATCAGGAGAAGCGCGAGCATTTGAGTCGTTGTTATCAGGTACACAGCAGTGACAAACTACCTGAACTGTCTGCGACTGATGTCTTGGTGCTGGCGGTTAAGCCCCAGGATATGCAGCAAGCTACCACCGGTATTAAAATCAATGGGGCATTGGTACTAAGCATTGCCGCTGGATTAACTGTAGATATTCTGCGCCAGTTTCTGAATAATCATCAGCGTATTATCCGGATTATGCCCAATACTCCGTGCCAGATTGGTCTGGGTATTTCCGGTTTATTCGCACCGGCAAATATAGAGGCAGCAGACAAGGCTGTCGCTGAAAATATTATGCGCACTACGGGTGATGTGGTATGGCTGGAAGAAGAAAGTGGCATTAATCGGATTGCCGGTATCAGTGGCAGTGGCCCGGCCTATGTTTTCTATTTTCTTAATGCGCTCCAACAGGCTGCCATACAACAGGGTTTCAGCACAGATGAAGCATATCAGTTAAGTTTGGGCACATTCAAAGGTGCGGTATCGCTGGCAGAACAGTCTGGTACTGAGTTTGTACAGCTACAAAAAAATGTGACTTCTAAAGGTGGTACCACATTTGCAGCTACCTCAGTCTTTGATCAACAGCAGCTGACTCAGGTAGTGATTGATGGTGTGGCTGCCAGCGTGGCGCGGGCAGAAGAAATGCAAAAACAACTGGTTCCTTAAGGTATTGTGTGATTAGTAAAACATTATTTTTATTAGCCAGTGCTCTGGCCATCATATGCTGGGCACGGGTTTTATTACAATGGGGTAAATTACCTTTTCTGCATCCCTTAGCCCAGTTTTGTGTGCGCAGTACCAACTGGCTGATACGTCCTTTGCGTAGAATCATACCACCACTGGGACAATGGGATGTTGCCTGTATTCTGGCTACTATCATCATTTATTATCTGACTACTGTACTCAATCTGTTTATTGCCTTTACATGGATACAGCCGGATGCACGTGTTATTAGCGCCAGTTTGTTATTCTGTATCTTGTTCTCCCTGAAAGCACTGTGCTATGCACTGTTTATCGGGCTGGTAATACAGATGTTTTTAAGTCTGAGCAAACCTTATTCTGTATTACTGCTTACCTTGCAACGCATTTACAAGCCACTAACCCGCCCGTTTGCCTTTCTGCAAGTAGGTAAATATGATTTTTCTGCGACAGTTATTCTGCTCGTGTTATGGCTTTGTCTGCAATGGTGGTTACCACAGCTGAGTAGCAAAATCTCATACTGGCTGATTAGCGGATAATGTTGTCGAATGCAAAATTACGAATAGAATATAAAAACATGCTATCATGCCCGAACTTTTTTAACAGCATGACAGCAAGCATCTGTTGTGTTTAAAAACAGATTAAGCTGTCAATTCCTGAGCTAATTGCTTAATCGAGCTATGCAAAAGAAAGACTGTAAAATGGCTAAACTCACAGAACAAGATATCCAAGCCTGGAATGGCCCTGAAGAGGAGTATATGAATGAAGAACATCAAACTTTCTTCCGTGATTTGCTGTTGAAACTTCAGGATGAACTGATTCACAATGCAAACAACACCGCCGGTCATTTGCAGGAACAGGCAACTACACCAGACCCGGCAGACCGCGCTACACTGGAAGAAGAATATGCACTGGAGCTGCGTACCCGTGATCGGGAACGTAAGCTGTTGAGCAAGATTCAGGCTTCTTTGCGCCAGTTGGATGAAGGTGATTATGGCTTTTGTCAGGACACAGGCGAACCTATCGGTCTGAAACGGTTGCTGGCACGCCCTACTGCTACTCTGTCAGTTGAAGCACAAGAGCGGCGAGAACGGATTAAAAAGCAGTTTGTTGACTGATCTGAATAGATAACAGCCAAAACGCTTTCTGAATAGAAAGCGTTTTTTATTTTATAGTACTAAAATAGTGTCAATACTACTTGTATGTCTGTACGTTTTATATCATAAAAAATATTGCATGTATTAGTTATAAGTAATTTCCATTTCATCAATGATTATTAAAAACTTAATAATATATTTGTATGGTGAATTTTATTGAGCTTATCCACATAAATATAAATCATTAAGAAATTTACCTAGGTGAACACACAAAATATAATTTTAATTTCATTAATCGTTGATATACTAATTGGTTAATGCATTTAATATAACTTCAGTATCTTTTACCCTTGGCCATAAGTAATAATCCTGAGATTATTTGCTGTCTTTTGGCCTGATGATGAAATTTGCGTTATCAAAACACAAAAAATTATTTTGTTTCTTGATAATTTTAAAATTTCTGATAATATTTTCCGGCTTATATAAATGCCGCATACGCAAAAATATTAATAAATATTTGACTGTGCTCAACAATATGAGCTGGTACGTAAGTACGTTGCTTAAATAATTAAATGGGAGACGTAATGATTTATTGTCATGGTTGTGGTAAAGAAATACACGAAACAGCAAAAAGCTGTCCTCATTGCGGTGCAGTAGTAAAAAATAATGCTTGTACAAAAAGTCGTATTGTTGCCGCCTTACTTGCTTTTTTTCTTGGCGGTTTAGGGATACATAAATTTTACTTAAATCGAAATCTACAAGGCTTATTGTACCTAGTTTTCTGTTGGACATGTATTCCAAGTTTTATTGCATTTATTGAATTCATTGTTTATTTATGCACATCTGATGAGAAATTTGCAGAAAAATACAGTAGTTAGAACATAACTATCCAAATAGGAAATTATTTAGTAGCAAATAATTTTTACTGTCAGCTTGTGAATTTAGAAAAGCTGTTTTAAATTCACAGGTTGATAATATCAAATAAATTTTTTTCCCTGTGCAAGTAATGCTTTTACTGGTGCAAAATCCTGACGATGCTGCGGTAATACGCCAAATTGCTGTAGAGCAGCCAGATGTGCAGCTGTACCATAACCTTTATGCTGGGCGAAACCATACTGGGGATAGCGCTGATCCAGTGCATACATTTCCGCATCCCGTGCTGTTTTAGCCAGAATGGAAGCAGCAGAAATAGCAGCTATTTTAAGATCACCTTTGACTACGGCCTCTGCCGGCAAAGACAAATCAGCTGGTATACGATTACCATCTATCCAGACTTTAGTCGGCTTGATAGGCAAGCCCGCTACTGCCCGAGTCATGGCACGCATGGTTGCAAACAGAATATTATATTGATGAATTTCGGCTACATCCGCTGCCGCCACAGACCAGGCCGTTGCCTGCTGCTTAATCAATAACGCCAGTGCATCACGTTTCTTTTCAGATAGCTTTTTTGAATCAGTGAGACCGGGTAAATCATAATCTGCCGGCAAAATAACTGCTGCTGCATAGACACTGCCCACTAAAGGCCCGCGCCCAGCTTCGTCTACACCGGCATGACTGGATAATATAGCAAAATCCATGTTTATATCTGCCCTGTTGCATGTTGCAAGACCGCCTGTGCAGCCAGTTCATCCGTATTTAAACGTAACTGCTGATGCAATGTTGAAAAATCGGCCTGCAAGTTTTGTACTTCCTGTGGCGATTCATACCAGTGAATCACTGCTTGCGCCAATTTTTGCGCTGTAGCGTTACCCTGTAGCAATTCGGGCACCACACCTCTGTCTAATAGGATATTTGGCAGACCGACATGCGGAACCTTAATTTTATGTTTGACATAAATATAAGTTAAGGGCGAAATTTTATAACTGATTACCATCGGACACTGACATAAAGCCACTTCCAATGTCGCCGTACCACTGGTAACCAGAGCCACATCAGCTGCCTGACACGCCATTTCCGCATGGGCAGACATTAAGCGCACTGGCAATTTTTGCCAGACTGGCTGAGCCAGTATTGTCTGCATCCGCTGCCGTGTTGCTGCTGTTGCCAGTGGCAGCAAAAACTGTGCCTGCGGATAACGCTGATGAATAATTTCTGCGGCTTGTAGAAACAGCGGCGCCATAAAGTCGATTTCACTTACGCGGCTGCCGGGCATTAAAACAAATACCGGTACTCGTTCTGGCAATTTCAGTTGCCGCCGCTTCGCCTCTCGGTCGACAACCAATGGCAAAGTCTGGGCAAGGGGATGACCAACGAAGCGGGCACGACCACCAGCCTGCTGATATAGTTCAGGCTCCATCGGAAACAGACACAATACTTCGTCTACCTGTTTAACAATTTTTTTTACCCGCTTGCGTCGCCATGCCCATACAGATGGGCTAACATAATGTACGGTGGCAATACCGGCATGTTTTAAGCTTTCTGCAACACCTAGATTAAAATCCGGCGCATCAATGCCTACAAATACCTGTGGACGGATTTTTTTCAGCGCTTGAATCAAACCGCGACGAATGGCAACAATTTCCGGTAATTTTTTTACGACTTCAACAAAACCGCGTACTGCCAGTTTTTCCTGATCATACAGGCTCTGTATTCCCGCAGCCTGCATACGTGGTCCGCCAATACCAACAAACTGTACATGAGGATAATGCGCACGAATGGCATTCATCAGATGAGCACCCAGTAAATCGCCGGATGCTTCTCCGGCACACAAGGCTATGGTTAATAGGGGCAATTCAGTTGCAGTTTTATTCATAGCGGGATAGCAGTTTTATAAGCAACTATTATGATAAGGTGTAAAAGTTAGCAAGTGTAGCAAGCGATACCGGATTATAAAAGGATGATGCACAAAAACTAAAAGCCCAAGCATATGGCTCGGGCTTTTTATAGTGGGGTGGCTGATGGGGCTCGAACCCACGACAACTGGAATCACAATCCAGGGCTCTACCAACTGAGCTACAGCCACCATAAAAACTTTTACAAATTTGGTGCGCCCGACAGGAATCGAACCTGTAACCCCCGGCTTAGAAGGCCGGTGCTCTATCCGGTTGAGCTACGGGCGCGTACTCTCAAATCTATCCGGACAAGGATTCAGTCGATATGGTCGGGGTGGTGGGATTCGAACTCACGACCCTCTGCTCCCAAAGCAGATGCGCTAACCAGGCTGCGCTACACCCCGACGAGAGAGGCGAACTATACAGCTCTAAAACACCATCGTCAAGAGGTAAAGCAGATTTTTTTGCCATATTTTTGAATTATTGCCAATTTATGTTGGTGGCAGTAGATAAAAGCAGATGAAACAGCCGCAAAAAAATGCGACAATACTATTTTTCTGAATATTTAGTTACTGGCTGCTGGCTAGCAGCATAATTTTTCCTTTCTATTCTGGAATATTCTGATGACGGCACAACTCATTGATGGTAAAAAAATTTCCCAACAAATTCTACAAAATCTGGCTGTGCGCGTACAACAGCGGTTAGACAACCAGCTACGCCGTCCCTGCCTGGCCGTGGTGCTGGTAGGCGAAGATCCGGCTAGTGCAGTATATGTACGCAATAAAAAGCGCGCCTGTGAAACCATCGGATTTGAATCACGCAGCTACGAGCTGCCAGTGCAGACCAGTGAAGCTGAGTTACTGGCACTGATTGACGAGATGAATGCCGACAGCGGCGTTGACGGTATTCTGGTGCAATTACCTCTACCGGCACACATTGATGGACAGCAGGTACTGGAGCGGATTGTGCCACACAAAGATGTTGATGGTTTTCATCCGTATAATCTAGGCCGTTTGGCTGTCAAAATGCCGTTAATGCGCCCATGTACGCCTAAAGGGGTGATGACATTACTGGACGCTTATCAGGTTGAAATAACCGGAAAAAAAGCCGTCGTGGTTGGGGCTTCAAATATTGTCGGCCGGCCGCAGGCATTAGAATTGCTACTGGCTCGGGCAACGGTAACAGTTTGCCATAGTGCTACTCAGAATCTGGCGCAGGAAGTTGCTGCCGCCGATATTGTGGTAGTAGGTGTTGGTATTCCTGAATTTGTTAAAGGTGAATGGATTAAACCCGGTGCTGTGGTCATAGACGTGGGAATTAACCGGCTGGAAAACGGGCAGTTATGCGGTGATGTAGAGTTTGCCGTAGCCAAAGAGCGTGCGGCAATGATTACGCCGGTACCGGGCGGAGTTGGACCCATGACTATTGCTACCTTAATGGAAAATACACTGCAAGCCGCAGAAATTCACGATACACAGCAGCTCTGATACTATCTCAACACAAAATGAGACAATAATGCTGTGTATTGAACTGCAGGCAGAAACCCTATATCGGCGTTTAACCCGTATATTGTTATGTTGCAGTTGAATAAGGTAGCAATACTGAATCACAGATTACTCTGCAAGCACCGGCAAAACTCCGGAACGCTGTATCACCAAGCGTCACAGGAGAGCTGGCAGTATTAGTGAAGTAGCTGTCTTGGTTTTTTAACAATCTATTGTGGTATTAATTTAATGTATCAATTTTTTCTGGACGCATGGGCTGCCCTGCGCCTGCGCTTTTATCCAAAAACGCATTATCATTACTCTTTGTTGATCATAGTACCGGTTTTGCTGGCACTGGGTCTGATCAATATGGCTAATATGTCCCAGCTTTTGGGACAACAGACTGGCATAACTGTTTTTATTCTGGCATTAACGGTGTTGCGCTGGGGTATCCTGAGCAAGACAATGCAGGTCATTTTAGGCTACTACAACAAGCAGCCGGGGCAATGGTACGGTTATGTACTGGTTACTGAGGCATTGATACTGCCAACGATAGCGATGCTGTACTGGCCACAGGCATTAGCCATGCCGGGATCTTTGTGGCTGATATGGACAATGGTGGTGCAGGCGTTTGGCTTTGTACGCATCAGCCAGCAAAATATTTTCAAAGTAGCTTTGGCTTATATTATCTATTTTATCGTTACCAGTCTGGCAGGAGGTATGCTGCTGTTCATATTCAGCACTATGGGCTGGCTGGATATAAACAGCATGGCGCAGGCTTTTCAGCAGATGCTGACCATACCCGCTGCTGAAACCGGAATACGTTAAAGCAGATGTAGAACCAAGCTGATTCCGCTATAATAATACATGGTGTTTTTTGTGTAATTTAAAACATTTAGCGCTTTTACCCAAAATTCACCTGACCGGTTTTGTTGATTTGAAAAGGAATAAGCATGACGTTAAAAGTTGCCATTAATGGTTATGGCCGTATTGGCCGTCAGGTATTGCGTGCAATTTATGACTATAACCTGCGCAACCAGTTTGAAATTGTCGCGGTAAATGCCAGCGGTTCACTGGAAACCAGTGCTCATCTGACAAAGTTCGATACCGTTCATGGCCGTTTTGCCGCAGATGTTTCATGCGATGAAGATGCTTTAATCATTAACGGCGATCGTATCCGCTTTTTCGCTACCCGCAATCCGGCAGAACTGCCTTGGGGTGAATTAGGTGTTGATCTGGTACTGGAATGTACCGGTGCATTTACCAGCAAAGAAAAAGCCAGTGTTCATTTACACAGTGGTGCGAAAAAGGTTCTGATTTCTGCGCCTGGCGGCGCCGATGTGGATGCTACGGTGGTATATGGTGTGAATCATCAGGTATTGACACCGGAAATGACTGTGATATCTAACGGCTCCTGCACAACCAACTGTCTGGCACCAGTCGCAAAAGCAATTAATGATGGACTGGGTATGGTAAAAGGTCTGATGACTACCATTCATGCGTTTACCAATGATCAGGTGCTGACGGATGTGCGCCATAAAGATTTGCGCCGCGCCCGCAGTGCAGTGGAAAACCTGATTCCAACCAAAACCGGTGCAGCTAAGGCGGTGGGACTGGTATTGCCAGAATTACAGGGAAAATTTGATGGTTTTTCGGTACGCGTACCTACAATCAATGTTTCACTGGTTGATCTGACCTTTGAAGCAGCGCGCGATACAAGCGTAGAAGAAGTGAATGCAATTGTTAAAGCCGCCAGTGAAGGCAGTATGCAGCATATCCTAGGCTACAATACTTTGCCTCTGGTTTCTACCGATTTCAATCATATGCCTCAGGCATCGATTTTTGATAGTACTTTAACCAAAGTCACCAATGGCAATATGGTAAAAGTGCTGGCATGGTATGACAATGAGTGGGGCTTTAGCTGCCAGATGCTCAATACCGCCCGTGCCATGTTTGGTATGGAAGTTACGCCGTTAGCCTAAGCTTGCTGCCAGCATGTACAGGCTGTCTGAATCCATCGGGCTATTCAGGCAGCCTGTACACATTCCGGCTAACCGGAATAAGATAAAACTATTAAGCCTCAGCCAGCCAAACAAACGACAATCATCGCGGATCTGGCTATACAAGCCAATAACTTTAATGCTCTAACAGATAAAACGCTGATCCGTCCTGCCCGCTTCATTAAGGCACAAATTATGCTTAATTATCATTTGCAATCTCACTCTCTAACCCAGCATTTGTGGCACGTACGTCTTCGTTTTACACAGCTTGATAATCAGGATTTCAGCCTGAGTTTACCCAACTGGTTACCCGGCAGTTATATGATTCGTGATTTTGCCCGCCACATTGTTACGTTATCTGCCAGTTGCAACAATACACCAGTAGCAGCCGAACAAGTCAATAAAAATACTTGGGTTTGCAACGGACAGGCTGGTAATTGGGAAATCAGCTATCTGGTTTACGCTTTTGATACTTCGGTGCGTGGCGCATTTTTAAGTACTGAACGAGGCTTCTTTGATGGTGCCTGCCTGTTTTTACGCCATAACCAGCGCCAGCAGGAAGTGTGCCAGTTAAGTATTACCGGCTTGCCGGAAAACTGGGACATCGCCACCACCATGCCAGCAACATCAAAGACACAAGTTTATCAGGCCAGTAATTATCGTGCCCTGATTGATTATCCGGTAGAAATGGGCCATCTGCTGCGCCTGCCATTTACAGCCGGTGGTATTGAACACGAAATTATCATCAGCGGACACTTCTCGCCGTTTGACCAGCAACGTCTGATAGATGATGTGGCCAGAATATGTGCCTGTGAAATAGCCATGTTTGCCGCACCGGCACCATTTGAGCGATACAGCTTTTTATTATTTGTCGGAAACGGCATTTATGGCGGACTGGAGCACAGATCATCTTCGGCACTCATGGCAGACCGGCATGATCTGCCACAAACAGATGGCAAAAACAGCGATGCCTATATCACTTTATTGGGATTATTCAGTCATGAATATTTTCATGCATGGAATGTGAAATCTATTATTCCATCCGCCTTTGCCAGCAGTGAGCTGAATACCGAAGCATATACCCGTCTGCTATGGGCATTTGAGGGTATTACCTCTTATTATGATGACTGGTTTCTGGTACGCAGTGGCGTGATTACTCCGGTTCAATATCTGCAACTGCTAGCCAAAACCATAACTCGGGTACAACAAGGTGCAGGCCGGCTGAAACAAAGTCTGGCCGATTCCAGTTTCACTGCGTGGACCAAATACTATAAACAGAATGAAAACAGTGCCAATGCTATTGTCAGCTATTACCAGAAAGGTGCACTGGCAGCCATGTGTCTGGATCACTATATACGCCAGCAAACCGGACAACAGAAAAATCTGGACGATATTATGCGTGCTCTGTATCACGACTGGCGTGAGCGAGGCATGGGTCTGGCCGAAAATGAATGGCTAGAAATCGCTCAACAGGCCACTGGTATAGATTTAACCGAGGTTTATCAGCAATATATTATGACTACCGCTGATTTACCTCTGGCTGAACAGTTGCAACAAGCTGGGGTACAGTTACACTGGGCGGCCTTGCCACGCCAGCATGGTGGTGCTTATGTTGAACATATCCCCGCCAGCGAACAGGCTTGCGCAGATCTGGGTGCCCGTTTTCAATCGGCAGCATTCGGCATCAGCCTACAACAGGTATTTAATCAGGGCAGTGCCGAAAATGCCGGTATGTGTGCTGGTGATCAGTTTATTGCCCTAAATGATGAAATCATTACTGATTTTGATAAACAGTGGGCGCGTGTTCATGTTGGCGAAACAGTGCGAATACATTTTATCCGCGACGGTCTGTTGCGACAGACAACTTTGCTGGCACAGGCTGCAATAACTGATACCGCACTGTTAAGCATTGATAATCCATTGCTGTTACAGCAGTGGTTGCAACCGCAATCACAGATTTAAGCTGATATATTTACCGTTACTTTTCTATTTACAAATATTGTGTATTCATGCCTGCTGACCATTTACATCTGACTCTTGTTCTGCCTGGCTTATTATGGCCATATCAGAAAACCAGCGTACCAAAATTGTCGTTACCGGCGCTGGATATTCTGCGGCAGTGGAGCAAATACTCCTCACAAATAGCCAGCAGAAGTCTGCTTTACCAGCAGCATCTGTGGCAGGGTTCGTGGTTGCAACAGGCCAGCCAGCTAATAAACTCTGAATCAAATGGTTATGCCCTCATTGTTTCCCCAATCAGTCAGACAGCCGGCATGCATCAGCTTCAGTATCTGGATGGAAAGGCTCTGGGGCTGAGCTCAGAAGAGGCAAAGGCTTTCTGTGAAGTACTAAATACATGGCTACAGGCAGACGGCTGGCAGTTTTATCCAGCAAAACCGGATCTATGGCTGGTTACCGCCCCACAGATACTTGAATTTACCCTACCATCTTTACTGGATTTGTCTGGCAGCATTGATGGTACGACCAAACCAACAGGACCCGATGCAACCCTGATTCTGCAACAGCAAACCGAACTGCAAATGTTACTGCATCAGCACCCATTGAACCAACAACGTAGTGCTCGTGGTCTACCCATAATCAATGGTTTCTGGTTTGAACAAGACAGCACGGGTACAGCTAACAATGAAACAATACTTTATTCTGACAGCTCGTGGGCATTTCATGCACGTAGCTTGCCGGCAAATTATGCCGAATTAGCTAATTCTCTGTCCGGCGAACAGGAAATAGTACTGTTTAATGATGATTTGTGCTTGCCAGTTAATCAAGGCGATGTTTACACCTATACTCAGATACTGCAACAATGGGAGCAGGATTGGTGGCAACCGCTACTGACAGCTCTGCAAAACAGACAAATTCATCACCTGAATATCCGATGTGAAGCCGGTTTGCTTAACATTCGCAAATCTTGGTTACGCCCATTCTGGCGCAAAACGGAATCCTTTAACGGATTAAGCTTATGAAACCGGTTCGTATCCTTACTCGCCCGATTGATACCGTTGCACAGCAAACTTTACTTGCACAGGGAATTGATCCTTTGCTGGCAAAATTATATGCAACTCGGGCTGTTAAAAGCATAGGTGAAACTGAATATAGTCTGTCTGCCTTGCTGCCATTTCAAAGTCTGAAAAATATTCAGGCTGCCAGTGAACGGTTAGCACGGGCAATCGAACAGCAGGAAAAAATTCTGATTGTGGCTGATTATGATGCGGATGGTGCCACAGCCTGCGCACTGGGTATGCGCGGTTTACAGGCAATGGGTGCCAAAACCGATTTCCTCGTGCCAAACCGTTTCGACCACGGCTATGGTCTGACGCCACAGATTGCTGAACTGGCTGCTCAAGCCGGTACAGATTTACTACTTACTGTGGACAATGGTATTGCCAGTGTGGCAGGAGTACAGCATGCACAACAACTGGGTATGGATGTTCTGATTACCGACCATCATTTACCAGGTGAGCAACTGCCTGAATGCATTATTGTTAACCCCAATCAGCCCGGGGATACTTTCCCAAGTAAGGCTCTGGCAGGTGTAGGCGTGATGTTTTACGTATTAATGGCCTTACGCCACTATCTGCGCCAGCATAACGGGTTTAGCCATCACCCCGAACCGAATCTGGCTCAATGGCTTGATCTGGTGGCTTTGGGTACTATCGCTGATGTCGTTCCTCTCGATCAGAATAATCGCATTCTGGTAGCGCAGGGACTCAGGCGCATGCGCGCGGACAAAATGCAGGCCGGTATCCGCGCCTTATTTCATGTCGCAAAACGCAAAGCACAGCAGGCACATGCATTTGATCTTGGTTTTGCCATTGGCCCACGTCTGAATGCAGCAGGCCGGCTGGATGATATGAGTCTGGGTATTGCCTGTCTGCTAAGCGACAATATAGAAAGCGCAATGGATTTGGCTATGCAGCTGGATGACTTAAATCGTGAGCGCCGTCTGATTCAGCGCAATATGCAGGATGAAGCGAATCTGCAACTGGCCACTATTGACACAGAAAACAGCTACAGTATTGTTGCCTATCATGACAGCTGGCATCAAGGTGTAACCGGCATTGTTGCAGGCCGGCTACGCGAAACGTTTCATCGCCCCAGTATTGTTTTTGCCCGGGCAGAAGATGGAACGTTACGAGGTTCTGGTCGTTCAATCGCTGGTTTGCATCTGCGTGATGCACTGGATCTGGTTAGCAAGCGCCGGCCAGAAATCATTCAAAAATTTGGCGGTCATGCCATGGCGGCAGGGTTAAGTATAGTCGGAATACATCTGCCAGCTTTCCAGCGCGAATTTGAGGCTATCTGCCAGCAACTGCTTGAGCCAGCCGACCTTAATCATACCTATCAAACTGATGGTTCACTCAACAGTGAATATTTGAATTTAGACACTGCACAACAACTGGCAGCACTGGTATGGGGACAAAACTTTCCTGAACCATGCTTTTGTGACGAATTCAGGGTAATCCGGCAACGAAACGTTGGTAATGGTCATATCAAAGCAGTATTACACAAAAACAATTGTGAATGTGAGGCCATGTTTTTCCGCTGTAGCACTACCTTGCCAGAACGCATTCGCGCGGTTTACCGGCTGATCGCCAATGAGTGGCGTCAGCAAATGGAGCTACAATTATATGTAGATTACTGGGAAATTTGTGTCTAAACAAATATACAGGCTGTTTAAATACACAAATTCACTTATAATTAGCACAATTAAACATTAACATGAGTTTACTTTAATAGATAGATACATATCTGTACTGGGTACAAACAGCGTACAGGACACACCAGACTGTATGGCAAAGCCAGAACAGATACTTTATCCAGCAAGTGTAAACTCAAAAATTATTAAGACGGGAATTAGTTTGTATGAGTGTAGGATTGATTCGGGTTTTGTATAAGCACCAGATTATTGACGCAGAACAAGCAGAAAAACTGCGTCAGGAGCTGGAGCAGAAACGTCCGGTTATATCGGCACTGTTGCAATCTGGTACCATTAATGCCGATAAGCTGGCCAGCTTCCTGTCTGGAGTATTTAGTATTCCTTACCTGAATCTGGAACTGTATAGCCAAAATCTGGTACCGTTAGATTTAATCAATCTGAAAATTATGCAGCAACACATGTGCGTACCGATATTTAAGCGCGGTAACCGCCTTTTTCTTGCTGTATCTGACCCCACATCAATTCAACATTACCAGAAAATTGCTACCGATGCTGGCTGTATACTGAACTTAGTTATTGTTCGTGATGATCAGTTGCGTCAGTTACTGGAAAACCTTGATCAGGAGTCTAGCAGCCTGCTGGAAGGCATGGACTCAGTCGGTGACGGTGAAGCAACTGGCAGCAATGCCATGTCTGCCGATGATGAAGACGGTGAAAATGGGCCAGTTGCCAAATTTGTCTTCAAAATACTGGGGGATGCTCTGGCTAGCGGCGCATCGGATATTCATTTCGAATTTTATGAAGAAATAGCACGGGTACGTTTCCGTATTGATGGACAATTACGCGAAGTAGTGCGTATGCCCCTGAATATTCGCAGCCAGATCGCTTCTCGCATTAAAGTCATGTCCAAAATGGATATTTCAGAAAAGCGTGTTCCTCAGGATGGTCGTATTCAAGTTCAGTTCCGCAAAGGTGCCAAACCAATTGATTTTCGTGTCAGCACACTGCCCACGCTGTTTGGTGAAAAAATTGTAATGCGTATCCTGAATTCGGATGCAGCCACCCTCAATATCGAGCAGCTCGGTTTTGAACCATTCCAGAAAGAGTTACTGCTGGAAGCCATTCACCGCCCCTATGGCATGGTGCTGGTTACCGGCCCAACTGGTTCCGGTAAAACTGTATCACTTTATACCTGTCTGAATATACTTAATACCGACAGCGTTAATATTTCCACGGCCGAAGACCCTGCGGAAATTAACTTGCCCGGTATCAATCAGGTCAACGTCAATGACAAACAGGGAC
Organism: Snodgrassella sp.; assembly: GCF_024103505.1. NCBI lineage: Bacteria > Pseudomonadati > Pseudomonadota > Betaproteobacteria > Neisseriales > Neisseriaceae > Snodgrassella > Snodgrassella sp. The sequence goes on from NZ_JAGGIJ010000002.1 coordinate 136,477, forward strand.
TGACATTTGCAGCAGCCCTGAAATCTTTCCTCCGTCAGGATCCGGATATTATCATGGTGGGGGAGATTCGAGATCTGGAAACCGCAGATATCGCCATCAAGGCTGCACAAACCGGCCATATGGTTTTCTCCACCCTGCATACTAATAACGCTCCGGCCACATTATCGCGTATGCTGAATATGGGTGTTGCTCCATTCAACATTGCTAGCTCTGTTAATCTGATTATGGCTCAGCGTCTGGTACGACGTTTATGTAGCTGCAAGGCACCAGCAGAACGTCCACCTGAATATGCTCTGAAAAAAGCCGGCTTCTCGGATGAAGATCTGGCCAAAGACTGGACATTTTACCGCCCAGTAGGCTGTGAACGTTGCAAGGGTAAGGGCTACAAGGGACGTGCCGGTGTTTATGAAGTGATGCCTGTCAGCGAAGAAATGCAACGTATCATTATGAACAACGGTAATGAAGTTGATATCAGCACACAGGCACTCAAAGAAGGACTGGTTGATTTACGTCATGCCGGTTTGCTTAAAGTTATGGAAGGTATCACGTCTCTGGACGAAATTCTGGCAACCACCAATGATTAAAGCTGATTGCCCATTTATTAAATTAAATCAATACTGTGGGAAATAACTATGAATAAACCAGTAGCAGTATCTAAAACCAAACCCGCCGGTATCACTTTCAGTTTTGAGGGTAAAAACCTTAAAACGGAACAGGTTGTGCGCGGGGAAGTAGTTGCAAAAAACGAAGCTGAAGCGCGTGCTAAACTGAACCGGCGTCAGATTCGCGTTATTCAGATTACCAAGCTTAAGAAACGGCGTCAGAAGAAAATCAGTCAGGCGGATATCACTATTTTTACACGACAGTTATCCACCATGATGAAGTCTGGCTTACCATTAATGCAAGCATTTGATATTGCTGCCAAAGGTCATGCCAATCCATCCATGACTCAGTTACTGACAGAAATTCGTACAGATGTTGAGCAAGGAACGTCTCTGGCAGATTCTTTTTCCAAACATCCAAAATATTTTGATGATTTCTACTGTAATCTGGTGCGCGCCGGTGAAGCTGGCGGTGTACTGGAAGGTCTATTAGACAAACTGGCAGTGTATAAAGAAAAAACCCAAAGTATCAAGAAAAAAGTTAAAAGTGCCCTAACTTACCCGGTTGTTGTCGTTATTGTTGCCATAGCACTGGTTTTTGTCATGATGATGTTTGTACTGCCCTCTTTTGCCAAGGTATATTCAGGCATGGGTGTACCGTTGCCTGGCTTAACTCAGATTATGATGAATATCTCTGACTTTTTCGTGCATTATGGCATCTTTATTCTTATAGCATTGATTATTGCGGGAGTTGGCTTTCATAAATGGTTTCAAAACTCGGCAGACCTGCGAAAACGCTTTGATCATATGTTGTTAAAATTACCTATCTTTGGACAAATTGTGCGTAAGGCAACCATAGCACGCTGGTCTCGTACTATGGCCACTCTGTTTGCTGCAGGTGTACCATTGGTAGAAGTATTGGACTCGGTAGCGGGAGCAGCAGGTAATATTGAGTATGAGGAAGCGACTCAGGAGATCCGTACCAAGGTAAATCAGGGTATTTCACTAACCTCAGCCATGCAGGCAACAGAGCTATTCCCTAATATGGTCATGCAAATGGCCTCTATCGGGGAAGAATCCGGTTCACTGGATTCCATGCTGAATAAGGCCGCTGAATTTTATGAAGACGATGTAGATACAGCAGTTTCACAATTATCTTCACTCATGGAACCTATCATCATGGTGGTACTGGGTCTGATTATCGGTGTCATTCTGGTAGCCATGTATTTACCAATGTTCAATATGGGCAATGCTATAGGTTAATGGCAGATGTTAACTGATACTCTGTTTTTTAGCGCAGTCGCATTAATATTGGGTTTTGCGGTTGGCAGTTTTCTGAATGTTGTCATCTATCGCTTACCCATCATGATGGAAAGAAATTGGCAGACTGAAGCACGGATGGCACTACAACTGCCAGTAGAAAATTCTACCCGCTTTAATCTGTGTGTACCCCCTTCAGCCTGCCCACACTGCCAGCATAAAATTCGCTGGTGGCAGAATATACCGCTGCTAAGCTATCTACTTTTACGCGGCCGCTGTGCCGCATGTGCTGTACCAATCAGTCCCCGCTACTTTTGTGTAGAGCTTTTGACTGGTCTGGCTTTTGCCGCAGTAGTCTGGCGTTATGACGTTACGCCTGTAGCAGCAGGTAGTATAATACTGACTGCCGCACTGATTGCACTCACCTTTATTGATGCTGACACCCAGCTCTTGCCTGACCAGATTACCTTGCCACTACTGTGGCTCGGCTTACTGTTTAACTGGTACTGTGAGTTTGTTCCCCTATCTGCTGCCGTCTGGGGTGCCGCACTGGGGTATCTGAGCTTATGGTCACTTTTCTGGTTATTCAAACTGTTAACCGGCAAAGATGGCATGGGCTATGGCGATTTTAAATTACTGGCTGCACTTGGTGCCTGGATGGGAGCCTCAGCATTGCCATTAATTGTGTTCATGGCCGCGATTGTCGGCATTATTGCCTCTGTTATCCTCAAGGTTGCCCGCAGCCAGCCAATGGCTTTCGGCCCGGCTCTGGCCATTGCCGGCTGGATTGTATGGATGGCAAACAGTCAGATTAACCAGCTGATTCACTGGTGGTTGCGTCTTTCTGGATTCGGTGCATGACATTTTGGGTAGGGCTATCCGGTGGAATAGGCAGTGGCAAATCCACAGCAGCAAGCTGCTTTGCAGCTGTGGGCGTACCCGTACTGAATGCAGATGATATTTCCCGTCAGCTCACCGCACCACAAGGTTTGGCCTTACCTGCAATCCGTAAACAGTGCGGGGAAAACCTGTTTCTGGCTGACGGCAGTCTGGATCGCCAGCAACTGCGTAATTGGGTATTTGCCGACTCATGCAATCGCATATTACTGGAAAATATTCTTCACCCACTAATCTGGCAAGGCCTGCAACAGGCCAAACGGCAAACCAGTTCAAACCAGCATTATGGCATTATAGAAATTCCTCTACTGGCTGAAAAACCAGAATTTCAACAACTGGTGCAACGTATACTCATTATCGATGCACCGGTTGATTTATGTATTCAGCGAGTTCAACAACGTAGTAGTCTGGACGAAACGACAATCCGTGCTATCATGGCACAACAGATTGACAGTAATAGCAGAAAAGCCATTGCTGATGATATTATTATCAACGATGGCAACTGGCAGGAACTTAACCAGAAAGTCATTCAGCAGCACGACTTCTATCAAGCTCTAACATCACCCAAGTTATGACAGATCTCATCCATTTCGAACACCCTTTGTCCGAGCGCGTGCGCAATTTTTTACGTATCGCACACTTGTTCAAGCACTTCCATGAAGTCGTGGTACGCAGTGAAATATGGGCACATCATTGTGCACTGTTTTCACTGTTTGAAATCATGGAAGCAGCCGCACGTGCCGAACTGAAACTGGATATTCTACAAGAACTGGAACGCCAAAAAGGTCTGGCACGGCAGCGTGGTGAAGAAGGTAATGCCGCGCTGGAAACTATCCAGACTGCCATTTCGAATCTGCAAAACGTCCAGCAAAAATTTGGACAACATTTGCGTGAAAATGAATGGCTGATGGCAATCAAACAACGCATGTATGTACCCGGAGGTACCAGTCCGTATGATTTGCCTTCATATTATTACTGGCAGCAGAAAGATCCGGCAGAGCGTGAAAATCAGTTACGCCAGTGGATCGAGAGCCTATTACCTACTTATGAGGCCATCAGTCTGCTACTGAAAATCCTACGCCATAACAGTCTCTCAGTAGAATGTCTGGCAACTGCCGGCAGTTACCAGCATAATAGTTTGGGACAGAATATCCACCTACTTGGCATCAATGTTGCCCAGAACGCTGCGGCATTACCAGAAGTATCTGCCAATAAATACTTCACCCACATTCGCTTTTTACAGACATCACAACAACAGGCACGTGGATCAGTTCTAACGACAGACATCCCATTCACTCTGGTTATGTGCAGCTTCGATCCGGTAATCAAATAATGACAGAGAAAATCACCATTGTTATTTGCCCCACCTGCGGACAAAACGTTGCGTGGATTCCAACCAACCGTTTCCGACCATTTTGTTCAGAACGTTGCAAAATGATTGATCTTGGCAACTGGGCCAGTGAAGACTATAACCTGCCAGCAGATGAAGACCAGCCCCTGAGCGAAGAAATAAAATCATCAGGATCCTAACCATCAGCAAAATATTATCACCAACCATTGCAGATATCCATTTAACCTATGACTTCCACTGCTCTTTGCATTAATCAGGCTGTTAAAACCTATGCCAATGGTTTTACTGCTTTAAAAGGCGTCAGCTTCAGCGTTGAACCGGGTGAGTTTTTTGGATTGCTCGGTCCCAATGGTGCCGGCAAAACCACACTTATTTCAGCAATGGCTGGTCTGAGCCGCTTAACTTCAGGCCAAATCAGCATTTGTGGCCATGATGTGCAACATGAAGCAAATATCACCCGCAAACTTTTAGGCGTGGTGCCTCAGGAACTGGTCTTTGATCCTTTTTTCAGTGTACGCGAAGCACTGCGATTTCAATCTGGTTATTTTGGATTACGCAAAAACGATGAATGGATAGATGAAATCATTGTCAGTCTGGGTCTGGCAGACAAAGCCAATACCAATACTCGCAACCTCTCCGGCGGCATGAAACGCCGTGTCATGGTGGCACTGGCACTGGTACATCGGCCACCGGTCATCATACTGGACGAACCCACTGCCGGCGTAGATGTCGAACTAAGACAAAACCTGTGGCAATTCATTACCAAACTGAATACAGCTGGACATACCATCATTCTAACAACGCATTATCTGGAAGAGGCACAGTCATTATGTAACCGCATTGCCATGCTTAAACATGGCGAAATTGTAGCACTGGACAGCACCCAGAACCTACTGGATACCGAGGCTGATTTACAACTGACATTAACATTAGATCAATCACTACCAGCTAACCTGCATCAGCATCTCATACAAGAAGATGGCAACAATTATCTACTGAAACTTGCTGATTACAGCCAGCTGGCCACCTTGTTACAAAACCTGCAAACCCAGAACATCAACGTCAGAAACCTGCACATCATGGAAAACGATCTGGAAAACGTCTTCCTGCGCCTGACCAGCGATCATGTGAAAGGCGAAAAATGAATACCATTGGCTGCTATACCCTGTTTAAAAAAGAAGTACTGCGTTTCTGGAAAGTAGGCTTTCAAACCCTATCCGCACCCATTCTGACTGCCTTACTGTACCAGCTGATTTTTGCTCACGTTATGCAAGGGCGTCCAGATATTTTACCGGGAGTTAGCTACAATGCATTTCTGATACCGGGGCTGGCGATGATGTCCATGCTGCAAAATGCCTTTGCCAATTCATCCTCAAGCCTGATTCAATCGCGTATTACCGGCAATCTGATATTTATCCTGTTACCACCATTAGGTACAGCAGCTTTCTTCTGCGCATATGTAGGGGCATCCATTCTGCGCGGATTAATGGTGGGAATTGGTGTGATAGCCGTTACCGCTGTTTTCGGCCTACCTCTGCCTTACCACCTCGGCTGGATAATCACATTCGCTCTACTGGGGTGTGCAATCATGGGGATGTTTGGCCTCATGGCTGGTATTATTGCAGAAAAATTTGACCAGCTGGCGGCATTTCAGAATTTCCTCATCATGCCCCTGACTTTCCTATCTGGCGTATTCTATTCTATTAACAGCCTACCAGCATTCTGGCGCTCCCTCAGTCATTTCAACCCGGTTTTTTACATCATTGACGGCTTTCGCTTCGGCTTTTTTGGCCAGAGTGACGCTTCCCCTTGGCTGGCCTTAACAGTAGTTGGCAGCTTTGCCATTGGCCTGTGTATTCTTGTCTGCGCCATACTGAAATCTGGCTGGAAATTACGCAATTAGACATACTAAAACGCTATAATAGCCGTCATTTATCAATAGCCATTCTGGAGCCCGTCATGTTAACACCTGAAGAGGTTAAAGCCATGATTGCCAGCCTTCTGTCTTGCGAATATCTCGAGGTTGAAGGTGATGGTCATCATTTTTTTGCTCAGATTGTATCCTCTGCTTTTACCGGAAAGAGTCGACTAGCCCGCCATCGCATGATTAAAGATGGTCTGGCACAACAGATTGCCAGCAATGAATTACATGCACTATCCATTACCACCGCAGCCACACCTGCTGAATGGGCAGCAAAACAGCATTAATCGGCAGATAGTTTTTACTGCCATCATTGAGAATTTATATGGAAAAATTAAAAATCCGTGCTAACGGTGCATTAAACGGTGAAATTATTATTTCCGGCGCCAAAAACGCAGCTCTGCCTTTATTGTGTGCATCACTACTGACACGAGATACCCTACATTTAACCAATGTCCCCATGCTGCGTGACGTTAAAACTACCCAAAAACTATTACAGGGAATGGGCGCACGTGTATTAACAGACAACGTACATGAATTCGAAATCAACTGTAGTGGCATCAACAATACCTGTGCACCATACGATCTGGTCAAAACCATGCGTGCTTCCATTCTGGTGTTGGGGCCAACACTGGCACACTTCGGCGAGGCTCAAGTCAGCCTGCCCGGCGGCTGTGCCATCGGTTCGCGTCCGGTAGACCAGCACCTGAAAGGACTTGAAGCCATGGGTGCTGAAATCAGTATTGAGCATGGTTACGTTAAAGCCCGTGCCCAACGTCTGCAAGGTGCACATATCGTCATGGATATGGTTACCGTAACTGGTACAGAAAACCTGTTAATGGCTGCAACACTGGCAGAAGGCACGACCATTCTGGAAAATGCTGCCATGGAACCAGAAGTCACCGACCTTGCCGACTGTCTGGTTAAAATGGGTGCCAACATTCAGGGCATAGGAACCCCAACCCTAACCATTACCGGCGTAGAAAAACTGCATGGCTGTACCCACCGCGTAGTTCCGGATCGCATTGAAGCTGGTACTTTCCTGTGTGCAGTAGCCATGACTGGCGGTAAAGTCGTTCTCAAGCATACCGCCCCTAAAACCATGCTGGCCATTCTGGAAAAACTGAGTGAAGCCGGTGCCATTATTGAAGCGGGTGACGACTGGATTAGCATTGACATGCAGCAGCGCCCCAAAGCCGTAGATATACGCACCCTGCCCTATCCGGCATTCCCAACCGATATGCAGGCACAATTTATGGTGATGAATACCATCGCCAATGGTAACAGTAAAGTAGTAGAAACCATCTTTGAAAACCGCTTTATGCACATACCAGAACTCAACCGCATGGGTGCCCGAATATCAGCCGAAGGCAATACCGCTATTATAGAAGGTGTAGAACAACTATCCGGTACCACCGTAATGGCCACCGATCTACGCGCGTCAGCCAGTCTCGTACTAGCCGGTCTGGTTGCCAGTGGAGAAACCACCGTTGAACGTATTTACCATCTCGATCGTGGTTACGAAAACATTGAACAGAAACTCAGTGGCGTAGGCGCCATTATTGAACGCGTTAGCAACTAGTAAGCATTACCATCACATAACAGGGCTATCGGAAAAATCCAGATAACCCTGTTTTTATATAATATACATATAAATTCAAATACCAAAGAAGTCATAATCTGGTTTCTGAACAGTCATTTTCTATATATCAATCAATTATATAAATTATTTAAAACATTAAACAAAAAATATTAATTAGTACGAAAAAACAGATAACTCAATATAAATTAATCACCAATACAGGGGATTTACGTATCAATTAACAGCAAGTCTGAAGCTTAATTCTCACATACCATTAAATTACATAATCCACTAGTTCCGGCAAACTGAACATAGTTAGGCGTTGTGGTTTGAACCACACCGTTTGTGATGGTTGCAGAGCCAGTGTGCGGAATTCTGCTGGTGACAGCCACACCTGTATACGCTGTTTATTATCCTGTCGCCGTAGCCACAACCTGATCTGTGCACCGATAACATGTATTTCTTCTACAATTGCAGCCGCAATCACATTATCCTGAATACGAGTTAATAGCTGTATTTCCTGCGGACGCACATAAACAGCCACATTCTGGCGCGCATATTCATTCGTGGCGACCGGTTCGCAATAGCTGCCCAGACACAGTTGTCCCCGTTCAATACAGGCATCTTCAAAAACATTCACTTCTCCCAGAAACTCGGTAACAAATACATTCCCCGGATTATCATACAAAGATGCAGCCGCACCACTTTGCTCAATTTTGCCCTGATTCATGACCACAATCTGATCTGCCATTTCCAGAGCTTCTTCCTGATCATGTGTAACCAGCACACTGGTAATGTCCAACTGATGGTGAATTTCTACCAGCCACCGGCGTAACTCCTTGCGTACCTTAGCATCCAGTGCACCAAACGGCTCATCCAGCAATAGTAGTTTTGGTTTAGTTGCCAGTGCCCGTGCCAGTGCAATACGCTGGCGCTGGCCACCGGATAATTGCTGAGGGTATACCTTTGCCAGCCACTCCAGTTGTACCAGCTGCAATAATTCCTCCACCCGTGCGACTATCTCTGCTTTACTAGGGCGCAAGCGGCGTGGCAATACCTGCAAACCAAAAGCAACATTATCAAACACTGTCATATGGCGAAACAGCGCATAGTGCTGAAACATAAACCCAACCTGCCGCTCACGCACATGCAGATTGCTGACGTCCTTATCCGCAAAAAACAGTTCGCCCGAATCGGCGTATTCCAACCCGGCAATAATGCGTAACAAAGTAGTTTTGCCACAGCCGGAAGGGCCAAGCAAAGCTGTCAACGAACCAGACGGCACCTGTAAATTAATATCCTGTAAAGCGTGATAATCACCATAATATTTGTTTAAATGTTTAATACGAATACTCATAATCGCCACTCAACACAGTACCTTACCGTTTAATCCGTAACTACTACCTGCCGACGTTGAGCATCCGTGTACAAACGTGCCTGATGCCAGTCGAGAAATTTCTGTAATATCAAAGTACATAACGCCAGCAAAGCCAGCAAACTGGACACAGCAAACGCACCTACCATGTTGTATTCGTTGTACATCATCTCTACCAGTAACGGCATAGTATTCGTTTCACCACGAATATGACCCGAAACCATACTAACCGCTCCAAACTCACCCATCGCACGCGCATTAGTCAGAATAATGCCGTACACCAGTGCCCATTTCAGATTGGGTAAAGTGATACGCCAGAACATTTGCCAGCCACTGGCACCCAGTATCATTGCCGCCTGCTCTTCACTGCTTCCCTGAGCCTGCATTAATGGAATTAATTCACGCGCTACAAATGGAAATGTTACAAACAGAGTAGCCAGCACCATGCCCGGAACGGCAAAAATAATCTGTATTCCATGCGCAGCCAGCCAGCTACCAAACCAGCTATTACTGCCAAACAACAATACAAACATCAGCCCAGCGACAACAGGCGATACCGCAAAGGGCAAATCCAGCAACGTTGTCCACAACTGTTTGCCACGAAAAGAAAAATGGGTTAACAACCATGCCAGTGACACCCCCAAAACCACATTAATCGGCACCACAATTAGAGTAATCAACAATGATAATCGAATAGCTGCCAGTGCTTCATCATCAGTCAAAGCAGCCAGATACAATTGCCAGCCTTTTGCCAGCGCAAAGCTGAATACCGACAACAATGGCAGCAGTAACAGCACACCCAGAAACAGCAGCGTTATGCTAATCAGCACATAGCGCAGCCAGCGCGGCTCAGTGAGCAATTCATTAGTTTTAACGGTACTCATCAATATCGCCCCTGCGTACGCCGGCTCAAACGCCACTGCCATAAATTCAGCGTAAATAAAATAGCAAAAGAAATAATCAGCATAAATAGTGCTACCGCTGCTGCGGCCGGCAAATCAAACAGTTCAAACTTACTGACAATAATCAGCGGCAGAATTTCCGATTTAAACGGCACATTCCCTGCTATAAAAATAACTGAACCATACTCACCAGTGGCACGCGCAAAAGCCATACCGGCACCCATTACCAGTGCCGGCAAAACTTCCGGTAACAGCACTCTGAATATAATTATCAATCTGGATGCACCCAATATCGCTGCCGCCTCCTCATATTCTCCCGACAACTCAGCCAACACCGGCTGCACGGCTCGCACCACAAATGGTAAGCTAACCAGTAGTAATGCCAGCCAGATGCCTGTCGGCGTAAATGCTATCTGCCAGCCAAACCGGGCAAATATTGCACCTATCCAGCCAGTAGGTGCATATAAAGTAGCCAGAGCCACCCCCGTTACCGCTGTCGGTAATGCAAATGGTAAATCCACCAGAGCATTGACCAAATCCTTGCCGCAGAAGTGATAGCGTACCAGCACCCATGCCACTAACGTCCCCAGCAGTACACTGGCCAGCATCGCCAGTAAAGACATTTTCAGCGTCAGCCATACCGCAGCAAGGGTTCGCGGTTCAGAGATTACCCGCACAAAACCCTGCCAGCCCAAATCAGTAACCGTCCACACCAGCATTGCAAATGGTAATAACACCAATAATGACAGCGATAGCACACTCACGCCCAGACTAAGCGTAAAACCGGGCAATACAGATGGCTGTTTCAATAACAGCATAACTTTTTCTCCCAGAGACCCGACAGAAACCAGCAATACAAGCAGCAGCACGATAAAAAATACCGGCACATATTGGCTTCTTCTACTCAAGCTACATACCAGTAGCAAAACACATCAAACCAAACAGCAACATCGCCCTGCTGTGCTACAGGCACCAACAATATAAAAGGCGGTTCGGACAATTGAGAAAGAATATATTTTTGTAACCTAAGAAGCAGTAGTTATAACCCATTACCAAATCAACAGTATTGCCGGCAGCATCACCACGTAATATCATAGAGAAAGCTATTCAACATAAACATAGCAATCTGCAAAAGCGAGAAAACCATGCCAACACCCCTTCTGGACAAACATAAAGATGCCCCTTTATCGGCAGACATCAACTTTCTGACTCAGGCATTATTTAACATCCTGCAACACGAAACTACCGCAGCCGTCCAAACCATATTACGCCAGCTACACAATGGCAACCAGCCACAAACCACCATCCAGCAGGCTCTCCCCACCCTCGACCTGCGCCAGCAGCAAGACCTGATTCGCGCGTGCAGCCTGTTTGCACAAGTATTAAACATCGCCGAAGATGCCCATCATGAACGGCGGCGACAAGCATACGACAACAACAGCCAGCACCCCGGGCGCACCAGCTTTATTCGCGTTATCAACCAGATTCAGCAGCAGCATATCAGCACCTCCGAGCTGGAACAAACCTTACAGCACACCAGCATCAGTGCCGTTCTTACTGCCCACCCTACCGAAGTACAACGCCAATGCATTCTTTGTTTCCATCGCCATATCCGTACCATCCTAAACGAACGAAACCGTACTGATAAACATCACAGCGAAGAATTACAACAACAGACTGAAGCAATCCTGCTGGCTTTATGGCAGACAGATGAAACACGTCATTTCAAAATCAGCGTGAGCGATGAAATCTACAACAGCGTAACCTATTTTCCATTAAGCTTTTTCAAAGCTGTACCCGCACTGTATCGCAAGCTGCAACAGAAACTTGCCAGCGTCTACCCGCAAGCCAGCCTGCCCAATGTACTCAGCATAGGTGGCTGGGTTGGAGGCGATCGTGACGGTAACCCCTTCGTCAATGCCGATACATTAAAGGAAGCCTTCACCTTTCAGGCTAATACCCTGTTTCAGCATTATCACCAGTGTCTGGATGAACTGCACCAGCTATTGCCCCTGTCATCTCGCTGTGTTCAGGTTGATCACACCATACTACAGATGGCCGAACAGTCACCAGATACGGCCACAGCACACAAAGAAGAACCCTATCGGCGTGCCCTCACCTATATACAGGCACGCCTCAGTGCCACAGCACAACAACTGCGCATCCACTCAGACAGCACACACCACAACCTGCCCCCCTATCAACAGCCGGCAGAATTACTGCATGAACTCAATAACATCTCCAGCTCACTGCAACAAAATGGCAGTGCCCTGCTTAGCCACGGCAAACTAGCCGATCTGATTCGTTCTGTTTCCCTGTTCGGCTTTCATCTCATGTCTATAGACTTACGCCAGCATGCAGCCAAACATGCCGAAGTTGTGGCCGAACTGTTCACCCATGCCGGTCTTGAAACCTTTCAGACCTTAAGCGAAGCAGCCAAACAGCGCGTACTGTTACGTGAACTGAGCACCCAGCGCCCCCTGTATAGCCCTTATATTCAGTATAGCCCCCATACCATGGGCGAACTGGCTATTTTCCAGACTGCAGCCTACATCAAACAACACTATGGCGAAACAGCCATCAACCAGTGCATCATCTCTAATACCGAAACCGTTAGCGACATACTAGTAGTCGCATTACTGCTTAAAGAAACCGGCCTGCTGAGTATCAGTAACGAGAAACCCACCAGCCGTATCAACATCGTGCCCCTGTTTGAGACTATTGATGCCCTGCACAATTGCCTCGACATCATGGATAACCTCTTTAACCTGCCTTGGTACCGTGCATTCCTACACAGCCGCGATAACCTGCAAGAAATCATGCTGGGTTACTCTGACAGCAATAAAGATGGCGGCTACGTCACCAGCCAGTGGGCACTGTATCGGGCTGAATCCAGACTGGTACAACTGTTTGACCGCCATCATATCCGCCTGCGCCTGTTCCATGGTCGCGGCGGCAGCGTTGGTCGCGGCGGAGGGCCGTCTTTTGATGCCATCATGGCACAGCCAGCCGGCAGCGTGGCCGGACAGATACGCATTACCGAACAAGGCGAAGTCATCACCGCCAAATACGCCGACCCCAGCAATGCCGAACGCAACCTCGAAGCACTGATTGCCGCCACCCTCGAAGCCACCGTATTACCACCACAAAATAGCGAACCCGACAGCAAACTAATGAACGCACTGTCTGCCAGCGCATTCAAATACTACCGCCAGCTGATTACCTTTCCCGGATTTATTGATTACTTCCTGCAAACCAGCCCAATTCAGGAAATTGCCAGCCTCAATATCGGCAGCCGCCCTGCCAGCCGTAAAACACTGAGTAAAATTCATGATTTACGCGCCATTCCGTGGGTATTTTCCTGGACTCAGAATCGCCTCATGCTACCAGCATGGTATGGTTTTGGCAGTGCCGTAGCCGACCTCATCGAACAGGACAGCAGCAATCTGCAACACTTACAACAACAGGCACAACACAGTCCTTTTTTCCAGACCATGCTTTCCAATATGGATCAGGTGATGGCAAAAGCCGATCTCACCATTGCCAAAGCCTATGTCAGCCTTGCCAGCGATCAGGAGGCCGCCCAAACTATTTACAGCATGCTGGCGAACGAATTCGAACGCAGCCGACAAGCCTTACTCAACATTCTGCAACGCCAACACTATCTGAGTGACAACCGTACACTGGCACGCTCACTGGCCTTACGCATCCCTTACCTGAACACCCTAAACTGGCTTCAGGTTCATTTGCTGCAACAACTGCGCCAGCAACCGGATAACAGCGAAATACTCCAGCTTATCCACCTAACCATTAACGGCATTGCTCAGGGATTACGTAATACCGGCTAAATATCATAGGCAGAGCAGCGGATAGCCCATCTGCATCTGGGTGTCTATCAATCCTCTGCTTACCAAACCATGCCCAATCCGGCATCTGCATTTCAGCCCTGAATAAAGTATTTAAATACCCAGATAAAAAACCACGTATAAATTGCGCAATAAGATCAAAATCGCAATTGCCCCAGCAAAATCCGCCATAACCCTACAACAGTCGCTTGAAATAGCGCCACAACGACCCAATTTAATTAAACAATTCACCTTTTTGCCGAGGAAAAAACATGCAACCGGAAAACAACACCGAAAACGAAACTCAGGTTAACGATAACACCGAAATTACAGAACCCACTGTTGCTCCCGAACCCACCATCGAAAACTTACAGGAACGCATTAACGAGCTTGAAGGACAACTCAAAGACGAACAACTACGTTCGCTCGCAACCGAACAGAACCTGCGTCGCCGTCATCAGGAAGAGCTCGAAAGCGCGCACAAATTTGCCGGCCAGAAATTTGCCAGTGCCATGCTGCCGGTTAAAGACTATCTGGAAATGGCACTGCAAGACCAGAGCGGCAACTTTGATGCCCTGAAAATGGGCGTACAAATGACCCTTACCGAATTACAAAAAGCTTTTGAGCAGTCCAATGTGAAAGAAATCGCCCCCAAAGCTGGTGACAAACTTGATCCGCACCGCCATCAGGCGTTACAAAGCGTAGACAGCGAACAGGAACCCAACACCGTGGTTTCCGTTATGAAAAAAGGCTATACCCTTGCCGACCGCGTATTGCGCCCAGCCATGGTAACCGTAGCCAAAGCAGCTGACGCAGAATAAACCTGCTTACACAAAAACCGTCAGACACACCCAAGGTCTGACGGTTTTTCATGTATACAGTTTCATCCCCATCCAATTAAATTACGATTCAAAGAGCAAAAACATGCCGTTCCGGCTATCCACCTGAGCAGTAAAACTGTACCTGAAATTATTGCTCAGCAATCACATCAATAAACACCAGCGGCTCCTTACCTATATTGGCCAAAGCATGTGATTGCCCCTTACGCGCAATCGTCACATCACCAGCCTTAACCTGATAAGATTTACCATCAGAATCAGTAAACAGACCTATCCCAGAAACAATAATATAAGTATCCTCATTATGCTCATGCCGATGAAAACCGATTGAAGCACCCGGTTGCAACGTCATCCAGCCAATCTCCTTGATCGCCTCATCCCTCTTTGCCGCATCTCGTCTGAAAGCAAACTGCCCATACAAAGTACCTTTACCACCAGCCGCCGCATCACGATTAAAATCAATCAATTCATCTTTTAAATAAACATCAGCCCATACCGTACTGGCCATAGCAGCCAGCATCAATGCAAGCAACCATCTGGCAAACATCATTCCACCCCCATATCAAAATTTATATATTTAATTAAGTCTTTAGTTATAACTTCCATATTTTGCTCCATGAGATTAGATAATTCTGCTATATATTGAAAAATACCATTATTTATTTCCTTATTTTCTTCCTTAATAATATCAATCAGAGTATCTAAAGCTAATCCATATTCACCATAATCAACAAAATCTTTTATTTCATCTATTTCTTTAGAGATAAAACTCTTATTTAGTAAAGAAATTAAATTACCAAAATTTTCTTCTACATCCTGATATTCAATATTCATTTAATGGCTGTCTTGAAACAAAAGTCACTTATAATCCGGCCATACCTTTTCAGAAGCAAGCCGAGTAACATTACACACCAGTATTACTTCACACGCTCCCGCTCCCCTGTCAGTGCGTGACAATGACGATAACACATACCTATTTCCCATATCGACCCTAACCAGCTAACCATCCACACGAACATTATCCCCAACCTTAATACCACTAATCTGAGTAGCTATTTTTTTATTTGCCGGAATCAAATGGACATTCGAAGCATTCAGGTACATATCATCATAAGAATATGGCATAGAGCCCCCATCTTTAGTGCCGGCAATACCACCAAAACGGGCTCTCTGCTCAAATTTCAGGCGCTTTACTACCTTTTCATTAGCCATAAATCCCCACCCCACAAACCAGTCAGTTGTAGAGATACTAGCGTGTTCATCATAAAGATAAGAAGCGCGATGTAGTACACGTGCGGGCATACTAAACCCAGCCAAAGGAGTAAGTTTCACTTTTGGCAACACAAATGGCTGCATTCCTGTAGGTACTTCTGTTTGCAATGGTTCATCACCCATAGCCATCGGCGGAAACTGCGAACAATCCACACCAGCATTTAAATATGCTGGCATAACCACCCGTGGTGAATAAGGTGAAAATCGCCACCAGCCAACACATAATAACAAAATACCTATCAATAACTTCCGATATTGATAAAAAAAATCCATGGCAAACCTAAGCAAGAATATTTAATCCAGATTTTAGTTTTATACCAAAAATAATATTTCCATCTTAAACAACTGACAAAAATTAATAGTCAATAAATATTAAAATAAACATTCTAAGTGTGTAGCGCCCGCCTAAAAAAAACAAAAATATAACCAATCTGTCTGATTATTAAATTTAATTGTTCTTGCCTATTACCAATTAACCAAGTATAAACGCATAGTACCAATATTACCCCATATTGTAAAAAAGGATAAAATCCATGCGTTTATCAAGCCTGTTTTTTATTTTTATCTGCATAGCCATAAAAATGGCCATGGCAAAAGAAGTAGTATTACCGGTAACCTTTACCAAAGATACCCATATTGCCAAAGTAGTCTTAAATATCAACGGTAAACCAAGCCAGTTTCAGCTTGATACAGGTTCACAGACAGCCTTGCATTTACCGCTAAATACACTGCAACAACTGCCAGATACGACCAAAAACCAAAATACCAATAAAAGTCTGGATTTAAGTGGAAAAATTAATGAAACACAAAAATTTCTGATAAAACATCTAGATATCAACGGACTTAACTTTGACAACATCAATGCAGAAGAACTGAAACCATGGGGCTGGAGTTATTCCAGCACTACGGAACAGGCACCTGCACCAGATGACAACCTGCCAGTTATCGGTTTGCCACTCTTTCAGAATCACATCTTTACCCTAGATTTTGCGCACAAAAAAATCATAATCGACGATGGTCAGGATTCTACCCAGATAAACCAGCAATGGATTGCTTTCCCCTACAACATTCATCCCAAAGAAGGCATTATCATCAACCTTACCGATCAGAAAAAAACATACAGCCTTGTTCTGGATACCGGAGCATCAATGTCCTTTATCAAAGGAAAATCACTGCCAGCAGCAATAAAACCACCCGCAGCCAAATCCGAAGAAGCCACACTACGCCTGAATAAAAAAGGCAATCCCCAGACAGTTAAAATCATTCTGACTAACCCATCCATCCGTAAAATCCCCATTCGGGCGGCTATTATGGACGGTATGCCAGAACAATTTGAATCAGACGGCTTACTCGGCGTAGATTTCCTGAAAAAATATAGCGTGAAAATAGACCAGAAAAACCAGCAATTATGGATTAAACCGGCTATCTGAAATGCGCATACAAGACTAAGACAACCAGTTATATTGATTTATAAAAAGCTATAGCTCCATTATAAACTTTACTTATATAAACTTTAATTATAAATTCAAAAATTAGAATGGAATGTTATTTTGTTAAATTAACAATCCATTCTATCCATTTTGTCACAGTAGAAGCACGTCGCCTAAAAGTATCTAATGAGCGTATATTATACAAATTTGATTTTTGCATGATTTCAATAATTCTACTCTTCGAAGGCATTGTTCTGTTATTTTCGATATATTCTTTTAATACAAGATTAAATACATTATGTTGCAAAATTAGCTTACAAAATGACAACTGACGGTCTTTATAACCTACTTCTAATATCGATCTGCCTTTTTCTGTTAAACAATAACTAATCTCATCAGGACTTTTATTAACTAAACCTAAATATATGGCTGCATTAGTATAATAACCAGTTTGACGTTTAGTAAATGCATAGTTTATTGTTATTTCACTATGGCTTAATTCTTTTGCCACCAGTAGCTCACAGATATTAATTACTCGTTCAAATGTATTTGCCTGAGGGAAAGGAACTTTCGGTTCATCATATAATACAGATGTTTCTCGCATTACTTTTTCAATATCAAGAAATCTTATTTTGGTATCTTCAATAGTATATTTTCTATGCTTAATCAATATTAAAGAATTATAATATTCAAAATTTTGAAATTCATACTCATAAAAATTATATATACCATTAGAGTATATAAAAAATATTGGACGTACTGGTTTCTGAATACGTTTTTTCCAAACCCGATATGGATAATATAATTGCCTGATTAAAAAGTCCTTAGATATATCTAGCTTTGCTTCTATCAAAGCTAGTGAATGATTACCTTCGTATCCAGCATCAATTTCAATCTGTGATTTATCCACATAAATTCGTTGGGTTGAATGACATACATTTTTACCCTGCTTATCCAAATTGATAAAAAAATCAAAAGCACCCGATCCAGCTCTACCTGACACAGTGGGTTTAATTTCATTTTCCTGCAAAAAATCAGCAATAATACCTGAGGTAAAAGCACAATTTAAAGCCATCGCCTCACTGGTTATATTGGATAAATCCAGACTTTGAATATAATCTGGTAAATACATTCTTGTAATGGGTGTATCAGCCTTCACCTGTTCCAAACTCTGATACGCCTGAAAATTACCTATAATATAGCTACCACGAGTAACCGGTAAAATAGCAAGATGATTTTCAGAAAAAATTTTAGGCAGATTGACGAAATGATCAAATTTTGCCATTAATCTCGGTTCTTTTATTTTTTTTATTTCTTTTGCATCAATCTTAAAAAAACCCTCTCCCTCTATCCTTTCGAGAATATTATGTTCTTCAAATAGGCTGCACCAAGCTTCACTAATACTTAAATTTTTAAATTTACTCATAATTTCTTACAATAATCTCCTGCATTTTACCTCTACTTGACAAATTTGCTCCTACTAAGCGTCTGGCAGAAACAATTTTTATATTATATTTGCCATATTGTTCACAAATAAAGTCTGTTGCCGAATTCGACAACATAAATTTAATTCCACGCTCATTCAGCTCATCACAATACCTACGTAACCTTATTTGCTCTTCTCGAGAAAAACCACCTTTGGTATAACTGGTAAAGCTAGCGGTAGCAGATACAGGATCATAAGGTGGATCAAGATATACAAAAGCATTATCAGGTAGGTTTCTTAAAATTTCGGCGTAATCACCGGTACTAATAGCTATCTCTGCACTATTCAAATAACCATTAATAGCCCTTAAAACAGGCTCATTAACAATATTAGGATTTGCATAACTGCCAAATGGCACATTAAATTCACCTGAAGCATTAACTCTGAACAGACCATTAAAACATGTTCTGTTTAGATAAATAATCCGAGCGGCTTTTTCAATATCGGAGAGCTGAGCATACGAATCCTTATTTCTATCCCAGCTGCGTACCTCATAAAAATGTTCTTTATCATTCTGAAATGTCTTTAGCCGCTCAATCAACGCATCAACATTATTCTTGATAACAGTATAAACCTGAATCAGTTCATGATTGATATCATTAATGCAGGCTAATTGTGGTTGCAATGCAAAAAACAATGCACCACCACCTACAAAAGGCTCACAGTAGACAGAATAGTCTTTTGGTAATAAAGGAATTAAAGTATCAAGCAATTGACGTTTACCACCTGCCCATTTTAAAACTGGGGATATCAATTGATTTTTACCATATCTCATATTTAGTAACTCTTTATTTCAATGCCGATTAATCTAATATCACAGTGATCGGAACAAGTAATCTACCGGTTCTGATATTTGTTTACACTTCAATTTACTATCACTTACCACTTATCCATATATGTAATTTAAATAATCAACATAAAACAAAAAGCATTATCATATACATCTTAATAAACACCCGATCTTAATCATTATTTACAATATAAACACTAAGATCAGACAGGGAATTTCTGCTTACTTCAACATCGAGCTCAAAAACGCCTGTGTCCGTGCATGCTGCGGATTAGCAAAAAAGCTTCTCGCTTCACCCGATTCAACAATCACACCTTTATCCATAAATAGCACCTTATTGGCCACTTCGCGCGCGAAGCCCATCTCATGGGTTACCACCACCATCGTCATCTTGTCTTCAGCCAACTGCTGCATCGTTTTTAATACATCACCAGTCAATTCCGGATCTAGTGCAGAAGTAGGCTCATCAAACAGCATAATCTGTGGCTGCATCGCCAGTGCCCGTGCGATGGCAACACGCTGTTTCTGTCCACCGGATAGCTGCGATGGATAACAATCCTGCTTGTTTTCCAAGCCCACTTTACGCAACAGCTCCTGCGCCAGTGGCACAATTTCATTACGCTGCATTCTTTTCACCGTGATCGGTGCTTCTATCACATTCTGCAACACAGTCATATGCGGAAACAAATTAAACTGCTGAAATACCATACCCATGCGCGCACAGATATTCCTAATCGTCTGTTCAGGCGCATAATGGGCACGATTATGGCTGTTATTCTGCACCAGAAAATCGTTTTCAATCGCAATGCTGCCGGCATCTACTTTTTCCAGATAATTCAGACAGCGCAGCAAAGTAGATTTACCGGAGCCGGAAGAACCGATAATGGCAACCACTTCCGAGCGTGCCACCTGAATATCCACACCTTTAAGCACTTCCACCTGACCAAAGGCCTTGTAAATACCGCGGGCATCTATCATTAAATCAGTCGTCGTAGCGTGCATAGCGTTTCTCCATTTTCTGGAAGCCCCAAGTCAGAATCAGGGTCATAATCAGGTAGAAGGCAGCCGCCACAGAAAACGGCATCAGATTGAATTCACGCTGTACCAGCTGATAGGTTACCCGCATCACATCCTGCAACGCCAGTACATACACCAGCGAAGTATCCTTAACCAACGTAATGGTTTCATTGCTCAATGGAGGCAGGATTTTCTTCCACATTTGTGGCAGAACAATGCGGCGCATAGTTTGACCATAGCTCATACCCAGCGTTTTTGCTGCCTCATACTGCCCCTTACCTACGCCCTGAATACCGGCACGGAAAATCTCAGCAAAATAGGCCGCATAATTGAGCACAAACGCCACCACCGCCGTAGTATAAGCAGGCAGCAGAATATTAACTGCCGGCAAAGCAAAATAAATAAAGAAAATCTGCAACATCAGTGGCGTGCCACGCATCACCCAGATGTAAAAATTAACAATGTAATCCAGCGCTTTAATGCCAGACAGACGCAAGAGTGCCAATACCAGACCCAACGGAATAGACAGCAGCAGGGTAATGGCAAACAGACTGAGGGTAATTTTTGCCCCCGTCCATAATTCTGGCAGCATATTTAACACATAATTCACGTGTAATCCTTAAAACAACAATAACGCTGCCTGAACAATTCACATTCAGGCAGCGTTGATTCCAGAGTAAAAACAGCATTTATTTGACGATGTCTTTACCGAACCATTTTGTAGCAATTTTAGCAGATGTACCATCAGCTTTCATACTATCCAGAGCAGCCTGAATTTTCTGCTCCAAAGCCTGATCATCCTTACGGAACGCCACAGCATACTGCTCAGTACCGAAATCATCACCTAATACTTTATATTCATTCGGTTTTTTCGAAACATAATAACGGCCAACCACCTCATCTACCACCAATGCATCCACACGTTTAGCCGACACATCCATCAAAGCAGTCACATTATCAGAATATTTCTTCAGTTCTTTAAAAGATTTCACCACATTTGGCTCAGCTTCTACCGCATCCACCGCACTGCTGCCATCCTGTACACCAACGACTTTCCCAGCCAATTGCGCTTTGGTATTAATACCACTATCAGGACGCACAACAATAATCTGATGATTATCCATATATGGTTTAGATAACAATAACTGCTGTTGCCGCTGTGGCGTAATAGTCAAACCATTCCAGAGCATATCCACACGCTTACTGTTAAGCTCAGATTCCTTGGCGCTCCAGTCAATAGGCTTAAGTTCTACAGCAAGACCGGCGCGCTTGGCTGCTTCACGCGCCATATCAATATCAAACCCAACCAATTCATTCTTTTCGTTGCGAAAACCCATGGGCGGAAAGCTGTCATCCAGCCCCATGACTACCGTCTTACCTTCACTGGAGCCCGTTGTACCGGAAGTAGACTCACCACCACAGGCAGCAAGCGCCACCGCAGCCACAGAGCCCAATAAAAATTTACGCATGGCGTTTTGCATATAAAATTCCTGATTCAAGGTAAATAGATAATTGTGTCATACACTATACCGGAATTTTTTTACACTTTCACCTGCCAATACTGAAAGCTTCAATTGCTGCCAAAATACTAATAGTCAAAACACAGCACCGGCAACTAAAGACATAATTAACTTATACAATGAGCAAATTAGATCAACCAGAAAACAGGCTAATCATGCCGAATAACTTTCCGCTGGTAAATAGTATCCCATATGCAAACCCATAATACACAGCCTGAAATAGTTATCTATAACAAACAGAACAACTTCAGAATCAAAGCCTTATTCATATTAATTTTTCAAATAGATTCATACCTTTAAAACTGAAATTAATTGCATCATTCTCCACCAGCCATTAAATATTCAGCCCAAACAATGCACATCAAAATTAACTTAAGCCACTGCTGAATGCACAGAGTGATGATCCATACGGAAAAACAGCCTGCCATCCTCTTCTATACGCCGGATTGGCCACTGATACACCTCACTGAGTAAATCAGACTGCATCACATCCTGCGGTGTGCCAGAAGCAACTATCTGCCCCTCATTCATCAATACAATAAAATCGGCATGATTGGCAGCCATAGTTAAATCATGTAACACCATAACAACCGAGAATTCAGCATGGTGCTCACGCAAATAATGCATCAAGCGATGCTGATGGCGAATATCCAGATGATTGCAAGGCTCATCCAGCAATAACACCGGTGCATTCTGTAACAGAGCACGCACCACATTAGCACGCTGCTGCTCACCACCAGACAAACGGCCAATACGTTGCTGTGCCAATGGACGCAAATCAAAAACATCCAGCAGATGCTGTAATTTTGTGGTCGGTGCCTGTGCTTTCTTAAACCAGCTACCATGCGGGCAACAGCCAAGCTGCACATATTCAGTCACCGTAAGCGGTAAATTATATTGTCCGTGCTGCCCTACCCAAGCAATCTGCCCACGCTTCAAATTACTGCCCACAGATTCCCCGCGTAACCGTACACCAGTACCATGCAAACCCAGCAGCGCACGCAATAAAGTAGATTTACCCGCACCATTCGGCCCAATAATACTGGTATGCTGACTGGCCGGAAAATCAAGCTGTGGAACGGATAAAATACAGCGGCCACGTGCTTGCACCTGCACATTACGAACAGCAAACAAACTCCCCATACCCCGCTCCTAACGCCGCAACGGCTGCAAAAACAGCCACAGGAAAAACGGCCCGCCAAGTAAAGCAATCACAATACCTACCGGCAAATCTACCGGATAGCTCAACCAGCGTGCCACACTGTCTACCAGCAATAAAAATACCGCTCCCAGCCAAGCAGATAACAATATAATCCGGCGTCGGCTGCCGCCCCAGCTACGGGCAATCACATTCGGCACCATCATACCCAGAAAACCAATAATACCCGCCAGTGACACCGCAGCACCTGTTAATAGCGCTGCGCCGATAACCGTCCACATCCGCGTACTGCCTACCGCTACCCCCATACTGATGGCCGTTTCTTCACCCAGCATCAGAATATCCAGCCGCCGTCCAACCACCAACAGTATACCCAGCCCCAGCAACATCACAGCCAATGCATACCAGGGCGAAGTAAAACCAGATTCAGCCAGACTACCAGCCAGCCAGTTGGTTGCACTGCGCAAAACCATATCATCCGACATAAATAAAATCAGACTCACCAGCGCACCACAAAAGGCACTGATTACAAAACCCATCACCAGCAGCCCCAATGTCCCCCCACCAAGCAAACGATGTACCGTCAGAATCAGCAAACACACCAGCAGTGCACCGAAAAAAGCGGCCAAAGGTACAGTTACCATCCCCCAGCCAAAAGCCAGAACAGCAATCACCCCCAATGCCGCACCACCAGACGTCCCAATCAGACTCGGGTCTGCCAGCGGATTATCAAACAACGCCTGCAATGCTGCACCGGCAGCAGCCAGTGCAGCACCGACAATAAGTGCCACCAGTACCCGTGGCAGCCGGATACCAAGCGTAATTTCATCCAGCGACTGTGGCCACTGCCATCCGCCCATGCCCAGCCCCAGACAGAACCAGCTCAACAACAGACTAAATAACACAGCAGCAATGCCCCAAACCAGTTTAGGCCAGAACGCACGTCTTACCACAGTCGAATCAGCTATACTCATCGTTTGCTGCACTTGTGTCATCATTATTGTGCCAGCTTATAAAGTTTAGAAATAACCTGCGGCGTATTCAGACCGTAACGAAATAAATCATTTGATGGCATAAAATAGATTTTATTCTGTTTCACTGCCGGTGAAGCAGCAATTTCCGGTCGCTTGGCTAAGCCTTGCATACCGCCAACCAGTTTTTGATTACGCTCAGCAATCAGAATAATATCCGGTTTTGCCGCCAACCAAGCCTCACGTGACATCGGCTTCATACCCTCAATGGCAGCAGCTGCATTGATGCCACCAGCACGTCTGATTAACTCATCTGCTGCGGTACCACGGCCGGAAACATAACGGCCATCATAACTAATCAGATAACGCTTACCGGTTTTCGGCATCTCCTTAATCTGACTTAGCCAGCGACTGGCCAATGCATTGGCTTCACTACTTTTACCAATAAGCTGACCAACCTTACGAATACCAGCAGCATAACCATTAATATCCTCTTTCGGCGCAACATTCACAGCCATAATACCCACCCGGTTCAGATTGGCATAAATACTGGCTGGCTGAGCCATCCACGACCCCAGAACAAGAGTCGGTTTTCTGGCTGCAATCGGTTCCACACTTAGCCCGTGAAACAGACCAATACTGGGCACATTCTTTAAGGCCGGATTGGTAGAAGCCATCTCACGGCCTACTACATCTTTAGTACCACCCAGCTCCACCACAACATCAGCCACATCTGGCGTCAATGTAACAATGCGGGCAGCAAATGCAAACGGAAAAGCAGCGCACATTGCCGCTGCCAAGAATAATCTTTTCATGCTTTACCCTTTTAATTACCAGCAATACAGCAGCAGACAGGCCTGCTTTAGCTTATGATTACTTAACATCATCGCAATAATACCTATCTGCCCTTGGTCATTTAGCCTGCTAACAAGCCATCCGTAAACTGGTGCCATGATTGCATTTCATCATTGCCCTCCTCGCGACGACCAAAAATCTGCACCACAGTCTGACGATTCTTGTCGAAACCCTCAATACAGGTAACATAGCCTTCACTAATCGGGCGACGTACAACCCATGTTTCCACAATATCACCATCGCGCAGGTGCAAATCAAAACCCTCTTCCGGCACCTTCGCATCCAGTACATTCAGATAGCCATGTGAACGCACCACATTATGCACCTTACCAGTCTGAATCTGCACCAGCCCGCGGTTACCAACAAAGACCATAATTTCCAGCTTATTTGCCTGTGCGTGTTCTAATACCTGCTCCCATACACCGCGATCCACCTGTTTAGTACTACCGGCAGGCGCATGACGGTAAGATTGCTGGCGGTCAATCTTAAATGTTTCCAGCAAACCACCAAAATGATGTACATCTTTCAGCTCATTCCAGCGCTCCTGAAAAGCCAGCTCACGCTCTGGAGACAATGGCTCCGGCACCGTAACACTAACCTCTGGCGCCGGTAAAAATTCCGGCTTACCCGTACTCGCAAACTCATCAATCAGAGCCTGCCATGCTCCCAGTTTAGCATCATCACGCATGAACACCTTTTCAATATTCACACCATATTCATCAAAAAACTGAATTGAACGCATAGTCTTATCGCCCATTACCAGCGTTATGGCTAGCGCATGATGCCAGTTATGCAGAAAAAAACGTAAATCCAACCCACCTACATTCAGAGCCAGCCCCGTACGCGCAGTCAGCGTAACATGCTCATAAACACCGATTTTCTCATGCACCGCTGCATCATTGCGCACCACACTCAACACCTCACCCAGCGTTTCCAGCTTCAGTACCAGCTCGCGGATCCGGCTACCCAGATAAACCGAATCAGGTGCATCTGCCATTAATGCCCCCTCACTCACGCCCAGATCAGCCGCAGCCTGACGCGGGAAATACATTCCCCCCTCTACCGCTGCTTTTTTATCCAGATATTGTTGCCATAAACTCATGTTTTATTCCTTTACAAAATTATTATTAGTAGCAGATTGATTTAAAACGTGTAGCGTAAACCAACATTAAATGTCCGTCCCGGCGCTGAATAGAAATCAGCATTATATTTATTTAGCTTAGTGGCATTACCATCACTCTGGCCGGAAGTCCCCGCCTGACTGTTCACATTCGGCATCATGTACGCGATATCTGCCCAGTTCCAGTATTTTTGATTGAATACATTATTAACACCGGCGCGAAAGCTCAAATGCTTAGTCGGCTTCCAGTAGCCCCCAAAATCAACTAAAGCATAATTCCTTGATGGATTGTAATATCCCGTATTCTGCAAATCACCGTCATCCTTCTTCGCTACATAAGTAAAATCCAGATTCGCGCCCCAGACATCCCCCTCATAAGCCAAACCCAACTTCACCTTAACCGGCATAACAGAATTCAATGGCTGATCAACACCATTCTGACGAATCGAACCACGCGAATAGGCAATCGACCCACTTGCTTTCCAGTCTTGGGCAAAATTCCAGCGCGTATAGACCTCACCGCCATAGATATGCGCTTTACTGAAATTCTGCGCCTGCAATACCAGCGTTTGATAGCGGCTCCATACCGCCGGCAATGACACCTGATCAGCAACATTCACATAATCAATGAAATTCTTATAATGATTATCGAATCCGGCTATACCATATTCAAATACACTATTTTTCCCGCGTATACCCAGTTCAAAATTATTAGCCGTTTCTGCCTTCAAATTCGGATTACCCCAAGAACTGTAATTACCCGGATTCCAAGAAGAGGCCAGTTGCTGTGAAGATGGTGCATTAAAGCCACGTGCATACTGGAAATAGGGCACCAGCAAAGGACTTATCTGATAGGAAATACCCAAGCGCGGCGTAATTGCACCTTGATGCTTCTTACGCAAATCCCCGATACTATTATCAGTTCCAGTAAAAAAACCACCATCATCAGGTTTCATATTATAGTAATGCGCCGACACACCCGGGCTTACCACCAGATTCCCCCACTGCAAATCACCATCAACATACATACTGGTGCGAATAGTCTTATTATCTGCATTCGGTTTTGATCTGGCATAATATCCCTGCCAGTCACTGCTTAATTCATGACGAGCAAAACTTAACCCATAACGCCAGTCCTGATTCAAACCACCGCCATCAAAATGAGCGCGCCAGTCAGTAGTCAACCCCCATACCTTATCCCGATTGCCAAATTCAAAAGCACAGCGATTTCTTACCCCCGGAATCATACTGCTACACCCGCGGACATACTGGCGGTGAGTTACCGAATCAGTTTTGGTTTGCTGCCAGTAAAGCTGCGTTTTACCCTCATAAATTAACCCTTCACCACTATAAAAATCATGCCCCAGCGAAAACCGCGTTTTCTTATTATCATCTGCGCCACCAATATCCGTATAAGAACGATTAACCTGTGACAGCGAATCAGTCCACTGATTACGGCTCAGATATTCAGCCGTAAAATTAATAGCATTTTTATCATTAATATCAAACTCATGCTTAGTCAGAAAATAGCGACCATTGCGGTCAACAGGATCTGCCTTGGTTCGCAATGCCCCTTTGCCACCAACATCACCACGATTATCTGACTCATTACCCTTACGATAAGTACCCAGCACCATACCGCGCCAGTAACCATTTTTCAAAGCGGCCGCACCAGTTATCGCTGTAGATCTATCCACACTATTGTATTGAGTATCAACATAGCCGCCCTGATTTTCTCCCTGCAAAATTTCATCCGCAGACAGCGTTTGCATAGCCACCACGCCACCCAAACCAAAGCCACGGGCATTTTTACTGATATCCACACTACTGAGTGCAGAAACATCCATAAAATTACCACGCCCAAAAATAGCATACTGTCCTGTATGCTTCATTTCATTCGCTTCCGGCAAATCAATACCATCAATACTCATCGCCACACGATTACCACTCAGACCACGAATATTTACACTGTCATTACCCTGTCGCGTCCCCTGAGTATCCAGCACTTCCACACCCGGAATATCCCTTAATGCAGTTTTCAAATCCACTGCACCTTTTTTCTGAATAGCCTCCGCCTTAACCTTAGTACCTTTAAAAACACTGGGGGCGACTGATTTTGCCTCAACATAAACTGTTGGCAAATGAACCACACCCTCAGCATATCCCATTGCCGGCAAGCCGATACAAACTATAGCCAGCGCAATAATCTTGGGTGAGCGACGCATAACGAATTAACCCCTTTTGACGAGATTTAATATAAAGACAGCGCATTGTAAACAATAATCATTATCTTATACAAGTAGTAATAGGAATTATTATTATTATCATTAAATCCCATTATCTAAACGTCGGCCTAAGACCAATTACACCAGTCTCATACACTAGCCAGCAAGTATCGATACACCGTAAACACAGATCATTTCATCATTGCGCCAAAACATCTTGCTTCAAATACCATAGTTTGCAAGTCAATAGCGCATTCATAACATACAACGCCATAACCAGCGCTGAAAATATTACCTATTCAAATCAAATAGAAAAGACTTAAAAACCACCACACCGTCTTCACAGCTAAAAATGCATATTCTGTATAATTACCTTATAGCTTGAACTTATTCATAGCAGCAACAGCAGAATAAATACTACTCATTAATATCCAATTCATACCTGCTCAGCAAAAAATTGCCGTCTATGAATAACATCAAAATACCAATACCATAACAGCTATAATAAAATCACCTGATATCCCAGATAACCATGCAGCTTGGCCGTGCTTTCCAGCATAAACCCCTTACCAAACCCAAAGCACAGACCTTTGATTTTCTGGTAAACGATGGTGGCTTATCCGCTATCCTGCCTAACGGAACAGCAAAACCGGATAATAAGACCAATACAAACCAAGCAAATAAATCAAATACGAAGAACATAACAGGCGCAATTCAATTGTTTTTATACTGAAAAATAATTAAAATAGATTTAATTTAGTAAATAATCGATTCTGAATTTAGTGGCTGGCTAACAATCCCGATTGCCACAGTAGTGCAGAAAAAAGTAAAGAGGTGATTATCTTGAATAAAAACACCGCAGCACATACATTCTCGCTGAAAGAGCGAATCTATCTTTTTTTTTCATCATTTTATTGCCACTTCTCAGCATTCGCCTAAGCTTTCACCTTTACCCCTCGCCACAACAGCTTGAGAGCATCAATCAGGAAATCATTCAGCTTTCATTACAACAGCAGGCATTGCTACAACAGCCTGAAACCCCTAATAATTACAGCCAGCGTTGTGAAATCACAAACAAGATTAAACAGCATAACTTCACACTGACGTATACCAAACCACTCGCCATAGGCGGCATACTTAGCGGTGGCATGTGTATCTTTACCGGTGTGATTGCTTTACTCCTCATTCAACGCTTAGGTCGAAAAGCTAGCAAATCAGGAAAACAGTTGCACACTAATTTTACCAGTGCTTCATACATTATGCGGGCTATTCTACTGATATTGCCCATCAGCCTTTTTCTGTCTTTTTCATCCAGTCTTTTTATACTCACCGATGGTTTAATACTGACTAAATTAGCCATTGGCCTGATTGCCGTGGCAGGATTATGTCTCTCCATTTGGGAAATTTATAACAAACCGGATGTCACAGAAGAAGCCAGCGTAAACGGCGTACTTATCACATCAGAAACCAATCCCAAACTATACAAACTGATTGAGAAAATCGTTCAGAAGCTTGAATTAAACGTTATGCCAGACAATATAGTATTTTGCATAGGACATGGCTTTAAAATAAGTAATCAAACAATTTATCTGTATCCGCGCCAAACCATATTGACTGGAAATACCTTATATCTTGATAGTACTTATATCAATTATTTAACCTTAGCCGAGTTAAGCAGCATAATAGCACATGAATTGAGCCATATTGCCAGCAATGACCCGAGCCTGCCTAAAAACTTTTATCGTCAGATTGACAGATTAACCGAAACCATTACTTCTTTTTCCCGATCCCGTTTATTCTATCCCGCATATCTGTTATCCAAACAATATTACTGCTCATTCAACCGAGCAATACGGCAATGGAATTGTTCCAGAGAATATAGAGCAGATTCAAATGCTTTAAAAATCATCCCCAAAGAGTACCTTGCCTTAGCGTTGAGTAAAATACATCTTCTGCAAGTGCCCATCAATCAGGCACTGGATAATTATTACCATAACGCACATACAACCCATCTGCCTTTAGATTATGTTACCCACTATGTAGCACAATCAGAAATACCTTCGCTTAGCAAACTGCTAAAAAAACAACCTTCTGTTTACAACACCCACCCAACTTTAGCTCAACGGCTATCTGCCATTAAATATCGCGAATTAAATCGGCTGTGTGGTTTGCTTATCAGCATCAGCCCCACCTCACTGCTAACAGAGCTGTTCAGTCATGAAGCAAACTCCCTGCAAGCAAATTACCAAAAAAATATACAGAAAATAGCTAAAACCAATATCAACTATCTTAAAAAACACATCAATAATCATCAGCAAACCATTACCATAAAACAAGGCGGGATTATCAGATTATTGCTGCGATCCTTACTGGCAAGCCTGTTTATCTTAATAACATACGCCTTTTTAATAGCTGATGAAAAACACGATTCTGAATGGCTAATAACCGTCATTATCCTTTCAATAATCAGTATTTTCTGTTTACGCAGATGCTACAAAATGTATCAATGTATTGGTTCGCCACTGCTTACCATCACACCGCAAGGATTAGTCCTCCCCTGCTTCGAAAAAGCCATCCCTTGGGAGCAGATAATTCATTATCAGATAAATGAAATTATGTATAAAAAATTAAACATTTATCTCAGTCCTGCATTTAACCCGGGCAAATTTAAAACCAGCGGAGCAAAAATAAAATATAACAGACAAAACAATCATATCCAGATAACTGCCTATGAAATCAAAGGCAAAATAAACTTACCAGACTGCGCCCCTTTAATATCAGACTATATAATAACAGCTACTGCCCGAGTAGAACTGCAACTGTTTACGCAGAACAAAGAATAATCAATACATCGCAACAGCAGCTAGCAGAAGATTTTGATAGCGTATTGAAACAAATCGTTCTTGTGAATATATTTTAAAATTAAAAATTTACAGCTTTAATCATGCAGTTAAATATTGAATTAACCATAAAGAAGCTGAAATGGCTACACTAATTTGCACAACTTTTTGGGCAATTAGTTAGAAATAACTGATTTGGTGCTACAACCAGCATTAGAAAATAGACAATGCCGATTCGGAACTGGAAAATGCAATCAGTCGATTTAACACAGCAGTTGGTGACAGAATTAACTGTCACCTGTTGTAGCAGCAAAATACAAAAAATTCAGTATAAGGTCGATTAAACACTAGCAACTAATCCCATTTAATATCCTCATTCATAATCTGACGAATTTCCACGCGAGCGTTAACATCAAGTTTATTAACAATCCAGCCTTTTAAATGACAATTTCTGATAAATTCATCAATTCTATTTTGGCCGTTCATTTCTTTTAATGTGACCACCACGCCAAAACGAATCTCCTCTCCATCTTTAGGATCTAGCCTGTTAGTCGTTTTAATTTCCATGCCCCAATTTTTATTTTTATATGAGCATTTTGGAATTAATCTTTTTTTATTAATTGATTCTGATATATATTTAACATTATCCCATTTTCGGAATTGACCTTGCGCGCCAGCTTCTGCTAAATAATGGTATTCACCCGTTTCAAGATTCTGCTTATCGCCATTAATATCTTTAATCTTACCCTTATTATCAAGTCGGCCAAAGTGCAGATTTAATTCAGTATTGGTATAGTCGACACCTTGATTTCTATTACATTTCGGAAAATAGCACATAGTTGCTCTGGCAAAAAAAGGATATTTATTATGAACTAAAGGAACAGGAAATTCGTAATTGTATGTATTCCATTTTTTACTTACATCTGTTACTACAAATTTTATTTCATCTTCTTTAGTTGTGATAATGTCGTTTATATGAATTGGCACGATACCATGCCCAAATTCAGCAATTTCTTGAGGATTTGGCTCGTTCCATTCTTTTGCTGCATCAATAATCATAGCCTTGGCTAACACTCTATTAAGACCTAAAACATCAATTAAATAAGATAATTTACGCGCTATCCACGGTGCTGCAAAAGATGTGCCAGCTACTTTGGCCTCACCTAAAGGCTCACAAACATGCAAAAATTGCTCACTACTGCCACCATAATAGCTTACATCAGGTTTAGCATAAAACGTTAAAGCGAACCCTTTTCTCGCATAATCAGGTACTAATTTGTTTTTAGTAACCGAATTTACGACTATGCTATTAATTGAATCAGCAGGAGCACCAATTTTCTTAATTTTTTCATTAAATTTATTGGTGCCAGCAACAACAAATATTACATCATTTTCATATTGAATCTGGTCTAAGACAGCTCCTTCAGCGGAAATAAAATTATCATTAATTTCCTGATTACTGCCCAATGACAGATTCCAAACCTTAATATCCGTATTTGCGGCAATAATCTCTTTAATCTGTTTGATAATCGTAAAAGGTGAAAAATGCGCACCAGCCGCCACTCCAAAATGGCGAACTCTAAACCGACCACAACCATCATCCAACCACGGATTCATTCTTGGTCCATCAACTATAATTGAGGATATAGCTGTACCATGCTTATAGTCTTTAAATTCTTTTGGGATATTGTTATCTACCATATCATGATATTCAACCCATTCATTAAAATATACTTTATCGTCAAATAAAGTATCAATAACTCCTATAATAGGTTCTAAATCAGGCTTTGGAATAGATAATATTTCTGTTTTTTTTTGCTGAAAATTATTTTGAGGAAATAATTTGGATAAATCCTCAGTAGCCATTGAGACTATATATGGTGCTTTTTTGAGTAAAATTTCTAATGGTACCTGTCTTAGAAGTACTGTCAGGTTATCCATAATACTGTCTGATGATACATTTATACCGTAATTATTGAGTAATTCTACAATATCGGAATTAGTATCATAAAGAGTAACAATGCTTTGTACTATTTGCTCTGGTATATTTTCTACATTAAAATCATCAATATATGAAGCATCAGCTATTACTTGCTTAAATACAAACTTACTTATATTAAATTCATCATAAGGAATATTATCTATTATTTCTTTATCATCAAGTTTCTTTTTATCTATCTGGCCATTGAAATAAACATTCAAAACATTGATGGAATTTTGTAGTAAGGAAATACTGTTAGTTAAATCGATAGCATCCAGATAATAAGTAATTATATGTTTAGTTTTGCTCTGATTAAACTTAGCACCTACAACAGCAGAATTTGAATTTTTCCCTTTAAATAAGCCAGTTATACGAATACTTTTTGCAGCAATTTTATTGTAGTACACACTTATTAAAACTCCCGTAAATGGTCTAGTTTCATTCCGCCAGTATTCAGCAATTTGCTCTAATTTTAATTTTAGCGAACTTAAATGCTCTGTAGAAACAGTTTTATTCCCATTTATACTAACGTTAAATGCCCCGTTTATCTTTGAGGCTTGAACAAATGCTTTTCCCTTTAACTCTAATACATTATTTGCCATTATTTATTTTCCCCTTTTAATTTTCTTGCTACCGTACTTTTCGCTTCGCCAGTAAGTTTTTCTATTTCTCTAACAGTAAAGCCCTGACTGTGTAATACCGTACCCGTTATTTCTTGAGTATTCATGGTATTTTTGTATAGCCTGCGCAAGTAATCAAAGCTATTGTCTACATCACTAAAGGCTAAAGATGTTTTTATCATGTTTTTTAATTCTCCCGGATTAGGTAACTGAGTTGCGGTATTTAATATTTTCCTTACCAGCCGAGTGTCTTTAGTGATATTTTTAAAGCTTTTAGCATAGGAAGAAAAATACAGTTCTGCGATTTCAACCAAATCTTCTTTACCATAACGATTGAAATTAATTACAGCATCAAAACGTCTTGATAGAGCTCTATCAAGATTTTTGTATAAATTGGTGGTGGCGATAATAACAATTTCATTATTCAAATCTGCCAAGCGATCAAATTCTCTCAAGATTGCTGAAGTTACCCGTCCCATTTCGCGCACATCGTTACTGTTGATACGATCCAGCGCAATCACGTCTATTTCATCAAACAAAATCACTGTTTTTTCCGGATAGGGTATAGTATTGATTTCGCTAAATACAGTAACAATATTTTTATTGGTTTGCCCCAGCTTGCTATCAACCAGATTATCAAAGTTGACATAAAATAAACTACGGTCGAGCAATCTGGCTACATGCTTAGCTGCTTCAGTTTTGCCTGTCCCCGGACTTCCCTCAAACAGAAATCGGTTAATACCAATATTATGCGTTACCGCATTAATTATCCCTTTAATATCATTGGTCACTTCTACAGGTAGATTTAATGATTCTAAATTCTTAACATCAATATTTTTTAAATAAATACTTTCAAAATCGCTTGCCTGTGGCACATAAAGATTAGCCGCCGCAATCTGCCCCATAATATATTCAGCCAACTGAGTATCGCCCATTCTGTCAAAATGATGGGCAATCTCTATTGCTTCATTTCTGAAAGCATTCTCATTTCGCTCAACATGATATTTAATCAAGTTTAAAATATTTCCTTTTTTCATGAGATATTAACCCTAACTACATTTCCAACATTAAAAGCAATTATAGCATTTTTTGGGACAAGTTTTAATAAAATGGGACAATTTTATAAATTTTTAGATTTTTCTCAACCAAATTGTCAATCTGGATATTTGGCAAGTATGCTGAATATTCAGATTCTCACAATTCATTAGCTTAGACATCCATCTATACTTCATCAATAAAACATGCATCAGAACTCATACTTAATATTAATAAAAGTACAAACTGAACAAGATTTGCAATGAACGCAGAAAAACTGAATAATTATTCTTTAAACAAAATACATATTCCAAGCTGATACCAGTGAAGAATAGATTGGATTGAGTAAAAGCTTAAATAGTTGTATATAATATTCTTCTCTTTTATCTCATCTATTTCTTAACCTTTACTGGTTAATTTATCCGGGGTGCCACTGGCTGAGATTACACCCGTTGAACCTGATGCGGTTAATACCGACGAAGGGAGTATAAAACAAGCTTTTGCGCTGATAAGTCTGTTTTGTTACTCCTTAATATATTGTTTATTAAAGGAGCGTTTATTTATGCCATCATTCCAATCACTTATTGAATTTTGTCAGGATGACTGGAATCGCTATATTCAGCATGATTTTGTGCAGCAACTGGGCAAGGGAACGTTAGATAAATCCTGCTTTCAGCATTATTTAAAACAGGATTATCTTTTTTTGATTCAGTTTTCGCGTGCATGGGGGCTTGCGGTTTATAAAAGCCATGATATTTTTGAAATACGGCAGGCTTTAGCTGGTCTTAAAGCTATCGTTGACGTTGAACTGGACTTGCATATTCAGTATTGCAAGCAATGGGGCATAAGCATACAGGAGCTTGATAATCTGCCGGAAGCTAAGGCCAATATCGCTTATACGCGTTATATGCTTGATGCGGGACAACAGGGTGATCTGCTGGATTTGCATATCGCACTGGCGCCCTGCCTGATTGGCTATGGAGTACTTGCGTGTTGGATTCAAGAACAATCATGGTATCAGGCGCACAACAATCCTTATCAGAGCTGGATTGAGATGTATACAGGTGATGAATTTCATGCAGCCATGCAAACAGAGATTAACTGGATTAATCAGCGTTTGGCCAATATTGATTCGCAGCGCTTTGAGCAGTTGGCAAAAATTTTTACTAATGCAACACGATTAGAGGCTGATTTCTGGCAAATGGGTCTGGATAAAAGCTATTAGCAGTATCGATTTTTCTGTCAACATGAATGCCGGCACAGTTAATCACTAGATACATGCGAAACAGGAGTAATTCTGTGGAATTGAATTAGCCTTTATATTTGCGCAATTAACGCCAGATGTTTTGCTTATAAATTATCTTAATGATCATTCAGTGTGGGTGATGAGTATTGGTTCTTGCTGATATTTTCAGATTGGAAAGCGCCATTGGCAGACTTTTAATCATTCGCTTTAAGCCTGAATTTTAATTCCGTATTGTGATTTCAATATTTATCAAGCAAGGTAATCGATACTTGCACCTGCTACTATTTGTCTGTTTCAATAGTTTAATAATGTGGCGGAATTTCACTTGCCGGATTAAATGGTTCGCCACCGCTATCTGCTCTGTCTGGCAGGCGCTGGTAAAGCAGACGCAGTTGTGCCTGTTGTAAATCTAAGGTTTGTTGCAGCCGGGCTATGGTATCACTCAGGCTCTGGATGGTTTCTTCCTGCAATGCGCTTTGTATTTCCAACTCTTCGATGCGGTGCTGCAATTCGATATGTGCTTCATGCATGTTGTTTTCCATAGTACGGCCATTTAGTCGGTAAATCTGATTTGTGTTTTATTATCCCTAATGAAAAAAACCTGAGCAATAAACTGCTCAGGTTTTTCAAACCAGTATGAAACAATTATTTCAGTTTGGTTTCTTTGTACATTACATGCTTACGCACTACTGGATCGAATTTTTTGATTTCGAATTTACCAGTCATGGTACGTTTATTTTTAGTAGTGGTATAGAAATGACCTGTACCAGCAGATGATTCCAGTTTGATTTTGTCGCGCATTGCTCTATCCTTAAATCACTATATGATTAAGCTTCACCGCGAGCGCGCAGGTCGGCCAATACTACTTCAATACCTAATTTGTCGATGGTGCGCAGAGCGGCGTTAGAAACGCGCAGGCGAACCCAACGGTTTTCACTTTCAACCCAGAAACGACGTGATTGCAGGTTAGGCAAGAAACGGCGTTTGGTTTTGTTGTTGGCGTGTGACACGTTGTTGCCACTCATCGGGCGCTTACCGGTCACTTTACATACACGTGCCATGGTTAACTCCAAACTTCTAATTAATTTTGTAAAACGCGATTTATACCATGAAAAGCGGAATCTATTCAAGGGTTAAATCATTTTGTATAGCACGAGCAGGTAAAAATGTTGCTGTTAAATCAGGCATTGGCTGCTATAACCTTGTCCGTGCACTGGCTGACTGATACCTTCAGATGGTAGCCAGTGCTATATTTTCAGCCACTGCTCGCGCTGCTAAAAGGATAGCTGGAACAATGCAGCCAGCCATCCTGACTGAGGTCACAATTACTGCACCGTTGTCGTTGTGGTGGTAGTTGTTGTGGTTACGGTGGTGTTTGCAGCTGGTGCTACAGTTTGCTGGTTGAGACCACCGCCCAGTGCTTTATAGATATCAGCACGGTTTTCCAGCAGGGTTTGCTGGGTGCGGAGCAATGCCTGCTGGGCTGCGTAGCTGTCGCGCTCGGCGTCTAGCTGTTCCAGTGAGCTGGCAATGCCATGTTTATAACGCAGCTGGGTGAGTCTGTAACGGTTGGTTTGTGCCTGCTCGCCACGCAGTTTCGCTTCATACTGCTTTTGCAGCGAATCGCGTGCTACCAGTGCATCAGCCACATCACGGAAAGCAGCCTGTACTGTTTGCTCATACTGTGCCACGGCGATGTTTTTACGTGCAGTAGCTAAATCCAGATTGCCTTTGTTTTGCCCCCAGGTGAAAATCGGCAAGGTAATCTGCGGTGTGAAGCTCCATGTACGATTTGGGCCATTGAACAGATGGCCAATATCATTGCTGCCAGAACCAATGCCACCAATCAGGCTGATGCGCGGGAAAAATGCTGCCCGTGCTGCACCAATATTGGCATTGGCGGATTTAAGTGCAAATTCAGCTGCACGTACATCCGGCCGCTGATACAGAATGGTAGACGGCAAGCCTACCGGCAGTTCGGCATTAACAAACTGGCGGCTTAATGGTGCTGCTGCGGGCAGGTCATCTGGTAATGGTTTGCCTACCAGCAGGGTTAAGGCATTATGCGCCTGATCACGTGCCTGTTTGGCGGCTGCATAATCTGCGCGCGCGGCTTCAATTTGCGCTTCGGCTACATCGACTTCTACCTGTGAAATCACACCCGATTTGAATTGCAGATCGGTCAGGCGTTTGCTTTCTTGACGAGATATCAAGACACGATTGGATAAGTCCATTTGTGCCTGAGCGATGCGTTCATTAAAGTAGGCTTTGGCCACGCTGGCTATCAGGCTGATTTGGGTGGAATCGCGTACCTGTTTCTGCTGGAAATACTGATTCAGAGCTGCATCAGACAGGCTTTTCACCCGTCCGAATAAGTCCAGCTCGAATGCGGTAACACCCAAACCAACATTATACGATTCAGCAATATAGCTGGTTTGCTGGCCAGTAGCGTCACGCATGGCACTCAAATCCCGCGCAACACGGGAACGGCCGCCATTGCCGGTAGCAGCCAGCGCAGGCAGACGATCGGCGCGCTGGATAACGTATTGGGCACGTACAGCTTCTACGTTTAAGGCAGCCACACGCAAATCACGGTTATTGGTCAATGCCAGACTGATAATCTGTTTCAGGCGTTCATCAGCAAAATAATCCTGCCAGCCCAGATTAGCCGCCGCTACAGCACCAGCCAGCTGGTTGTTGGCAGCTGCACGGGGGAAAGTTTCTGCCATTTCTACTTGTGGCTGGTGATAGCGCGGTGCCATTGAGCAGGCAGACATTACCCCGGCTGTTAATACAGCCAGCAGGGTAGGTTTTACTAGGTGTTTCATGCTTTATCCTCTTTGTCTGTCTGTACGGTCGCGCTGCCATCACTGTTTACGGTAATGGGCAGGTTTTTGCTGTTATCAGGCGTATGGCCACCTTTATCGTTCTTTTGTCTGCTGAACAGGCTACGTACAGTTGAGTAGAACACGGGCACAAAGAATACGGCCAGACAGGTACCTACTAACATCCCCCACAATACGCTGGTACCAATTGCACGCTGACTGGCAGAAGAAGCGCCACTGGCAAAATACAACGGTACTACACCCATAATGAAGGCGATAGAGGTCATCAGAATCGGGCGGAAACGCAGGTGCGCAGCGGCCAGCGCAGCTTCCAGTGGCGATTTGCCCTGCTCTTGCAGCTCTTTGGCAAATTCCACAATCAGAATGGCGTTTTTAGCACTCAAACCAATCACGGTAATCAGCCCCACCTGAAAATAGACGTCGTTTTCCATGCCACGCAGCCATGTGCCCAATACTACGCCAAGCAGACCAAGTGGTACCACCAGCATAACAGACAGTGGGATTGTCCAGCTTTCATACAGTGCGGCCAGACAGAGGAATACCGCCAGCAGGGAGAACATATAGAGGACGGTAGACTGGTTACCGGCGTCTTTTTCCTCTTTGGACAGACCTGTCCATTCGTAACCAAAACCATCAGGCAGTTTGCTGGCCATTTTTTCCATTTCGGCCATGGCATCACCAGTACTGTAACCCGGAGCTGCATTACCGGTAATAGACATGGCGGTATAGCCGTTATAGCGGACTGTTTGCGCCGGACCGGTGATCCAGTGGGTTTTCATGATGCCAGACAAGGGAACGGGTTGTCCCTGTGCATTGTTAACAGTGAGTTTGCTCAGGTCTTCCGGTGTCATGCGAGAGGCTACATCGGCCTGTACAATCACGCGCTGCATACGCCCTTTATTCGGGAAGTCGTTTACGTAATTGGAACCCAGTGCGGTACTCAGTACGGTGGTGATATCACCAAATGAAACACCTTGTGCATTAGCTGCATCACGGTCGATATCAATCTGTAATTGAGGTTCGTCTTCCATGCCATCCGGACGTACCTGTGTCAGCACTTTACTTTCACGCGCCATGCCCAGTAGCTGGTTACGTGCTGCCAGTAATGCTTCATGGCCTTTACCACCACGATCCTGTAGGCGGAAGCTGAAACCGGTACTGGTACCGAGTTCAGGGATGGATGGTGGCACCAGTGCAAAGATATAACCATCACGAACTGAACCCATCATGGCACCGGTAATGCGTTTGGCCAGTGAGTTGGCACTGTGTTCTGCGCCGTCACGCTCAGACCAGTCTTTCAGTACCAGAAAGCTCAAACCTACGTTCTGCCCCTGACCAGTCATACTGAAGCCCAATATTGATACCATATTTTTCACTTCAGGCTGATGGAGCGTGAAGTCTTCCATTTTCTTGAAGGTATCCAGTGTACGATGCTGGGTAGCGCCCGGTGGTAACTGAATCAATCCAATAGAGTAACCCTGATCTTCTTCCGGCAGGAATGAAGTCGGCAGGCGCCCCATCACAAACAGTGCACAGCCGGTAAGAATGGCATAGATGATAAACATGCGCACACTGCGATGCAGCATGTATGCTACTTTGGATTCGTATTTTTTGGTGCCACTGTTAAATTTGCGGTTAAACCAGCCATAGAAACCTTTTTTCTCGGCCTCGTGTTCGGCAATCGGCTTGAGCAAAGTGGCACACAGAGCCGGTGTCAAAGACAGTGCCAGAAAAGCAGAGAAGAAGATGGCCACTGACATAACGATAGAGAACTGGCGGTAAATATTACCGGTAGAACCAGAGAAAAACGCCATCGGGATAAATACAGTAATCAGTACCACGGTAATACCTACCACGGCGCCGGAAATCTGTCCCATGGCTTTTTCGGTAGCCGGTTTGGGCGGTAAATGCTCTTCCGCCATAATACGCTCAACGTTTTCCACCACCACGATGGCATCATCGACCACAATACCGATTACCAGCACCATGGCAAACATGGTCAGTACGTTAATTGACAGACCGGCAACATACATGATGGAAAAGGCACCCAGCAAGGCAATCGGTACCACAATGGTCGGAATCAGGGTGTAGCGGATATTTTGCAGGAACAGCAGCATTACCAAGAATACCAGTACGATGGCTTCTACCAGTGTATGTACCACTTTTTCAATAGAAATACTTACAAAAGTAGAGCTGTCATACGGAGCAGACCAGCTCATGCCAGCCGGAAAATACTTCTGCAAATCAGCCAGTTTGGCCTTAACGGCATTGGCTGTTGCCAGTGCATTACCTTTGGAGGTTAGCTGAATACCGGCACCTACCACGT
This sequence comes from Snodgrassella sp., assembly GCF_024103505.1. Taxonomy (NCBI): domain Bacteria; kingdom Pseudomonadati; phylum Pseudomonadota; class Betaproteobacteria; order Neisseriales; family Neisseriaceae; genus Snodgrassella; species Snodgrassella sp. The sequence continues at coordinate 177,790 of NZ_JAGGIJ010000002.1, forward strand.
CTTTACCATTCAGACGCGCACCAGTAGAGTAATCCTGTTTACCCAGCTCTACCCGGGCAACGTCTTTCAGGCGTACCAGCGAACCATCGGTATTGGCCTTGACAATAATATTTTCAAACTGTTCAACAGTTTTTAGCTGGCCGGGAACGACGATGGTCGCTGTGGTCTGAATATTGTCAGGAGATGGCAAGGCGCCCAGACTACCGGCAGAAATCTGCTGGTTCTGTGCCGCCACCGCAGCATTAACAGCGCCCGGTGTCAGATTCACGCTGCGTAATTTGTCTGAATCCAGCCAGATACGTATGGCACGTTCGGAACCGAACACCATTACGTTACCCACACCGTCAATACGCTGTAATTCCGGCTGAATGTTACGTGCCACGTAGTCTGCCATGTCTGCCGGTGTCAGGTTGGGATTATCACTGGTATACATGGTTACCATCAGGAAGTTACTGCGTGATTTGGCAATCTGTACACCAGTCTGTTTCACCATGGCAGGCAAACGCGGCTCTGCCCGAGACAAGGCATTCTGCACATTCATCTGGGCGATATCGTCATCGGTACCCGGATAGAAAGTTAAGGTTAATGTACCTGTACCATTGGACAGTGATTTGGCCTCCATATAATCCAGATTTTCCAGACCATTCATCTCACGTTCAATACGCGACAATACAGTATCTTCAATAGTCTGGGCATCGGCACCCGGATAGGCAATGGTCAGGGTAATGGAAGGAGGTGCTACAGTCGGATACTGGGCAACAGGTAGCTTGGTAATACACACTATACCGGCAATGATGATGAACAGTGCCACCACCCATGCAAAAATCGGTCGGTTAATAAAAAATCGTGACATATTACATATTCCTTACTTGGCCTGAGAGGCAGATGCCGCAGAGGCCTTAGGTGCAGAGGCAGCCTGAACAGGAGCTGATGCCTGAACAGGAGCTGCTGCCGGAGCATTGGCTGATGCCGGTTTCCACGGCTGGGTCTGAACTTTCTTCGCACCGGTTAATTGCACCAGTGCCAGTCCATCCATTGCTACTTTATCACCAGCGCGCAGACCACCGCTGATTACCCAGTCTGTGCCTTTTTGCTGAACAACGGTTACCGGACGAATAGCCAGACTGCCATCGGCATTAACCACAGTAACAGTATCACCGCTGGCGCCACGGGTTACCGCTTGCTGAGGCACCACAATGGCATTCTGGATTTCAGCCTGCGGAATTTCTACCCGCACAAACTGGCCTGGCAATAACATATCGTTATCATTTGGAATTTCGGCACGTACTTTAACTTCGCCCGTGCCCTCATCCACAGTCATATCGGTAAACAGCAGACGACCTTTTTGCGGATATTCACTGCCGTCATCCAGCTTGATGGCTACTTCCACAGCACCATTGATGGTTTTCATTCTGCCCGCGGCAATATCCTGACGGATTTTCATCGCCTGTGTCGCCGTCTGGGTCAGGTCAACATATAAAGTATGGGTTTGCTGAATCAGAGCCAGTTTAGTAACATCATTCTGGCCAACCAGTGCACCTTCAGTAACCAGTGCCTTACCAATGCGTCCTGAAATCGGCGCACGTACATATGCGTAGCCAACATTAATCTGTGCAGACTTAATTGCAGCCTGTGCACTGTCAATTTGTGCATGTGCCAGACGCTGTTGGGCAATCGCTTGATCAAATTCCTGTTTACTGATGGCATTAGCGGCTACCAGCGGGCGATACCGGGCAACATCGGCATCAGCTTTCGCTGCATTGGCCTGTGCTGTAGCCAAACTGGCGCGCGCAGATTGCAGGGAGGCCAGATAAGGCGCATTGTCAATTTGGAATAATGGCTGCCCTTGTTGAACATAGGTGCCTTCTGTAAATAAGCGTTTCAGCAAAACACCGGCTACACGGGCACGCACTTCTGACTCGCGAATCGGTTTTAAACGGCCAGTCAGCTCGGTATCTATAGTTACCGTTTGCGGACGTACAGTCAGTACACTGACCATTGGTGCTTGTGGCGCTGGTGCATTTTCTTTTTTGCCACAGGCAGCCAATGCCAGCGCACTGGCAAGTACTATCGCACTGATGCGCCATTTATCTGCTCTTCGATTCGTTCCCATACTCACCTCAATATGTGCATATATACTTAAAGATTAAATGAATTTTTACTCTGCTGTGCTAAAAATATGACACAAATAACGCCAGTATCGACACCACAGGCAGCCAGAACAGAAACTTCAGGCAATCTGCGATGCGACAACAGACGATTAAATAAAAATGGCTTTACGCTGCGCATTATACATGCAACAATGTATGTATACCAGATGTAATAAATTTAATACTTTAGTTATTTTAATCAAAAAAACCTGTGCTAATCTGGATTAAATACAGATTTGCCTAAATTTAATTTACAGATTAACGGAAATTTATTATGCGCAAGACCAAAGAGGAATCCCTGCAAACCAAAGAGGCTCTTATGGCTGCGGCATTGGACATTTTTTATCGGCGTGGCGTCAGCCGAGCTTCGCTACAGGAGATTGCCAGCGCAGCCGGTGTCACCCGCGGTGCTTTATACTGGCATTTCAAGAATAAAGAAGACCTGTTTGATGCATTATTCCAACAATTTTTCAGTAAATTGAGCGAGCAGCTACAACATGACATCGACACCAGCTCCCCGAATGCATTAAACAACCTGATGCAGGCATTAAAACAGATGTTTCAGCGCATGGCGGCTGATGATAATTACTGTAAATTCTGTTACATACTGCATCTGAATTGTGAACATACCGCCGACAACAGTGCCATAGTCGCATTGTTGCAAAAATACCAAAATTTATGGTGGCAGAACTTGTGTGCTGTGTTTCAGGTGTGCTGTCAGCAACATGTTCTGCCCGCAAATATCAATATCCAGCAGGCTGCCCTGTACTTTCAGGCACTGTTCATGGGGCTGACGAACTTATGGCTAACAACTCCGCATACCATAGATATAACCAGCATCGCACCCAATTTTATTAATATTGCGCTTGAGTCACTGCAACATAATCCGAATCTGCGCCAATGACTTACTGGCCATATAATAAGGTGCACATGCAGCAATGCCAGACAGCATCTAGTTCTGGCATTTACCTACTACACTGTCTGGTCTGACTGATAACTGCGGACAGCTAATTAATCATCATCCCGTACACGTAATAACATCACGGGAATATCAGACTGGCGTAAAACACCTTCCGCAACTGAACCCATTAAAATATGCATAAAACCACTAAAGCCATGGGTACCCATCACCAGTAAGTCTACATTGTGTTCAGTAGCTTCCTGAATCAGCATATCGGCTATCTTGTCACCGGCACTTTCCACCACCTCAATTTCATGATGTAAGCCAGATTCTTTAAGCAATTTCTCAGCCTGTTCCAAACCTTTCTTACCAGCTGCATTTACTGCCTTGCGTACTTCTTCAGAAGGCAACGCGCCAACACCACCCCAGCTAAATTGAGCCAGATCCACAACATTAACCACACGCAAGACAGCATTACATAATCTGGCCAGCATAATTGCTTCCTGCAATGCACGCATGGCGGCTGCGCTTTCATCTACCGGTACCATAATTTTGTGATACATCGTGATTCTCCCTGCTCAACAAACATAATCCTGTTCGTAAGAAACTGAAAAACAGCTATATAACCAGAAAAATACTGACAAAGCTTAGCACAAATTTGTCTGTTGCAAACACCGGCCAGCCCAGGGCATTGTAAAACCTGTTACTATCCAGCCTAAATTAAGTAAGGATAATCCATGAGCCGCATTCATATCGAACCACCTGAACACTGGTTATTTCATACCTGCATCAGTGTACATATCGGCGATATTAATTATGGTAACCATCTGGCCAATGATGCCATACTGCGCCTGTGCCATGAGGCACGCCTGCGTTTACTGGCGTCTTTAGGCTTCAGTGAGATGGATGCCGGTGGCACCGGCCTGATTATGCTGGATGCGGCACTACAATTTCAGGGACAGGGTTTTTATGGTGATAAACTCGACTTTGATTTGGGGATAACCGACCTGAACAATACTGGTTTCGGTCTGGTTTACCGCATTCGCCGAACCAATGATGGCACAGCCATTGCCATGGTAAAAACCAATATGGCCTTTTTTAACTACCAGCGCCAGCGTATCAGCCGTACACCGGAAATTTTTCGCAACGCCCTTGCCCAGAGTCATTAAATGCAGCCAGCACCTTCTCCGAACTGGATACTGTGGAATGAATTTTTCCAGCACCTACAGCAGCGCGGCTTATCACCGTTAACCAGCTCAGCCTATAACCGTGATCTGATTCAGCTAAGTCAGATTTTGCCCGCTAACCTTACCTCCACCGGCATTACTCGCCTGCATCTGGTTGGCGCACTGAAAAAGCTCAGTGGCATGGGTGATAAGCCTGCCTCACTGGCACGCAAACTGAGCACATGGCGCACTTACTTTAATTTTCTACAACAGCAGGGGCAAATTACCACCAATCCTACCAGCAACATTAAAGCACCCAAAGCAGGCGCACGCTTACCCAAAGCAGTACCGGCTGAAAAACTCAATCATGCTTTTGACCAGCCCACGGCCAACGATCCCTTATCGCTGCGTGATCAGGCTATCTTCGAACTGCTGTATGGCAGTGGTTTACGCTTGGGCGAACTGGTACAACTGGATTTACACCACCTGATGCTGGATGAACACTGGGTACATGTGCAAGGTAAAGGCAACAAACAGCGTCAGGTTCCCTTAGGCCAAAAAAGTATCGCAGCCTTACAGCGCTACCTGCCCCACCGATACGCAGTTGCCGGCGAAAACGCGGTATTTACCAGCCAGCGTGGCACACGCCTGAGTGCACGCCAAATTCAGAATCGCCTGAATGTCTGGTCGATTACCCATAGCAGCGACCGCCACCTATCTCCGCATATGTTGCGGCACAGTTTTGCCAGCCATGTGTTACAAAGTGCTCACGATATCCGTGCCGTACAAGAGCTGCTCGGCCATAAATCTATCAGCACCACCCAGCAATACACCAAACTGGACTTCAACCATCTGGCACAAATTTATGACAGCACCCATCCACGCGCCAAACGTCGTAACAAATAACCGTTTAATATCTGAACCTGCTTATACTTAGTTAAACCCAATCCATAATCGCCATTATCACTTTGCTGAACATGCTGGGACAGTTATTCCCAGAGCAAGAGATACTGCTTATCAGCAAAACTGCCCAAAATCATTCTTTAATCTGGGCAACGTTGCATCAATGGCAATGGTAGATACACACAAATCCACATCAAATATGCCTTTATAATTATTCTACAGCATTGGATATTACTTCCCCTGTGCTCACTGATCTGGCCGTTTTCATGACCACAAAGCGCATGAAAAATTAGGGTTTAAGTATAGACTTGTAAAAAGAAAAAAATATACTTTTCAACTCGATTGTTTCAGCTATTTGCCATTATTTATTAACCAGTCAGACCTAATTAAATTCCGCTTAAAAAAACTGAACAACTCAACTACCAAGTTTTTTAAGTAATGCCGTCAATCGACCGGACGCATTTTTATACGGAGAAGATGTATTCAGTTGAATCATTCGTCCTCGCGTGTATTTACCATACCAAGTAACCTCATATAAAGCTTCATTACTAAAGCCTTCAATAAGCTTGATTATGTCATTTTTATTTTTGTCCAAAAGACGAAGTAACGCATTATAATCATTTATATTTTTGTAGTCATAATAAAATTTCTGCGCTAATTGTCCTAATTCATTCCACTTAAAACCGACTTCAGGAAAAATGATTTCCTGCCCTTTCTCTTCCTGAACATGCCAAGACAATACTAATTCTCCCCAGCCAATTAAATAAGAAACCAATTGTGCCACACTCATCGTACTGCCTTTAACATGTCCTTGCATAAGAGGTTCAAATGCCTTTTGCGCAGGAACAGACATCAATTTTTTGATTAATAATGCATAATTCTTATTTATCGCTTCTATTAATTCATTTTTGGATTCAGGTATTGCCACAGTCTCCTCCCAATGGTCTATTCTGCATATTTCTAACTATTCTGTTCTATACCGCGCACAATAATTCTACTGCCTGTTGCAGCGTTTCCTGTTGCTTGGCAAAACATACCCGCACACACTGCTGGCTAAAACCATCATGATAAAATGCTGCCAAAGGTATCGTCGCCAGCCGGTGCTGAATCACTAGCTCACGCACAAACTCATTTTCTGGCGCAGAACTGATGGCACTGTAATCCAGCACAATAAAATACGTTCCCTGAGGCACATACACCCTAAAGCGCGAATCATGCAAACCGGCCAGCAGAAAATCACGTTTCTGCTGGAAAAACCGGCCTAAATTTTCATAGTGTGACGCATCGGCCAGATAATCAGCAATAGCATACTGCGTGGGGGTATGCACACTAAACACATTAAACTGATGTACTTTGCGAAATTCTGCCATAAGTGCCGGCGCAGCCACACAATAACCTACCTTCCAGCCAGTTGCATGTAACAGCTTGCCAAATGAACCCACAACAAAAGTCCGCTCGCGCAGCAATGGATGTCTTAACAGAGTTTGTGGCTGAATATCATCAAAAACCAAATGCTCATACACCTCATCACTTAGCACAAAAATATTATGGTTCTGCACCACCTCAGCCAAAGCAGCAATGTCAGCCATACTGAATACCCGACAGGCCGGATTATTCGGATTATTCACAATAATCAGCCGCGTACGCGGCGTAATTAATGATTTAACATAATCCCAGTCTACAGCAAATTCCGGTGCAACCAGTCGTACCGGTCTCATCGTGCCACCAAACAAAGTTACCGCGGGCGCATAACAATCATAAGCGGGTTCAAAACTGATTACCTCATCACCCGGGCGAATCAATGCAGCAATAGTCGTAAAAATCGCCTCAGTTCCTCCCGCAGTAACCGTAATTTCCTGCTCAGCATCAACAAGCAGCCCATGCACCCGCTGGAACTTTTCCTGAATGCGCTCACGTAATACGGCCACACCAGTCATCGGCGCATACTGATTAGTACCGGCACCTAAATAACGCTCAACCAACCCGATTAACTTCGGATCAACCGCATAATCTGGGAATCCTTGTGACAAATTCAGTGCACCATGTTCTGCCGCCAGTGCCGACATCACACTAAAAATTGTTGTCCCCACCGCAGGTAACTTAGAATCCAGAGTCAACATCACTCACACCAGAAAAAAGAAACATAATATGGCGACATGCTTAAATTAACAATAAATTTATCTTTCGCAACAAAAATAGTACAATTAATTACCTAATATGAATAAACCAAATAACTAATATACTAACAACACTCACATCATGAAAAAAATCATTTTAGTATTATGTCTTAGCCTTGGTCTGACTACCTCAGCCGTGGCCGAACATGCCCACTGGAGTTATCAAGGCGATAACGCACCGGAAAACTGGGGAAAAATAGCTGATGCGCATACTTGCGCCACTGGTAAAACCCAATCGCCGATTGACATCTTTGCCAGCAAAACCAACCAGCAATTACCCAAACTGAAATTTAACTATCGTCATGCCAACATTAACAAAATAGCCAACCACGGCCATTCACTTCATTTTTACTTTGGCTCAAACAGCACCCTTACCTACAACAACACAGTCTACACACTGGTTCAGTTTCACGCCCACGAACCAGCTGAGCACACCATCAATGGTGTACGCTATCCGCTAGAATTACACTTTGTCCATCAGGCAGCCGACCACAGTCATCTTGTAGTTACCGTATTTGTAGAGGAAAGCAAAGAAAACTCCTATTTTGAAAAAATGGCCATACTCAAAGAACTGGCCAAAAATAGTAACCAAAACACCAACATCTTATTCAATCCGGAACAACTTTACCCGCACAACCGTAGTTACTACCGCTATACCGGCTCACTCACCACCCCGCCATGCAGCGAATCAGTAACATGGATATTATTCCGGCAACCCATTACCCTGTCGAAAGCAGAAATCGAAGACATCTCCCAATATTTGGCCAAAAATAATAACCGCCCTATCCAGCCACTGAACAACCGCATTATCGAAAACAACTAAATCTACATAACTTACTAACAGTCAGGCCTAACCACATAACGCCTGACTGTTTTAACTATCTGATACTAGCCACTTCCTGCATATCGACCAAAATATTGGTTTACTAATTAAATATTTCCATACCAACAACAATTTCAGAACCACCTCCTCAATCAACCAGTCGCCCAAAATAATAACTGGCTGTTCGACATATTAGCGCGTGGATCAACCATAATACCCACCACATCAAAAGCCCTCACAGCAACTGTGGCAACAACAAGGTTTCACACCCAGCCTCACCATCGACAACCAATAAAAAATATTATCCCTATTTAGGTAAAACCGTATTCGGATCTGGCCGCAATATATATTTCAGCCTCAAATTATCATCCTGATTGCAACATATTCCCTATCCACCAGCTCAGATAAAAATCATTCGGGCAGACCTAATTACAACAATCCCCTTAATCACCTGATAAATTAACCAGCCATCAACCAGAGAAAATGTTATTCTATTTACCAATCAAACTACTTAACTCGGACAACAGGCTTTCAGTGTCCCCAGAAAAACACATGCAAATTACCACACTACTCTATCCAAATTTTGAAACACTGGATGTATTTGGTCCTGTAGAAATATTTGGCAAAGTACCAGATTGGAATATACAGTTTTACACCCAGAACGGCGGTCCAGTCAGCAATCAGGATGGCGTGTGCATTGCTACCGAAAGCTTTACTGCCATCCCGGCAAATATTGATACACTTTTTATCCCCGGCGGACAGGGCGCCCGCATCCTGATTCAACACACCGATTTTATAAACCAGCTAAAGTTACTGGCGCAAAAAAGCCAGTATGTACTAACCGTATGCACCGGCAGCGCCCTGCTGGCCAAAACAGGATTACTCAATGGACGACGGGCAACTTCCAACAAACGTGCCTTCGATTGGGTAAAAACCTCATCATCACAAACCCATTGGGTAGAAAAAGCCAGATGGATAACAGACGGTAAATACTATACCTCTTCCGGCATCAGTGCCGGCATGGACATGGCCTTAGCATTCGTACAAGACAGAGTCGACAAAAATACCGCCCAGTAAATTGCAACCAGAATCGAATATCACTGGCAGCAGAACAGCCAGCAGGATGAATTTTGTCCAAAATAAAGCACAGCCACCCTAACAGCAATAGCTAAATAACACATAAAGCATTATCATATTGGAACAGAAAATCACCCACCTGATTTATCCGTAACCCGAGCCTTTTCCATTTACACAGAATAACACCAGCCTGCGATACCATAAATACCCCCAAGCAGCCCAGTCAGAGCTAACTAGGAATAAACCATGCTGTTAAACGAGCAACAAAAAATTGGCCTGTTTTTCGTCGTACTGTATTCAATATTTTTCATCATATTTATGCAGACACACCTCATGTCCGGGGTTATTTCTGGCTTACTCACCTATACCCTTACCCAGAAGCTCGAAGATTTTCTGGCCAGAAAAATGCACCGCTGGGGTAACAAAGCAAAACTGTTTTCCGTATTACTGCTCTCACTGCTCATCATGGTTTTACTGATTGGCAGCTTTGGCTATCTCATCAGCTGGGTCATCAGCGTAGCCAAAGACCCGCAACAAACCCTCACCCACATTCAAAACCTATTTAACAGCATAGCCAACTCCCTGCCTAAAGAACTGAGTAATTATCTGCCTGATAACCTGATTGAGTTACGTGCCAACGCGCTAAACTTCATCAAAGAACATGTCCTATATCTTCAGTCAGTAATCAAACAACTATTCCACTCACTACTTATCATCATCATCGGCATGATTATCGGCTTAATAGCGGGCTATCAACAAAATAAACGCAACATCACCGAGACTTCCTCCACTTCCACCATCTACATGCAGGCACTAAAAGACGGTCTTGACCGCCTAATACTCGTATTCCAGTACGTCGCTTTCTCGCAAGTCATAATCGCCCTGTTTAACACCATTATGACTGCTATCTTCCTGCTTGTTGTCTTACCCCTATTCGGCATCCATCTGCCATTTAGCAAAAGCCTGATACTCGCCACCTTTATACTTGGCCTGATACCCATCATCGGTAACCTGATAGTTAATACCATCATGTGTCTGGTGGCCTTTACCATCTCATTCTGGATTGCCGTAATCGTACTGGCATACCTAATCATTATTCACAAAGTCGAATACATACTGAATGCCAAAATAGTAGGCACCAGAATCCATGCCGGCATCTGTGAGCTACTTATTGCCATGGTACTGTCCGAAACCCTGTTTGGCGTAATCGGGCTGGTATTTGCGCCTATTTTCTATGCTTTTCTGAAACTATCGCTAAAACAGCTCAAACTTATCTAATCCCGCTATACACCTGACAATAAAAATCAGCATCAATGATTTTTAATCACCGCAGTACTCATAGCATTCAGCATTAGATAACAGGGTCTAAAAAGACCCTATAAAAACTTTTTGTTTTAACTCTGGCCTGCATCTTCGCGTTTGTTTGCCTATTTGAATACGTTTAATCTGCTTCCTATACAACTCAATCAAGCTGCTTTTAATCGAACCATATACGCCTGATATTGCTACATTTCTGACATATTCGTATTCAAATACATAATCGAATGCTGCTTGATAAGCATCTGAATCTACATCAGTATAAGGGGTGAATTTCTGATACTCATATTTTTTCTTTTTTTGTCTATCAGCAAAATTTTTCTGCTTATTTGGATTTATTGTGTTCCGAATCCAATTCCATTCCCTTTAAAATACTTCAACCATGCTTAAATGGATATCCTGAGATTTTTACTAAATTCAGGTAACCATCAGTTGATGATTACCTGAATCAAACAATCACATAGACCAGCAGATATTATTTAACAGATAGTTTTTGCTGCAACTGCGCAACACAATCTCTTGCTGCCTGTTTAAGTTCACTGGCTTCTGGCTTGTAAAACTCTTTGTCAGCATACTGTTCGAATTGTTCCAGATTGCCAATGAGGAATTCATTCATAAAAATTTTAAACTCTTTATGCAGATAGGCAGCAAAAATCGTTTTCTTTTTAGAAGTACAGTTTTTTCGATAGGCAATGTTTTTTATCTTGTTAAGGCTCAGACGTAGCCATCTGACATCCAGATTTTCAGGCAAAGATCTGATGGCAGTATTTTTTAGATTTATGCCATGACTAAGTTTCAAATTATTCGGCAATTTACTGATTTTAGTGTCATTCAGTATCATGCATTTTCCTACTTTCAAACCTGCTGGCAAAGATTTAATTTTGGTTTTGCTTATATCAAGTGTATCACCTACATATAGATTGTCTGGCAGTTTTTTTATTTTGCTTTCACTTATTGTTAAATCAGTTTCTATGCGCAGATTATCAGGTAAACTTCTGATTTTGGTACCGGTTAAAACCAGTTCATTTATTTCTTGCAGATTTTCCGGTAGCCTGTCAATTGCGGTAAAACTGATATTCAGTCCATTTTTAACATTGAAATTTTTGGGTAATTTTTTAACTTTGGTTCCTCGCAAATCTAGAGTACCGCCAACGCTAAGGTTTTTTGGCAGCTTTTTAATTCCAGTCCATTCAAGATATAGTGCCCCGCCTACATTTAAATTTTTTGGCAATTTCTCAATCTGCGACTCCGCCAGAATTAAATCACCATTTATGCTTAGATTGTCTGGCAATTTTTTGATATCGGAAAATTCCAGATTTAAATCATTTCTTATTCTTATATTATCTGGAAGTTTCTTTATTCTATACAAAGTTAAATCCAGATTATTAAATGTGCCATTATAATTTTTCAATAGTTGATAGATTTGCGTGTTTGCTAAGGACAGCCAGCCGTTTACAGTAAGATTTGCCGGCAATTTTTTTATTTTTGTGCCATCCAGACTTAAGTTTCTATTAATAGTTAAATTAGGCGGCAATTTTTTTATATCAGTGCCACTTAAATACAGACTTCTCCCTACAACCAAATCATCAGGAAGTTTGTTTATTCTAGTATTATGCAGATTCAGGCTGCCGGCCACATTGAGATTTGCCGGAAGTTTATTAATTTGTGTATTGCTTAAATCCAGATCACCATTTACCTGTAAATTATCAGGTAAAATATTGATTTTGCTATCTTTCAGACATATACTGCCTTTTATATTGAACTTGTCTGGTAATTTGGTAATGGCGGTTTCTGAAGCATCAAGATTACCGACTACAGTTAAATTTTCTGGCAATTTCTCAATTTTAGTGCAATGTATACTCAAATCACCATTCACTGTTAAATCTTCTGGCAATATTGTGATATCGGTATAACTCAAATACAGATAACCGCCAACCTTTAAATCTGCCGGTAGTTCTTTAATTTGTGTACGTCCTAAGCATAACTTCCCTTGAACAGTCAAATTATCAGGCAGCTTTTTTATTTTAGTAGAAGATAAGTTTAGACCACCATAAACTGTTAAATTAGCAGGTAAATATTTAAGATTGGTTTGAAAAAAATTTAGATTTTGATGTACGCTGATAGCGTCATTTACAACCGTATATTTAATGCCTTTTTCATCCAATATTTTTATAAATTTTTCCATTTGTCTAAATCTGTGTAGTTATAAACATTAATAAAATATGATATAGAGCTTATTCAGATTATTTATGCATATGTAATATGCATTGATTCAATGACATTGATGCAAAAATAATTTAATAAGCATATTAAATAAATATAATCTGTAATCAGATATCACATGATTTTGCGTATTTTTCTTCAAAAAAATAATTATTATTTATTTGAGAAAGAAATAAACATGTGCAGATTAGCCGGAATCGGGCTGCTTTTGTGGTTGTTGAAAGAAAGAAAATTAATACAGCTACAATATAGAAATAATACATTGCTGAAAGTTGTTTAACTGCTAGCTCTAGCAGTAGTGAAGTACTGCAAATGTACACCAAAGAATAATATGTGTAAATATTATTCTAATGATAAATAGCCATTATTTGCGCAGTGTTGGTAAAAAACATCTTAAATAGTCATCCATACATTGCTGCCAGAACTTATTCAGGTAAATTATGCTGTTACGTTTTGGTGCTGGCTAACATCCTTTGCCGCTAAAAATTAGTGACGCTTTATTAATCTACTCTCGGTTTAATACAATCAGGCTATAATTACAGTAAGTTGCTCACACATGAGTTATTAATTAATGTAGTCAGACAAGACAGGTGGCGCACTGCTGCCTGATTGCTGGTTATTGCTTTGTTTTATTTAAAAATCATTACGGATAGTTTATGGCCATTCTGGTAACAGGCGGCGCCGGCTTTATCGGCTCCCATACCTCTGTACAATTACTCAATGACGGCCACGAGGTGGTTATTATTGATAATCTGTGCAATGCTTCACCTGCGGTATTCCCGCGTTTAAGCCAGATTACGGGTAAAGAAGTAACATTTTATCAGGGAGATATCCGCGATCGCAGCTTGCTGCAAGATATATTTGCCCGTCACAGCATTGAGCATGTGCTGCATTTTGCCGGCCTGAAAGCCGTAGGTGAAAGTGTGCGCGAACCACTGAAATATTATGATAATAATGTCAGTGGTAGCTTGATTTTGGTGGAAGAAATGGCGAAAGCAGGAATATTTAATCTGGTGTTCAGCTCTTCCGCCACCGTATACGGTACGCCGGATACAGTTCCGATTGATGAAACAGCTGCTACCGGTGGCACAACCAATCCATATGGCACCTCCAAATATATGGTGGAGCGGATGTTAATGGATACACAGGCGGCAGATGTGCGCTGGAGTATCACCTTACTGCGTTATTTCAATCCGGTAGGTGCACATGAATCCGGCCTGATTGGCGAAGACCCGAATGGTATTCCGAATAATCTGCTGCCGTATATCTGTCAGGTAGCGGTAGGCAAGCTGGCACAATTATCGGTATTTGGTGACGATTATCCTACTGCCGATGGTACAGGCGTACGCGATTATATTCATGTAATGGATTTGGCCGATGGGCATTTAAGTGCAATGCGTGCTACGGGCAACCGGCCGGGGGTGCATATTTACAATCTGGGTACGGGTCAGGGCTATTCGGTACTGGAAATTGTACGCGCATTTGAAGCAGCCAGCGGCCAGAAAATTCCCTATCAGATTGTTCCGCGCCGTGCCGGAGACATCGCCAGCTGCTATGCCAATCCTGAACGCGCAGCACAAGAACTGGGCTGGCAGGCACAGCGTGATCTGGCCTGTATGATGGCGGATGCTTGGCGCTGGCAGGAGCTCAATCCGCAAGGCTATGCCAGTGATAATTTGGTCTGATTGCTGAAAATGTGTTTTTTAAACACCAAACCCACTGAATTATCAGTGGGTTTGGTGTTTTCGGTTTTTGAGTTTTGATGCAAAATTTAACGCTAATCGTTAGCTCGCTCCTGAAAATAGGTTAAAAATTTTTGAGGTCATTACCAGTTAACTATCGCTAACTAACTGGTAAGACACATTATAATATAATGATAATAATTATCAATATCATTATAGTAATTTTTACATAATGTTTTTTCCTGTCACTAAAACAATACAATTTCTGCTGTTGATATGACTGATGGCTATCACACAGAGACAGCTTGTTTTCGGTATAATTGCCCACAATTGCATTGTGGTTAAACCTTTTTCCTGTTTGTGCTTTTTATCACCACCCAACTTGTTATTGCTCATGTCTATCTCTACCCAAACTGCTCAATTTGTTCACCAACAGCTACTGGCCGATAACGAGCTGGCTGTGGCTGATTTTACTCATGCATTGTCACTGATGGGAGCTCACCACATTGATTATGCCGATATCTACTGCCAGCGCAGTACCTATGAAAGCTGGCATTTGGAAGAAGGCATGGTGAAATCAGGCAGTTTCCAGATTGAGCAAGGCGTGGGGGTGCGTGCGGTAAGCGGGGAAAAAACGGCATTTGCCTATGCCGATAATCTGAATGTACAGGCATTAACCAATGCTGCGCAGGCGGTACGGGCGATTGGTCTGGCCGGCCAGCAACGCTCCGTTGGTTTAACTACGCAGCCACTGGCCAAACCGCTGTATGGGATGGCTAATCCGATGCTGAGTCTGGATGCGGCAGCCAAAGTGGCCTTATTGCAGCGAGTAGAAACACTGGCAAAAGCAGCAGATCCACGCATTGTGCAGGTAATGGCCGGGCTGGTATGTGAACACGAACTGATTTATCTGGCTCGGCTGGACGGACGGGTACATACAGATATCCGCCCGCTGGTACGTTTATCCGTTACTGTGATTGCCAAACAGGGAGAGCGGCGTGAACAAGGCAGCAGTGGCGGTGGCGGCCGCTTTGATTTGGGCTATTTTGATGAAGCCATGCTCAAATCGTATGTGGATACGGCTGTGGCACAGGCACTAACTAATCTGGAGGCACGTCCTGCACCAGCAGGTTTGATGACTGTGGTATTGGGTAACGGCTGGCCGGGTGTATTGTTGCATGAAGCAGTTGGTCATGGTTTGGAAGGCGATTTTAACCGTAAGGGTACCAGTGCATTTGCTGGCCGTCTGGGTGAACGTGTTGCCGCCAAAGGTGTTACTGTGGTGGATCAGGGCAATATTGCTGAACGTCGTGGCTCACTGAATATAGATGATGAAGGCAATGCCACCAGACGCACCGTGCTGATTGAAGACGGTATTTTATGCGGTTATTTGCAGGACGAAACCAATGCCCGCCTGATGAGTGTACCGGTAACCGGTAATGGCCGCCGTGAAAACTATGCCTCAGCACCGATGCCGCGTATGACTAATACCTATATGGAAAACGGCAAGCTTAATCCTGAAGAAATTATTGCGTCTGTTGATAAAGGTTTATATGCAGTAAATTTTGGTGGCGGGCAAGTAGACATTACTAGCGGCAAGTTTGTATTCAGCGCTTCAGAAGCATGGTGGGTTGAAAACGGCAAGCTACAATATCCGGTAAAAGGTGCCACCATCATCGGCAGCGGCCCTGAGGTATTGAAACACGTCAGTATGATTGGCAATAACACCAGTCTGGACAGCGGTGTAGGCGTATGTGGCAAAGACGGCCAGAGCGTTCCTGTAGGCGTGGGACAACCCACTTTACGTATTGATGCTGGTCTTACCGTTGGCGGTAGCCAAACCTAATCTGCACCAAACCAGTACACAAAAACGGGCAAATATTTCTGCGCCCGTTTTTATTTTAATCTGGCTATAGATGTAACAATCGGCTGGCGCTCAAATGGCCTGAGTAGAATCGTATACAGATTTTGATTGCGGTTATTAAAGTTAAATTCGCATTCGATCAGGCAGATGCTGATTATATTTATCGATGGCAATACCATTGAATACCACCAGCCACTGCGTCACCAATAACCAGCATGAAACCATCTGATGACGGTTTTATTTTGTCTGATTACTGTGATACAGGCACACACATTTATTTTCTCTCACATCAATCATCCTATAATCCCGATATCAGCAGCGTGCTGGCTGTACCATACAAATATCCATTTAGTACGGATACAATCCCGCAACAGTACCATACCATGTCCGGAAATGATTTCTATACTTAGCCTCGCCGTTGCCGCGTGATAAACCACCAATAAATTTTCAATGATTAATACTGTCGCAATGTGTACAAACAATTAGCAACAATCATGAATCAGGCATATCATAACCAATTCTGATTACATCCATGCCGGCAACGGCACAACTGATATGAACAGCTTGTATATAAGCTTATTGACATGAATATAGTAATATTTGTTAAATACTTTTATCGCATCACTTTAAGCTGTTTTTTCCAACAAAGTTATTCTCTGAGTTGCCATATGTTTATTACCCAAAAAATCAAATCTAAGCCAAGTCTGATTAAATTCATCATAATCAGCACTTTATTAACCCTAAACTTTAATCTTGCCATGGCACAGGATGCGCCGGATGGTGCAACACCACAGGCGCGGATACGTATATTCGGGCAAAATGGCAAGCCTACCAATATGAAATACAGCTTTCAGGGGCATGAGGTAAAAGAATCTACCGGCGGCAATCTGGGCGGAGCGTTTGCTTCCATGTTGGGAGTAGCCCGTAATAGCACTATTGGCATACCAGCCACGAATACGCTGGATACCATGAGACAGCATAATCATAATCTGTCCAAACTGTACTACCGTGAATTCACTATCCCGGCCAACGTACCTATTACCATATCCAATGCCATTATCGGCCTAACCAACGTTAACAATACCCATCATGATGGAAAAATAATTACTTATCAGCCATCATGCCAGAGTAACAAGCTTACATTTGTAGCCAGACCGGGTAGAGATTATGAGGCTATTGCGTCTTCCACATCGGCTCAATGTGGGGTTATTCTGCTGGAGGTAAATGCAGATGGTTCAACTACTCCATTGGTTAACGTAGAAGACTCAGCTGACCACTAAAATTACAAACTAGTGCTGCCTTATTCAAGATTACGTTCACAATCACAGATTTAAGATGGCTATAGCAATAATGATTTAAGCCAGCCAACTGGCTATATTGCCACTGGCTGGTAAAATTAAACGTTTATATAAAATTTGAATCTGGGTAAATAAAATACCCGCAGCCATATATCCCTTTTAACAAAAACCTGCCAGTCAGGCATTTTGCGTGTAGCAGCGGGAAAAGAAGGCGTGCTCCGATACTTCTGAATGAAATTTCAAGCTTCCCTGCATTTAAGCAAAATAATTAGCAGCGATATATTTCTGCTGCTAGTTCAAGCCACACAATTCTGATTATATTTATATAATTAGCGTGACATTAAAGCTAAACCCAATACCTGTTGTTATATTGTTCTATATGCTTCTTAACTGGCCATCTATAACCATTATCACAATGTTTGCCAGACTGTATAACTGTTATTTATTATTCAAAAATCAATAATATAAAACAAAAAAGTGATTGCTTTTGCCAGATAAATCCTGTTGGCAAAGACAACCACTTTTTATCAGAACAGCAATCAGTTAGATTCAACTGCCGAATTTACATCACTATAAGGCGCTTCTTTAGAGGCAGAATGTGTCGTAGCACAGGCAGACAGTAACAGAGCTGCCAGTAAAGCACCGATTCCCAATAACTTTTTCATCATCATATCCTTCGTGGTTAGTTTAAAACTGTTTCGCTAAGCCAACTTCACTCTACCACCATAACAGCCAGTCCATGTAAATTTTGCACTTTCCAACTGCAAGATATAACTATTTTACGACACTAAGTAATTCATATACGACAATAGCTTATACCAGCCAAATGACTTAAGTCGTAAACTTAATGTCCAGTATGAGACGATTCCACCCCACCTTTAAGCTGACCATATACCTCAGTCTGGCCACCGCCGGTGCCGGTGCCATGACTGGCACATCCAGCTAATACCAGTGCACTGCACAACAAGCCTAGAGACAAAAGTTTCTTCATTCCACTATCCTTTCTTTAAAGGGTTAACATGATAATTTTGCATAAGTTTAACATAATGTGCCGCAGAATACGGCAAAAATTCGCGTTCTTTTTCCGTTAACGGGCGAATTTGCTGCACGGGAGAACCCATATACAAATAGCCACTGGCCAGCCGTTTACGTGGCGGAACCAAGCTACCAGCGCCAATCATCACCTCATCTTCAATAACAGCATCATCCAGTACGATTGAATTAATACCCACCAGAACGCGATTGCCAATCGTACAGCCATGCAGATTAACATGATGACCAATAGTCACATCCTCACCAATCAGCAAGGGTGAACCATCCGGCTTGGCCGCTGTTTTATGGCTCACATGCAGCATACAGTGATCCTGAATATTACTTCTGGCACCAATCTGCATCCGGTTCACATCCGCACGAATCACCGCAAACGGCCATACAGATACCTGCTCGTGCAAAATCACATCCCCGATAACCACAGCCATATCATCTATATAACAACCATCAGCAATTTGTGGTTGCGTATCTAAATAAGAACGAATATTGTTTTTCATAGTTTTGACCTTATCCTATTGCATTATACAACATCATTTAGAGCAGAAGATAAACAGCAGCTCCTGTCCCATCCACCCGATTTACCTGAAAAGCCGCAAATTTACAGGTATTTTTCTCATGAGAATACTATGTCTGAAAATGTTTTATTGAATCTGGATAGCGAACCGCGCTTTGATGCCATCAGCGCCACCGATATTGAACCGGCCATGACCGAAGCCATGAATCAGGCCAATACCGCCATTACCGCGCTAAAAGCAGAATCTGGCATAAACTGGAATAACACAGTAGAAGCATTAACCAATATCACCGAACGTGTCGGCCGTATCTGGGGGGTAGTTGCCCATTTGAACAGCGTGGCCGATACACCTGAATTACGCGCAGCCTACAATGCCCTGATGCCCAAAGTGAGCGAATTTTTTACGGCCATCAGTCAGGATATCGCCTTATATGAGCGCTTCAAGAGTATCAAGGCCAGTGCAGAATATGCACAATTGAGCGCAGCACAGCAAACCAAACTGAATCATGATTTACGCGATTTTGTTCTAAGTGGTGCAGAACTGCCGGAACAGGAGCAGGCTGAATTTGCAGCCTTGCAGGCTGAGGGCGCACAACTGTCTGCTGCATTCAGCCAGAATGTACTTGATGCTACCGATGCGTTTGCGCTGTATTTTGCCAATGGCGAAGAATTAGCCGGTAAAGAGAATGCATCCGGCCACAGCAGCACCGCCGCCGATTTTGCCCACGACAGCGAAATCAGCGGGCTGACAGAAGAAGCACTGGCCATGTTTGCCGCCGCAGCCGAAGCCGAAGGCAAAACCGGCTATAAAATCGGCCTGCAAATGCCGCATTATCTGGCGGTAATGCAATACGCACACAATCGCGAACTGCGCCAACAGCTCTATCATGCCTACTCAACCCGAGCCAGCGAGCTGGGTGAGTCCAAATGGGATAATACTGCCAATATCAACCGTATCCTGCAAATCGCCGCACGTGAAGCACATTTACTGGGTTTCCAGAATTATGCTGAACTGTCTCTGGCCACCAAAATGGCCGATACACCGCAACAGGTACTGGCATTCCTGCAAGACTTGGCTCGTCGCGCCAAACCATTTGCCGAAAAAGATCTGGCCGAAGTTAAAGCCTTTGCCCATGAACAGCTCGGGCTGGATGATTTACAGCCATGGGATGTCACCTATGCCAGCGAAAAACTGCGTCAGGCCAAATATGCATTCAGCCAGACTGAAGTAAAAAAATATTTCCCCGCCGACCGCGTACTGGCCGGTCTGTTTGCCCAGATTGACAAACTGTATGGCGTACATTTTATCGAGAAACAGGTACCGGTATGGCACCCGGATGTACGCTACTATGAGCTGGAACAGGGCGGAGCCATTATTGGCGGCGTATACATGGATTTGTATGCCCGTGCCGGTAAGCGTGGCGGCGCATGGATGAATGACTACCGCGGCCGCCGCCGTTTCACCAGCGGAGATCATATCGGCCAGCTCCAGACACCAATTGCCTATCTGGTATGCAACTTTACCCCGCCCGTAGCCGGTAATACTGCACGCTTAAGCCACGATGAAATCCTGACTCTGTTCCACGAAACCGGCCACGGCCTGCATCATCTGCTTACTCAGGTAGATGAGCTGGGTGTATCCGGCATTAATGGCGTGGAATGGGATGCAGTGGAAATGCCCAGCCAGTTTATGGAAAACTTTGTCTGGGAATACGATGTGCTGGCTGGCATGAGTAGCCATCAGGATACCGGCGCGCCTTTACCTAAAGAGCTTTACGACAAAATGCTGGCGGCTAAAAACTTCCAGACCGGCCTGTTTATGCTGCGCCAGATGGAATTTGCCCAGTTTGATATGGAAATCTACAGCCATCCGGGCTGCGACTGGCAACAAACCTTGCAGGAAGTACGCCGTAGAGTAGCAGTGATGCCACAGCCAGACTTTAACCGCTTTGCCCATTCCTTCAGCCATATCTTTGCCGGTGGTTATTCTGCCGGTTACTACAGCTATAGCTGGGCAGAAGTGCTTTCTGCTGATATCTATGCTGCGTTTGAGGAAGAAGCTGATGCAGCCACCACAGGTAAGCGCTTCTGGCGTGAAGTCCTCGCGGTAGGCGGCTCCCGCCCGGCCATGGCGTCATTCAAAGCTTTCCGCGGCCGCGAGCCAAATATTGATGCACTGTTGCGTCATTGTGGTTTTAATGAAGCAGCCTGAATTTAGCTCAATACAGACAACGCGGTGTACAACACCGCGTTTTTATTTGACCAGAGTTTGGGGCAGATATTGTATTAGCTATTCTGAACCAGACAGAAATTCTGCTTGTATTCAAAATAATTACCATTAAATCTATGCTGATAAACTAAAGTTTATTATTAAAAACATTCTGTACTTAAAAAAACCGGCTTATTACTACTTAACGTAATTATGTTTAAAAATTAGCTATATTAATAAAAAATAATTAACATGATATGATTTGGCTACTGCTTATGACAATTTGCATAGATGAAGAAAATGGTTAATACAAATAAAAACTATTGGTTTTTAGGGGCTTGTTTTAATGATAATGATGACCAGAGTGAACATTTTATCAACAAAGGCGAATGGCTATACAACGGCAATAATAGCAAGGATATAGAGCTGATTCGTTTAATTAGCACTGGTGATCAGGTTGCAATCAAGGCTACTTACGTACAAACAGATGATTTGCCTTTCGATACACAAGGCTACCCTGTTTCGGTAATGAAAATTAAAGCCATCGGTACTGTTATCGACAATCCGGGCGATGGTAAATCCCTGAAAATCGAGTGGCAAAAATGCACTCCTGAAAAAAATGGTATTTTTATACCAGCTTAAAAACCATCTGGCAGGTAAATATTTCCAGCTGGCAATCTGAGCAATTAGTTAATTTCACCTTTCATAATCAGCCACAGGATATCAACAGATTTTGCAACGCACCCTATTGGCGGGAACGTTTTGGTGATATCAATCTTGCCAAACAACAATTAAATGACATTATAAATCAGGTGCAGGAAAATAATGGCTGGCAACAAACAGTACTGGGTTTCATTCAGGAGCTTTGTCAGCAAAATGATAGCGGTATTTTTACCCGGCAACAATTTCTGAATCAGTATCAGCAGCAGCTGCAAATACTATACCCAAATAATAAAACAATAGGCCAATCCGTGAGCCGAACCTTGCAGGAATTACGCGATAAAAAAATTTTGTTTTTTAAGGGAAATGGGCAATACAAACTATCAGATTATAATTCTGATACTACAGATGAAAAAGATACTGATATTCTGAAGAGTATTGACCAGCCTATAGTCAGAGAACCTTATACTCTGAACGACTTAATAGCAGAAGGCTGCTTTATCGATCCGGATCAGTTAGCAATCATTCAGGCAAGATTAACTGAAAAGAAAAACCTGATTTTACAGGGGCCACCCGGTACAGGAAAAACCTGGCTGGCCAAACGCTTGGCTCATGTAATAGTTGGCTATCGCGATTTTGATAATATTAGAGCGATCCAGTTTCATCCGAATATGTCATACGAGGATTTTATCCGTGGCTATCGCCCATCCAGTAATGGCAAGCTTGAATTGATTGATGGCCCTTTTATCGAAATAGCTAATCGGGCGAGAAACGATGCCAATACAAACTATGTAGTAGTAATTGAGGAAGTCAATCGTGGTAATCCGGCACAGATTTTTGGAGAAATGCTAACCCTGCTGGAAGCTAATAAGCGTACTGCCCATGAGGCACTGGAATTAACCTATAAACGTGAACATGAAAAGGGCTTTTTTATTCCAGATAATTTGTATGTAATCGGTACCATGAATATTGCCGATCGTTCACTGGCGATGGTTGATTTTGCCTTGCGGCGCCGCTTTGCATTCTTCAATCTGCACCCAAATTTTGGTGATATGTGGCGAGAATACATGGCTGAAAAAACTAATATTTCACCAGAAAAACTACAGGATTGGCAGCAACGAATGCACCAACTGAACCAGCTAATCAGTGACGATCCCATGCTGGGAGCTGCATTTACGATCGGGCACAGCTACCTGACCAGCAATAAGCCGATAGCAGACGCTGACAACTGGTTTAGGCATATCATTCAAACTGAAATCCAGCCCTTATTGGCGGAATACTGGTTTGATGAACCGGATAAAATTAAAGATGCCATAGAATTATTACTGTCTGATGCCAGCTAGCTGTTATGAATCTGTCTAATCAATCAACAGTAAAAACTACCGTAGCCACTGTACCTATTAGAAACATTTGGCTGCTTTTACTCTATGCTTCTGACCTGTACCAGACACTTGGCAAACAGCAACGGGTACAACTGGAAAATAACCCAGAGGATCTGATCAAGCTGGTGGCCAAACTGTATTGTCAGGCCGTAGGTAAAAGGCTGATGCGCTCATTATCCTGTGGCTATCAGCAACATGCTCAGGTACTGAATCGTGTCAGGGGAAAAATAGATATGCTTATCACAGCACGACAGCAATTACTGGAAAAAGGCCGAATTCAATGCCATTTTGATAATTTAACCATTGATACACCTAAAAACCGTTATATCCATGCGGCTGCACATGCCTTGCTGCCACAGTTACAGGATAAAATCCTAACTCGACAATGCCAGAAAATCATCAGCCGTTTTAAGGCGCTGAAAATAGGCCAGTCAACCCACTATGACTATTTAACCGACTATTTCGATCAATCAGGCAAACAGGATAAAACTCTGCTCACCCTGTGCCGGCTTATTTTTAATCTGGCCATTCCTACTGAGCTGGCAGGTGTACATCAGGTCGAACAGGTAAAGAAAACCGATCACTGGTTACGGCGTTTATTTGAAAAAGCAGTGGTTGGGTTTTGCCGGGCAAACCTGAATAGCAACGACTGGAAAACAAGCACAGGCAAACGGTTATACTGGCAGCAGGAACAGGCTAGCTCTGGCATAAAAAATTTTTTACCTAATATGCAAACAGATCTGATTATTGAGCATCGCAACTGCAATCATCGTCTGATTATTGATACCAAATGCACATCCATTCATCATCAGTCCCGCTACAAAAACAAGGTTTTTAAAAGCAGCCATATCTATCAGCTATATGCTTATCTGAGAAGTCAGGAAAATGCAGCCGATCCGCCATCGTGTAATGCAACTGGAATGCTGTTATATCCGGTGATAAATGACACAATTAATGAATATGTCACTATTCAAAACCATCAATTCAGATTTTGTACCATTGATTTAAGTCAGGAATCCAGCCTGATCAGAAAAAATCTGCTGAATTTATTATGCCATTGTCGATGTAGCTGAATAAGATTTCTGTATGTCTGAATTCATTATTCCATCCCGGCTATTCTGATAATAAATTAAAATTATGACGAAAATATTATTACTAATAGTTTTTCTATTATCTTATCCAGTTTACGCAAAACAGTGTTTGACTAATCAAACTATCATCTGTAGCAAACTATTAATTTTATAATTTACCCGTAGTTGGCAATATTATGTTTTCTCATTACAGCCTGAACAAGTACAGCGAGCTTTTCCAGCAGTTCATCCCAACTATTATCTTCAAGAAATAGAAATCCTTCTTTAAAAACCACTTTTCCCTGTTTTAACATTATCTTCTGAGCCTCTACCCATGCCATATACTCAAATGGCAGTTGCACCTGCTCCAGTGTATCTGTCAAAATTTTTTTTGAATCGGGATTAGTCGGTATACCCAGATACCAGGTAAAGCGGTTTTCAATACAAACCAGTCTGGATAAATCCAGTTCAAATAGGTATTCCTTCTGTGGGTTAAATAAAATAATATAAAATGGCCGTCCATTTCTCCATGTGGTATAACGAATCGAAGTCTGGTCAGGAAAGATTATTTTCTGGTAACAACCATCTATATTGTTTACAGCATGATGATCAATCTCTCCTAATGTAGCATTGGCAAGAGATTTACTCAGATACGCCATTATGTTGTAGCCAAATAGCTGGTACTGTAAAAACAATTTACTCAGTGGCACATTGTCATTATTCTGAGTCATAAATATCTCTATTGTTTGAATTAACCTCTTTTATTATTTATTTTAATATAAATTAAACAGTTAAAGTAAAATTTTTTAATTTCAATAGTATTTATTTACATGATTACCCGGCTATTCCAATATGCTCGCGGACATGATTAAGTCTTGCTATCTGAATATTAAATTTATACTGAAGCAATAAAAAAGCTGGCTATTTCATATTAATAGCCAGCTTTTTTATTTGGTATGATTTGATTACTCATCCTCAATCAACGCATCCACAAACGCGCGTGCATCAAACGGGCGTAAATCATCGATGCCTTCACCTACACCGATAAAACGTACCGGAATAGGGCGTTTGGCCGCCAGTGCGGCGAGAATACCGCCTTTGGCGGTGCCATCTAGTTTGGAAACAATCAGGCCGGTTAAGCCAAGGGCATCGTCGAAAGAGACTACTTGATTGATGGCATTCTGGCCAACGTTGGCATCCAGTACCAGCATCACTTCATGCGGTGCTTCAGGCAGGGATTTTTGCAGTACGCGTTTTACTTTTTTGATTTCTTCCATCAGATGTAGCTGGGTAGGCAGTCGGCCAGCAGTATCGGCCAGTACCACATCAATACCACGCGCCTTGGCTGCTTCCAGTGCATCAAAGCAAACCGCAGCCGAATCACCAGATTCCTGTGCGATTACAGTAACGTTATTGCGCTCCCCCCATTGCTGCAACTGTTCGCGCGCAGCAGCGCGGAAAGTATCACCAGCAGCCAATAGTACGCTTTTACCTTGACCCTGAAAATATTTAGCCAATTTACCGATGCTGGTGGTTTTGCCTGCGCCATTGACACCAGCCATCATAATCACAAACGGCTTTTTATCTGTGGGTAAAATCAGGGGCTGCTGTAGGGGCAGCAATAATTCATACAATGCTTCTTTCAGGGCACTGCGCAGTTCGTTACCGTTTTTCAGCCCTTTCAGGGTAACACGCTGGCGTACCTGTGCCAGCAGTTTTTCGGTGGCTTCAATACCCATATCGCTAGTCAGCAGTACGGTTTCCAGCTCCTCGTACAGGTCTTCATCAATTTTGCCACCGCCAAACACAGCGGCCAGCGATTTGGCCATTTGGTTACGCGATTTGCTCAATCCCTGTTTTAAGCGTGCTGCCCAACCAAGCTTGGCCGGTTTATCTGCCTCGCTACTGGTTTCTGCTGGTGCAACTGGGATAACCACGGCATTTTCACTTGCCGCGGTCTGAATTGGTGCTGTTTCTGTGGTTGTAACAATAGCTGCCGGTTCATCTACTACTGTCGGTACGATGATTTCTTCGGCTGTCTCGGTGGCCGGTTGGGCAGTTGCTTCGTCAGCTGGTGCTGCTTCGGCTGTAGTAGGGTGATTGGGTTCGGCTTCAGTTTTAACAGTTGTTTCAGCCGGGGCTGGCTCAGCAGTTGCATCTTGTGGCTGCTCTATAATTTCTGGCTGACTGGGCGTGGATACGGGTTGTTCCACTGCTGGCTCAGTATTTTTTTTTCTTTTAAAAAATCGAAACATGGGATATTCCTGATGCTAGGGTAAACCAAAGCTCAATAATCTCTTGTCTTTGGTAGTGAATGAATTGTGCTATTGTAGCCTAAGCAGATGCTTGTTTGATAATACATTATGACATTATTGCTATGTTATTCAGGCGATTTTGCTTATCCGCGTAATTCTTTTGCCGGTTTGTATTCATGAATAGTTATACAATCGTACAATCACGCCCACTTACAACAACAGCCTGTTGATTATTAAAGGGTATTAATTTTAAATGATTGCTATACTTCGCATAGATTTGCTGTACCGAATCTACAAAAGGTTCCTCGATATAATGCGGTAAGGGGTAGCAATCAATGACGTTTAAACCGGCATAGTTATCCAGTTCAGGCGCCAGACTGCTGTCGTCCATCATACTGCTATATTCAATGTCTGCGGCCAGAATAATTGCGCCTGCCGATTCGCCGATATAAATGCAGCCCTGTGCCAGCCTGTGTACAAGTAGCTGATCAAGATTTTTGCTTTTCAGTTGCTGCAATAAATAAAATGTATTGCCACCGGCTATGCAGATTATTTCGGCAGCGGCAAAGGCCTGATGGCACTGCTGGGTATCAGCACTGGCTATATCCAGTAATTCAAGCTGAAATCCAAGTTGTTGCAGTGCTGCTTTGCCTTCATCTATATATCCGGTGTAACTTTCAACGTTGCCGGCAGTAGGAATAAACAGGATATTTTTACTGTTTATTTGATTTTTCTGAACAAAATCTGCAAGCTGCCGAGTTGTGCCGGCAATATAGGAGGTTAAAAATATTGTTTTCACTGCTAATCTCCAATTTTCAATTTATGCCGTATGATCATTATTGCAATAATTCAGACCATGTTTCCGGTTGCGCCCAGTTTACCCGGCGCTGCTTGGTCTGACTTCGGTTGTAAGGTTGGTCGTAAATCCAGTGCTGCCACTGCGGTATCAGGCTACCACTTATCTGTGGTTTATCATCAATCAGAATATCACCACGTACCCAGGTTTTGTCTTTGGCTAAAATAATACGCTGTAGCCAGTCTTCCCCCAGATGCTGGCATACCCAGTCAAATTTTTCAGCGACACAGTAATGATAAGCCTGTATGGGTGAGGTACAGATACGCACATCATGGCCGGCTTCCAGTAAGCGTCTGGCCGCAGCAATGCCATGGCGCATTGGTGGTAAGGAGGAGAAAAAACCTTTGCTGCTATAAATCTGAGCTAGCTGCTGGTGATACTGGGGTGCCATATCTTCACACAGGTAAAAATGCCTGCGCTCAGCCAGTGGCAGTGGTTGTTCATAAGTTTGTTGCCATAGCTGCCGTACTCCCTGTTCAAAGTCGGCTAAAACGCCATCCTGATCCAGCAAAATCAATTTAGGTGCCATACAAATTCCTAGGGCGGCTTGTGTCATTATTAAACAGATAGTTATAGCATATTTTTTAAGGCCAGCCGTACGCCTTCACTGATATCAGTGCCAGCCGGTATATTTTTACAAGCAGTACGGGCTTCTTTGTCGGTATAGCCCAGAGCAAGCAGTGTATTGATAATATCTTCATTACTACCAGCAGTTTCTGCGGTAAACAGACCAGCAGCATTACCACTACCGGCAAGTTTGCCACGTAATTCCAGTACCATGCGTTCGGCGGTTTTTTTCCCGATACCGGGCGCGGCTGTCAGGCGTTTAATGTCTTCGGCGGCAATTGCAGCAGCCAATTCATCACTCGCGAGTGTGGATAATATGCCTAAGGCACTTTTAGCACCAATACCGCTTACTTTTACCAGTGCCCGAAATGTTTCCCGTTCTTCGCGGGAGCCAAAACCAAACAGCAAATGGGCATCTTCGCGTACTACCAGCTGTGTATACAAGGCCGTTTCTTCTCCCACTGCCGGCAAGGTGTAAAAGGTTTGCATGGATACCTGTGCCTCATAGCCTACACCATGAACATCCAGTACGACTACAGGCGGATTTTTTTCCAGCACAATTCCACGTAAGCGACCAATCATTATATTCCTTTTCCTACTAGCAAATAAACAAAAGCCCGTGCATGATACCACGGGCTTTTTTCCAAGCTGATAACAGGGTTTACAATGCGGTTAACATTGATTTTTTCGCTTCATCAGCACGTTGCTGCTGCTGAAAAGGCCCCATGCGGACAACATAGCTGTTGTTGACTTTGACCAGTTTGGTCTGCTGCTGGCTGCCGGCCGCCTGTAAATGACGCGAAGTTGCTTTCAGATACTGCTGGGCTTTTTCTTTACTACCAAAGCGCTGTAGATCGACATAAATATTGCCACCTGTGCCAGCCGGCTGGATACGTTCTCCGGGTACAATCTGTTCTACCCGTACCTGAGCAGTACCGGCACGAACAAAACCTAGCTGTTGCGCTGCGGCATAGGATAAATCCATTACGCGGTTAGCGTGAAACGGGCCACGATCGTTAACACGTACGACCACTGTCTTGCCATTGGACAGATTGGTTACCCGCGCATAACTGGGAATAGGCAAGGTCGGATGCGCGGCGGTAAGCATGTTGACATCAAAACGTTCACCGGAAGAAGTACGGCGACCCTGAAAATTTTTACCATAGTAGGAAGCACGTCCTACCTGATTGAAGCTGGCTACTTTTTGTAGAGGATAGTAGCGTTTTCCTGCTACCTGATAGCTAAGATTAGCTGTTTTATGCAGATGTTCTGCTGGTACTACTTTAAGATTAGATACTGATTTTTTAGCATGATAAACCGGCGCTGACAAATTACTGCTCTGTTTGGCATAAGCCATGCTAAAACCAAACATCATCGCCAGACTGACAAATAATACTTTAATCCTGATCAAACCGTATTTCCGTTTCTTTGAGTAAAAGACGCAAAAACCAGACGCACAACCATTGTTGTTTACAACAATACTTTATCCGGTAAAAACTGAATTTATACTAAGACAGCAAAAAACAGCGGCGGCCACGGTAAAATGTGGCGGGAGAGGCTATAACCTCAATTGGCAAGAACAAACGCCGGCTGTTATTTATTACAGCACATTGGCGGGTTCAAAAAGTTGCTTACTAATTGGCAAAATGCCAAAATTGTAACGCAGTTAATAATTGAATCAGTTATTTAACAGGGCGACACTATGCCAAATAGCCCTTTGTCTGTCAAAGATTTTTCATTCCGGATGCGCCAGTGTCCAGACATAAACGCGTGAGACACCTGATTTTTTAAGGGCTCGCGCCAACTCAGTAATTGTTGCACCTGTGGTCACAACATCATCAATTAACAACAGGTTACGTTTTTTTACTGCCTGATTAAAACGAAATATACCGCGTACATTGCGCGGCCGTACCGATTTTTTCAAAGTTGATTGTGGTGGCCGGTAGCAACGGTGTACGCAGTCTGGCCGCAGCACAGGCAGCGCATAATGCCGGGCAATGATTGTGGCAAGCAGCTGGCTCTGATTGAAACCGCGCTCAAACAGACGTTTACGGCTCAATGGCATAGCCAGCACAGCATCTATCTTTACTTGCTCCAGCCATTGCGGTGGCTGCGCCAGCATCAGTGCCGCCAATGTATCCAGCAAGGCGAGCTGCCGTTGATGCTTGAATGCGCTCAGCATCTGCTGCAATGGTGCTGCATAGCGATAACTGGCATATAAGGTGGTAAACGGCCATTGCTGCTGGCACTGCTCGCAAAAGCCAGCCGAAAGCCGGCCACCACAGCAACGCGGGCACAGATCTGTATCGGTACGCTGCAAATCAGCCATATCATCCCAGCACAGCCGGCACAAACCTGAGACATGTGCATAATCGTGGCATAATAAGCAATGTGGCACACCAATACAGGTATGCCAGAATGAAGTGAGTAATGAAATCATTCCCATGACTACACCTTCCCAAACCTTACTGATTCACGGCTGGGGCGCCAATCACCATATATTCGACCCTTTGCAGGCATATCTGCCTGCTGCTTGGCAAAAACACTGGGCTACGCCTGATTTGCCCGGTCATGGCTGCGCACCATTTGATGGTACTTTCAATATAGACAGTATTGCCGACCGGCTGGCCACACAACTAAGTTATCCTGCTCATTTACTTGGCTGGTCACTGGGTGGCATGGTGGCATTAAGTCTGGCTGCACGCTATCCAGACAAAGTAGCTTCGCTGTGCCTGACGGCCAGTCTGGCCAAACTAATAGCCAGCAGCGACTATCCGCAAGGTTTGCAACGTGTTAGCCTCAATATGATGGCCAGCAGGTTCAGCGAGGATTATCCCAAATACATGCATGAGTTTCTACAGTTGCAGATGCTGTATGCAGATCCTTCTGCACACGCCTGTCTCAACAGTCTGGTGCCTGCCATCTGCCAGTATGGGCCGCCGGCTGCGCTTAACGCTGCCTTGTATGCGTTAGAACAAGCTGATTTACGCCCTTTACTCAGTAGCATAAACTGTCCGGTATTACTGATTTATGGTGGCCGCGATGCAATTACGCCACCTCGCATGGGAGAATATCTGCATCAGCAGCTACCGCAAAGTGAATGGTGTCTCCTGCCACAGGCTGCACATACACCATTTTTAAGCCACCCTGATGAATTTGCCCGTGTACTGAGCCAATTTTGGGAACGATATTCATGACAACTCTGCCACACCAGCCAGACTGGTTTCTCCATGCCCATCTGGCCGCTACTCTGGACGAACGTCTGAGTATTCTGAGGCAGCCACCGGCGCACATCCTGCTGGCCGCCGCTGATGGTAATGAAAGTTACCGGCTGCTCAAGATGCGTTATCCACATGCCCGGTTTCAGGAATTTGACAGCCGTGATCGCTATTTACAGGCAGCGCAGGCCATGCGCAAAGCTAAACTCAACTGGTTGCAGAAGTTCAATAGCAGCCTGCCTGTACAAACCGTTTCTGATCAGCTTCCCAGCAATCAGGCTGCCGATATGGTGTGGAGTAATCTCGGTCTGATTCATCAGGCTGACCCCATAGCGGTGATAAATAACTGGGCGGGCGCTTTACGCCCAGATGGTTTACTTTTTTTCAGCCATTTTGGTGCGGATACCCTGAAAGAAGTGCTGACACTATGGCGCACGGCGGGTATAGTGGTTAAAACGCCACATTTGCTCGACATGCACGATCTTGGGGACATGCTGTATCAGCATGGCTTTTACGACCCTGTGATGGACATGAACATGCTTACCCTGCAATACACAAAAGCAGAACGCTTTATTGATGACATGCGCACAGCCGGCCTGTGGCAGAGCCTGCAATTTGATAACGAAATTGATGCGGTGCGCATTCTGGTTCAGGCTTGGAAAAACAATGATATCCATAACGTAACGCTTGAACTCGTATATGGACATGGCGTTAAAAAACAAATACTGCCAGACAATGCCACACCAATACAATTTTACCCATCCTCTCCAACTAAAACATTTAAACCTTAATATCATATGAAATTCACAGCATTGCTGCGCAATAGCGTACTGATTATTACCACATTTATCACCATTACTGCCTGTAAAAATACTGTTCCGCCCACACCAACGGCGCCGGCCAAGCCTCGTGCCGTCATCGGGCTGGCACTTGGTGGTGGCGTTTCCAAAGGTTTTGCCCATATCGGCGTGATTAAAGTATTACAGGAAAACCACATTCCGGTACGCATCGTTACCGGCACCAGCGCCGGCGCACTTGTGGGCAGCATGTATGCCTCAGGCATGAGCCCCGACCGACTGGAGCTGGAGGCTGAAATACTGAATAAATCAGACTTAGTCGACCCAGTATTGTCTACTTCCGGCTTTATCAAAGGGCAGAAACTGCAAGATTACATCAACACCAAAGTACGTAATAAACCGATTCAGCAATTTCCTATCCGCTTTGGCGCAGTAGCCACTGAATTTGGTACCGGACGCATGGCTGTATTCACCAGTGGTAATGCCGGGCAGGCAGTACGGGCTTCGGCCAGCATTCCCAATATTTTTCAGCCTGTAGTTATCGGTAATAAACGGTTTGTAGATGGCGGACTGGTTGCCCCTGTACCCGTTAGTGCCGCCAGACAGCTTGGTGCCAATGTGGTGATTGCCGTAGACATTTCCGCCAAACCTGCACGCCTCACCAGTGAAGGTTTCTTTTCTTACCTCGACCAGAGCCTTAATATTATGAGTGCTTCCGCATTAAGCAGCGAATTGAGCAAGGCACAAGTGATTATTCGCCCGCAGGTGCAAAAACTGGGCACTGTTGGTGGCTTTGACCAGAAAACTCAGGCTATCCAGCTAGGTGAACAGGCGGCTCGTGCCGCATTGCCGCAAATTCGCGCAGTACTGGCCAGATATCAGGTTAACTAAGTATACAAAATCAAAATAGCCTGCGCAGACTGCTTTTAAGCAGTCTGCATTTCTATTCTGGTTAATTCCGTTGAAAATTATGCAAAATAAATATATTGAATTTATTTATCATTAAACAGCACAATAGTACATTACCCATAGCCAGCAATATCTGCCAATATCCGCGTAAATACCCGAAGCTTAGTACCGTACTCACGTAAAAATCATGCGGCCTGTTTTAGTGTTCTATATTTTATTCATAGCCATATTATAAAAATAACATACAATAGTATGATTTCACTACATTAGATTCTCTTAACAAAACGGCCAAAATACTGAATACAAAGCTATATAAGCTTCTTAACCAGCATACCCGCCTCAGCTTTTTTCGAGATACATCAAATCATTAAGATAGATTAAATCACAGCTGGCTTTCCAGATCAGTCAAAAAACCATTGATCAATCTTCTGTTACTGGCAATATTGCTTTTAGAGATTTAATCGAAAAGGAATACCGTCAATTACTCAATAAAAAAACAGTCAGATAAATATTTATCTGACTGTTTTTATAGCCTCTGCAATTATTGGTTATAATCGGTTTTAACTTCCCGCCATGATAATCGTTTGAAGCTTATCGGGCACATTGGGACATTTTCTGCACCAGCCATGCCATTAGAACTGTGAACCTCGAGAGGTTTACGGGCACACATATCTTTATCTTGTTTCTTATGACCACCCACATCCTGATTTCCTGACACTAAAGTGTCTAAGTTGTTAAACTGACCGTTTCCATTAGTAACTATTCTCAATGCATACATGCCCACGATACTCTTGCTGCTGGAGCTTGAATCACCATCATTTGTAACAACACGCGGTGCATCCTGTGTAAGCGCGCCACCCGTTCTGACATTAAATTGTGTCAGGCGTGACAAAACTTTTGTTTCTTCGCTTGTGGTTGTTTGTCTGCAGGGATCGTCTAGCAAATCACCACTTCGCGTCACATTATAGGCTCGGGTAACCGCAACTCCTGTTGTTAGAAGACTTTCAATTCTGGTTACCACCCGCTCTCCATCTGTATTCAGTGTAAAGTACCAGCCCTTGTGCCGTGTAGGCTCAAATTTTGAGTTACTGAGTGTACCGTTACCGTTATCTCCGTTATAGGACATCGTTTGTTTCAGTAACTGATCATGAGTAATTACTGTATTAGCTGGCTGATCATAATCATCATATATGCCATATATTGCCTGCTGGTCTTTCTTATCTTTATCAGACTGGTATATATCGCTGCCTGTGCCAAAGACAATAATTATTTTGTGATCTGCACGCGGATCTTCAGGGTTTGGTTTAAATAAAGTAGGCGTTATGGTTATCGGACCTTGGGCAGTAAAGATTTTTCTGACTGTCCATTTATCCGGATCCGGATTGCGAATATCGAATCGATACAGGTTACCGCCATAGTCTCCGGCATAAACTATATCAGTCACACCATCATTGTTTATATCGTAGCCAACCGGGCCTGAAAGGCCACCTCCGTTAGTATCAGCTATTAGTTTTTTAATCAACTCTCCTTTATTGTATCCCGTTTTCTGGTAGCTGTCGGTTCCGATATCCACGCCTAAAATATCATAAAAATATAAGGCTGATTCATTATCAGAAACTTCTTTGCCTGGATAATTATAACCGTTATTAAGCACCGCCACTTCACGCAGATGATCGGTTATTGAAGTTGTTGAAGCTTGTGGATCTTTGTTAATGCGTACGATACCGACACCGGGTCTACCCAGAGTATAGCCAAATTCGTTGGCTAATCCACTAGGTGTTTGAAACAGGAATAAATCTTTATACCACGTATTACTACTCATATTATCCACAGCTATATTTCTGCCTGTGGCAATATCCTGCCCACCGATGTTGATTGCGAAAGCACCACGACCACCCTGTCCCATATTGGAGACCATGAAATACTGTTTGGGCTTGTTAGGTAAAGTAGGGGTGCCCACCACAACAAAACCACCATTAAGCAAATACTCGTGCGGGTGTGCATCGTCTTTGCCATAATTATTGGCAACCAAATTCTGGTAATGATAGCGGACAAGATCATCACTACCATCCCGATCCATTTGCATCGGCATATAATTAAATTTTAAATCATAGGGATGGCTTTCGTTATTGGCTGCCTGAAACACATAGACCATACCTTCGTTGGTGGAGGTAATCAGAAATTTCTGCAAGCCATATACCTCATCACCAATCGTCTCTATATCATTGTCTAAAATCTCTCCCATATCGTCGCGCTTACGATAATCCAGAACAAAATCTTGTGGCTTGTTCTGACTTTCATTATTAGAACGATTAAGCCAGTTTAACAGGCCATCGCGCCATTCAGTTGTATTTTTCTTTTCATTATCTGGGATTTTGAAATACTTATTGCTGAAGTCCTGCATAGAACCTGAATATAGGTAAGAAGTACCACCGTCATTCAGTACCAGTTGGCGATTGCTGAATGATGGCTGCACTTCACATGCTTTTATGTCCTCAGCAGTTGCATCAGGTTTGTTGATGCAAATCCGGCTGCTCCAGGTACCCGTATTAACCGTAGCCATAATCGAACGACTTGCAGTATTTGAGCTACTGGATACACCTATTTTAGGCGTTTTGGCCGTTGTAATTATGGTTCCTTCCGTTGTCTCGCCACCTATCTCTTTAAAAATACTTTCAAAAGCGTTTAAAATCTCATCTGCATTATCTGCCTTGAAAAAATAACGCTCCGGATCTTGTTTTGTCGGATCTCGCTCTGGTCTGGGAGATGCGCCATTTCTTAAATAATCAATAGCTTTCTGAATTGCGCCAAGGCCTGAGCCAATCGTGTAAGTTGTTACCGTCTGGGTAAACCTTTCTCCTGACTTTGAATCTGGTATTTCACTATCCCATGGTTTCCCGGCCTCATCCACCGTTCTCCTGAGACTATCACGCTTGGGGAGAATAGGCCACTTTTCATAGTAGTATGTCAATCCGTCGTCTTCGGTAGCGTAACGAGCCGTCCCTCCAAACTCATCTACAAATGATTTCTTATAGATATAGTTACCAAAGCTCTTTGTCCGTAAGATATCCGTATAATACTGTAATTTCTTAACCTCTGGTACGGATATAACTTCGCGAGGTTCTTTATTCTCATCAAAATAACCATCATAATAACCCGCCTGCCCTCCAAACCAATCACGAAATCTTGTTCGATCATCCAGAGGCCAAACGTCTGCTGCTTCGCCATCAGAGAAAATGATTAAATAAGATTTTTGACAACGATAGCGTAATTTATTGAAAACAGTATTTCTTACTATGGCATTTAACCGCTGATGAGTAAACGTACCTCCGCCCGGTAGCAAAGGATAAATGAATTTACTGCTATCACCGTTAATATAGTCTTTAAGCTGCCGATATTCTTCTGGTTTTGAGGTGTCGTAAAACTTATTAAAACTAATACGACGAAGAAAACCTGGTCTATTAGGATCCGCCTCATACCTCAACCAACCATTCATTGGCTGTAGCGCAAAATAAAATTTGTCGCTATATTTATCAATAACAGAATTGAGTGCATTTTTAACCGCATCTAGTCTCGTAACTCCATCATAGCGGCAACCCAAATAATAAGTTATTGTATGTTTTTCCGGTGATAGTTCCTTGGGATCATCTTTAATCACAGTCTGTGGTTCACCCCACTTAAGGGAAACCTCCTTGTTGGAAACTACCGCTCTTCCCCAATTTGCACACATGTGATTAGGAAACAAGCTCTGACATGTATAGGTATGGACTACAGGACACTTTAGAGTTAAATTTGTAACCATACTACCTGAATCATCGATATAAAGCGCAACATTAGGCTTAACGTTGTATGCCTTAGTTGTAGTAGTTTTACCCTGTAAATAGAAAGGAACCTCTGCAAAGTTATTGACCGCAGCGCGCGCTTGGGATAATGAAACGACTGCTAATGCGCTGCTGACAGCGAGAAATAGAAAATTTCTTTTTTGCATAATTTTGCTTTTCTTTGGTTTTATATTTACAGTGCTCATACGATGTCTCTCAGATTATTTAACTACGATACAGTCGCCTTACTTGAATCAATACCACCAAACTGTTAAATATTTTCCTGATTATACATAGGTATAATTAAAAATGTAAATATTTCACATTTTGTACCCGGTTCACATAGAAATTACGCAGCGGGTTTTATATGCAACGAATATTATATTTTAGTGCCTCTTGTGGCCTTCAGTGTTATAAATTGTTAATCATTTTGGTTATCTCTTTACTTGCGCAATGTTGCTAAAAGGTATCAATCCAATTGGAATGGCAACACCTATTCAAACAACAAAATTAAGGAATAGCTATTTGTTAAATTCTACCGCAGGCAAATAGCCTAAGGATGAATGTAAGCTTGATGATTGTACCAATAAGCATAAGCCACAAATGCTTGTTGTTATTCTTTTGAGGAAAACAGCAGTAACCATGTAATAGCCAGACAAGACGAAGATAAAATAATGAGCTTTAGCAATATCTTTTTCATAAACCACCTATATAAAATGATTTACTGTAATTTATGATTGCGTATGGTTTTGGAAAAATCATGCCCATCCAATCCATGATTTGTTGGGCAGATAAAGACATTATTTGTTTCATCAGGAAAAGCCATCATATCAACCAGTGATTCCTCACCAATATAGTCAAAGTAAGATACCCTCCACAATTCTTCTCCCTTTTTATTATATAAAACTGTGAAGTATTTATTGCCTCCCAGTATTTGCACTATAGAAATAGGTGATGTGGGCAAATGTTTATATATATTGGCATAGTATTCTCCATCGTCACTCCTTATTGTTGTATAAAGATTAAAATCACCATAAAAACTGGATGAGGAAAACAGGCATAACCAGTAAAAAAATGCAAAATAGCATATCCCTATGATGATTTTTATGATGCTTTTTATGATTTTTTTCATTATCTAAAACTCCGCTACCTGATGATAGGCTGGCTAAATCCACCGCTAACCATCTATGCTGATTTCTTTATTTTTTACCGTTTACTTGATTTATTTTATCCGTTAAATCTATCACTTCCCATTCTCCATTACTTGAATACCTTAATAAATTGCTTTTTTTAGTAGGAATAACCAAACCACCTATCGTATCACTTAAATAGGCATAATAAGGTGAATGCCATATCTCCTTGCCATCTTTATTATATAAAACTCAAAAATATTTGTCGTATCCATCTATTAGCTTATAGACCGCAATCTGTGTGGTGGGCAGATGTTGATACATATTTAAGTAATACTCACCATCATCGCCCTCTTTGGTGTAATACAAATTAAAATCACCATAAAAACAGGAAGAGGAGAAAAGTAACCACCATATAAACGCAATTAGTGTTAAAAGAATAAATATTAATTTTTTTACAAAATTTATATCTTTCCGCAGAATCGTTTTAATAAATATCTCAATAGCATTATATTTCACTTTTTATTTCCTCTGGGATGTAGGGAAGTGTTTATAAATAATCAGTTTATATTCTCCATTTTCGCTTAGGATAGAAGATTTCTGATTAAAATTGCCATAAATTGCTGAAGATGAAAAAATAATCTAAATAAATAAAGACGGCAATAAAGCTGAAACAATTATTTTTAAGATTATTTGTTTAATAACTCAATAATTCTATGCTTCGATAAAGGGGGGAATCCATAAAATATCTGAAAAAACAATAAAATCTATGCCGGTATTCCTTATGCGCTGCCATTGCCTGAAATCTTTGTTATATACGGGCACCGTCCATTGCATCTTCATATCATATAAGAGTTTCCACTTTTTAAGCTCGTAGGCATCCATATATAGCAATGCTTGTTTTTTGCTGAGTATGCCTTTTTTATTCCAGATCCCGAGAAATTCCTCACCGAAAAAATCATAGCTGTCTTTGATATAAAATCCGATGGCCTCGGTAATAAAGACATCTTTTCCCTGAAATTTATCCTGATACCCCTGTGGTGCAACTTTTAAATTTACCTTACCTATTGCGCCGAAATAATCATTAATGGTTTTTCCAAAACCCCATAGATAATCGCCTATTTTAGTCTTATTTACTACAGTTAATGTATCAATTTCCTTAACATCTCTATAATTTCTGAGAATACCATTATTCTTAATAAGTTTTTTGCCCAGTTGTTCTTTTCCTTTTGGGCTTGCCCAATCTTCTTTCAGTTTTGCAAAACCTTTCTGCACAGGTTTATATCTCAACGCCCACTCCATTTTCACAATAGAATCATTTACATGCTGTAATGGAATATTTATTGCCGGTCCCGTCATATAGGTATTTTTTGTGGCTTCAGTAAAACCTTTGGCCGGTTTTCCGCTAAACCAGTGCCGCATGAGTTGCGGTGCTACTTTTCAGCCCATGTTATCCATTGCAGCTGGAATCTGGTCTATGGAAAAAATATCTGCATTCAGGGTAATCTTGGGTGCAGATTTCATGGTATGGGTAATCAATTCTGGCATGGTTACATTCCTAATTTAGTCTGAATAAAATAGCTTACTTCTACCGACTCAGGTTGCGGGGTTTGTATCGATTCCAGATGACCATCCCAGCTTGATTCACCTTCCACTAGGTGTGAAGAGGTTTTGATGGCATAAGCCACACCATAAATTTTGATGTTTTCTGGTGATTGAGTATAAAAGCTGCGTGAATACGGCATACTTTTAATGGGTTTGGACAATGTGTCATCAATATAACTGTCGGTGATGGTTGGAATAAAGCGTGCATTACACGGGCAGGTACTGATGCTGCTGATTGAGCCGGCCAGTTTTTTGGTCGGGCTAAACATACTGCTTACTCCGCCTGTGATGCGATAGGTGCCGCTATGTTGTCCACAGGTAACCCAATCTCTTTCCCAGGCTGCGGCAATACCATGCCATAAAATCATGCTGTCACCACTGATTATTTTGCCACCACAAGTGGTGCGATCTCCAACCCTTAAAAATATCCTTTAGCCAATTTTCCCCCTAATAATAGTTAAGTATAAAATTTGACCATATAAGCTATGGTTTTGTCAGGTAATCAGATAAACTCATTCTTTATGACTGCAATATGTGCTTTGTATTGTTTGCCTTTTATTCTTTGACGACTGCTATTGTTTGCTGTCTCTTGTCTGGAATAAATATAGCTCCAATACCAAAATATTACTTTGCAATAAGTAGCATGTTAATCAATCAGTTAGTATTCAGTTATACAGTTAGATGCTAAACGGCAAGCGTTTGTATTACTGCTTCTGGCTGTAACAGGTTGCTTTATTAAAGAATAGCAATATTTTCAGCTTGTAATCATATAATTATGTATCAGGATAGACGTTTATATGCTGTTATGTTTGGTAGTTTAGGGAAAGTGATCTGTATCAAACAAATGCTGTGGCTATGGTTTTATTTTCATTACTATTTTATAGCAATTATGCAGTAAATATATGATTTATGCGGAAATGTGCCTGTATGTATCTGTCTAATACAGGGTATTTTATAGGCACATTTTATCCTGATTCGATTATTTGAATCCGTGAGTTGCTGGTATTTTCCTGAATGTTAGTTAAGGGAGCTGATACGGAAAACCGCTCCGGTTTTGTCGGAGCGGTTCGGTTGTGCATAACGCTAATCTGGTAGGTTTAGGCGTTTAATTCGGCACGTAGTTTTTTGGTAACATTAACCATCACTTGCAGGGCTGCGGTGGTTTCTGGCCAGCCACGGGTTTTGAGGCCGCAATCGGGATTTACCCATAATCGTCGCTGGTCGATTACTTTCAGTGCTTTTCGCAGCAGGTGTTCTACTTCTGCTTCGGTAGGTACACGCGGGCTGTGGATATCGTAAACGCCGGGGCCGATATCATTGGGGTAGCTGAATTTGACAAAGGCATCCAGTAATTCCATATCGGAACGTGAGGTTTCGATGGTAATTACATCAGCATCCATGCTGGCAATGGCGGGCAGTATGTCGTTGAATTCGGAATAACACATATGGGTGTGAATCTGGGTGCTGTCGTCGGCATCGGTTGAGGTAAGGCGGAATGATTCACATGCCCAAGCCAGATATTCATCCCATTGTGCACGTTTCAGTGGCAGGGCTTCACGAATGGCTGGTTCATCAATCTGGATTACGCGGATACCGGCTTTTTCCAGATCCAGTACTTCGTCGTTCAGTGCCAGTGCAATTTGTTTGCACACCAGACTCAATGGTACATCGTTACGCACAAAGCTCCATTTCATCATGGTTACCGGACCAGTTAACATGCCTTTCATCGGCCGTTTGGTTAGGGACTGGGCATAGGCAGACCAAGCAACGGTCATGGCTTTGGGACGGGCAACATCTCCAAAAATAATCGGGGGTTTTACGCAGCGGGAGCCGTAGCTTTGCACCCAGCCATACTGGGTAAAACAGTAGCCATCCAGTTGTTCACCAAAGTATTCGACCATGTCGTTGCGTTCGGCTTCACCATGCACCAGTACGTCGATATCCAGTTGTTCCTGCTGTTTTACACAGTAGGCAATGTCTTTTTTCATGGCGGCTTCGTAATCAGCCGCGCTCAGTTCGCCCTTTTTAAAGGCTGCACGTGCCTGCCGGATTTCCTGAGTTTGTGGGAATGAACCTATGGTTGTGGTGGGCAGTAAGGGCAGATTCATCCATGCCTGTTGTTTTTCAATCCGCTGTGCAAACGGGCTATGGCGCTGGTCGGCATGAGCGCGCAGGTTGGCTACGCGTTCTGCAACTTTGTCATTATGAATCAGTTTGCTGGTTTTGCGTCCGGCAGCGGCCACATCAGAAGTAGCGAGTGCTTCCTGTACGGTGTCTTTACCGTGCGCCAGTGCCTGTTTGATGATGCCCAGTTCCTGTAATTTCTGGGCAGCAAAGGCAAGCCAGTTTCTGATTTCGGGGTTAAGTTTCTCTTCTACGCTTAAATCCTGCGGGCTGTGTAACAGTGAGCAGCTTGGTGCAATCCATAAGTTGTTGCCTAACTGGGTGGCAACTGGTGCCAGTAAATCAATTACTTCACGCAGATTGGCACGCCAGACGTTGCGACCGTCAATCAGGCCAACAGACAGTACTTTGTTTTCCGGCCATGCATTGGCAAATTCGGCCAGTTGTTCCGGTGCCCGTACGCAATCGATATGTACGCCGTTTACTGGCAGGCTTTTGAGCAAATTAAGATGTTCGGCAACACTACCAAAATAGGTGCCAATGATGATCCGTGTGCCGGTAATAGCCAGTTCCTGATAGGTAGGCGCAAAAGCATCCAGCCATTCGCGGGCAATATCGACGGCAAGAATGGGTTCGTCAATCTGGATCCAGTCAACACCGGCATTAGCCAGTGCACGTAAAAGTTTCTGGTACTCAGGCAGCAGACGCGGCAATAGTTGCAGACGGTTATGGCCGGTATCTTTTTCTTTACCTAACCATAATAGGGTAAGCGGGCCTATTAGGGTGGGTTTGATATCATGTCCGGTGGCTTTGGCCTCTTCAATCTGGGCAATCAGGTTGGTTGCGTTGGCTTTAAAGCTGGTGTCCTGATGCCATTCTGGCACGATGTAGTGGTAGTTGGTATCAAACCATTTGGTCATTTCCATGGCTACCTGAGTGGCATTGCCGCGTGCCAGTTCGAAATACTGGCTTAATGTCAGGTTGGCTGCATCAAAACCAAAGCGTGCAGGAATGGCGCCAAGTGCACACAGGGTATCTAATACGTGGTCGTAATAGGAAAAGTCACCTACGGGCAGCAAATCTGCGCCGGCTGCAATCTGAGTTGCCCAGTTTTTCTGGCGAATATCGGCAGCAATCTGGCGCAGTTCGGCTTCACTTTTGCTGCCTTTCCAGAAAGCTTCAACCGCAAATTTTAATTCTCGTTTGGCGCCAACACGTGGGTAACCAGACAGATGGAATGTATTCATATTTATTTCTCTCTATTCTATGCGAATGATGGATTTCAATAATTAGCAGTGTGCGTGAGTTGTGGCATGACGGCAAGCGATAAATTTTGCTGTTCTGTATGAATATTTTTAATATTACATTTCAGTACAATCGGGATGAGAATATGATATGGTATATAAATGTCTAGTTGGGGAAATAGATAAATGGTTATCAGCAAGGTGCTAATTATGTTAGCCATATAATTTTTGTTTATATATAGTGCTGCTGTTTATGAATTTTTTAACTTGGATTCGTAGTTAAAATGCTAATAGAAGGTGGAGAACATGGAGTCGATTATTGAATTGCGCCATTTACGCTCTTTGCTGGCTCTGGAAGAAACCGGCAGTGTATCAATGGCTGCCAAGCGGGTTTTTCTGACTCAGTCTGCGCTGTCACATCAGATTCGTGTTCTGGAACAGTTTTATGGCACTCCTTTGTTTGAACGTAAATCCAACCCTATTCATTTTACACCGGTTGGTATGCGTCTGTTGCAATTAGCACACGAAATTACACCGCTGGCTACGGTAGCTGAGCTGGATATAGCACAGATTATTGAGGGGGGAGCAGGGGAGCTGCGCGTGGCGGTGGAGTGCCATACTTGTTTTGACTGGCTGATGCCGGCCATGGATGCTTTCCGGC
Organism: Snodgrassella sp.; assembly: GCF_024103505.1. Taxonomy (NCBI): domain Bacteria; kingdom Pseudomonadati; phylum Pseudomonadota; class Betaproteobacteria; order Neisseriales; family Neisseriaceae; genus Snodgrassella; species Snodgrassella sp. Next base: position 221,443 of record NZ_JAGGIJ010000002.1, read on the forward strand.
CGCTGTGGCCGAAGGTGGAGCTGGATATTGTGTCCGGCTTTCAGGCTGATCCTGTGGGTTTGTTGCTGACTCATCGGGCTGATCTGGCCATTGTGTCTGAATATGCGCCACAGCCGGGTATTATTTTTCAACCGCTGTTTGCTTATGAGATGGTGGGTATCTGTGCCAAGGATCATCCGCTGGCATCTAAAAGTGTATGGCAGGCGCAGGATTTTGTGGATGAAACGCTTATCACTTATCCGGTACCAGATGATATGCTGGATTTATTGCGCAAGGTATTAAAACCGGCTGGTGTGCAGCCCGCGCGCCGCAATAGTGAATTAACTATTGCTATTATTCAGCTGGTATCAAGCCGGCGCGGTATTGCTGCCTTACCTTACTGGACGGTGATGCCGTATCTGGAAAAGGGTTATGTGGTAGCACGGCAGATTGGCGATATTCCGCTGCAAAGTGAGTTATATGCTGCAATACGTGAATCTGATGGTAATAAAAGCTATCTGGACAATTTCTGCCAGATTGTACGCGAACGCAGTTTTGCTGACTTACCGGGGCTGAGCCCGCTTAGTACACCTGATTAATTTGTACTGGCTGCTGTGGTATGAACTCTAAAAGCAGGATGAATTATCTGAGACTGGTGGCATCTGTGCTACTGACAGGTGAAAAGCTTCAGCCATTAAGTATGTTCGACGATACCAAAGTGTGCGTTATATAAATGATGCTTATCAGATATAGTACATCTTTGCCGCTGACAAAACTATGCCTTTGGCTAACGATAAAATTTCACTGGCCAAATTAAAATTGTCCAGATGCTGTTTTGAATGGACAATTTAATATAACCGTTCATGCGGGAGAGCAAAGGAAATCTGAAATTATTAAAGTGCTTGCTAAAGGTAAACATTAATACGATTAGTAAAATTTTAATAAGTTAAATTTCTCTTAGAGGCCATTATTGCCGCTGTTGGATGAGGTAAAGATGTAATTGTTATTAAACCGATTGATCGGCCAAAGACAATCATTGCCTGATAATCTTCTTACCAGACTGGGTAAGTATTAATAATGTGGAAGATGATTAGAATAACTTGTTTAAGGTCGTTAGTCAGTTCATAATAAATTCGTTGTTTTGATAATTGTTTCGACTCGGGGTGTTTTTGTTTGAATCAAAAACTGAGATTTTACCCGTTGAACCTGATCTGGGTTATACCAGCGTAGGGAAGTCTAAGCCATATTCATTGTAAATTGGCAAATTCTTCCCGATATTGAAAAGTTATTAATAAGGAAAGAATATGTCTGTATTAAAACCGCTGCAAGCTGCGCAAGCCATTCCTTTTATTAAACGTGTTAAGGATCAGTGCCCACTGGTACATTGCATTACTAATGATGTAGTACAGAATTTTACGGCTAATGTGCTACTTGCTATCGGGGCTTCGCCGGCAATGGTTATTGCGGAGCAAGAAGTCACTGCTTTTGTTAATGTTGCAAATAGTTTATTAGTTAATATTGGCACGATTAACAACAATACTGCCAAAAGTATGTTACTGGCAGCTGCTGAAACCCAGAAAAACCAATTACCTTGGGTTTTAGATCCGGTAGCAGTCGGCTCTGCTCTGATTTATCGCTCAGAAATTGCTCATCAATTATTATTATTAAAACCAACTGTTGTTCGGGGTAATGCTTCAGAAATATTAGCATTAAGCGGGCAGAATTCTTCTTCAAAGGGACCAGACAGTCAAGACTCGACTGAATCAGCTTTGAAGGCAGCTAATTTACTTGCCCAAAAATATCAAACTATCATTGCTATTACAGGCGATGTTGATTATGTGACAGATGGTCATAATACTTACAGTATAGCAGGCGGTGATATTAATTTAACTAAGGTGACGGGAACAGGCTGTTCACTATCGGCCATGGTTGCTGCTTTTATTGCAGTTTCTACTGATGCCTTATTAGCCACGGCTTCTGCTTGTTATATGATGAAACGGGCGGGTGAACTGGCCAATAAACAACAAGGATTAGGCACTTATGCTGTGTCACTTTTAGATCAGCTTTCGCTATTCGGTGATTCACATCAATAAAGAAGTAAATGAAAAAACAACTTGATTTAACCCTTTATTTGGTTCTCGATCCGCTACTCTGTGGCGGTATTGGTGGGATGGTTAATATAGCTAAAATTGCCGACTTTCGCTTTGCATACTGGTTTTCGGTTTTGGATAAATCAGACTGTACTTACGCGCAATAATGGCCAATCTATTGTATGTTCTGCAATGGTTATTGAAAAAGCTGGCTGGGCATGTCCTGAGTTTATGTGCAGGCACTATGGTACTTTGCTGTGCTATTTTCTGATTCATAAAGCGGTTACACGGAAATATAGTGCCCGTTTTTCCGGTGCTATCAGCCGGAATTTAACACTGCATGTATTATCCAGATTCAGCCAAGCGCGCCTGAACAGCAAGGTATACATTATTATTCAGCCATTTAAGTATGTACATCATAGACCACAGACATATTTTTCACAGCGATTTTTCAGCCTCAATCAGCTACAATAAGCACTATGGAAATTTTATCTTCTGCTGGCCTGCTGGCCGGCCTAAATAGTGAACAGTTAGCTGCCGTAACTTGGCCTGCGCAACCGGCGCTGGTGCTGGCGGGGGCAGGAAGTGGTAAAACCCGGGTTTTAACTACCCGTATTGCCTGGTTGTTGCAGACTGGTCAGGCCAGTGTACACAGCATTCTGGCGGTAACTTTTACCAATAAAGCGGCCAGAGAAATGCAATTGCGCCTGAGTGCGCTATTACCGGTTTCGGTACGCGCAATATGGCTGGGTACGTTTCATGGCCTGTGCCATCGTTTTTTGCGCCTGCACCATCAGGAAGCCGGACTGCCGAAAACATTTCAAATACTTGATATTGGCGACCAGCTAGCTGTAGTAAAGCGTTTACTCAAACAGTTGAATATTGCCGATGAAGTAATTGCACCGCGCAGTTTGCAGGGATTCATCAATGCACAAAAAGAAAATGGTCTGCGCGCGTCCCGTTTGACGGCGCGCGACCCGCATGAACGGCTGATGATTGAATGCTATGCTGCTTATGATAGTTTGTGCCAGAATGAAGGGGTAGTGGATTTTGCTGAGCTGATGTTGCGCAGTTATGAAATACTGCAAAGCAATGATGTGTTACGCTGCCATTACCAGAATCGTTTTAATCATGTTTTGATTGATGAATTTCAGGATACAAACAAATTACAGTATGCCTGGTTAAAGCTGCTGGCCGGTGAACATGCAGCGGTTTTTGCCGTTGGTGATGATGACCAGAGTATTTACCGTTTTCGTGGCGCGGAAGTAGCGAATATGACGCGTTTTCTGCACGAATTCGGTGTAAGTGAACCCATCCGGCTGGAGCAGAATTACCGTTCCGTCGGCAATATTCTTACCGCAGCCAATGCTGTGATTGCGCATAATGCCAGCCGTCTGGGTAAAAATCTGCACACAGAATCTGGCAGTGGTGAAAAAATCCGCGTACTTCAGGCGATCAATGATATAGAAGAAGCCCAGTTTGTGGTTGATGAAGTCAAGGCTTTACACCGTGAAGGGCTGGATTACATGCAGATGGGGATATTGTATCGCAGCAATGCCCAATCCCGTGTGCTGGAACAGGCTTTGTTTCGTGCCGGCATACCCTATAAAATTTATGGTGGTTTACGCTTTTATGAGCGTCAGGAAATCAAACATGCTCTGGCTTATCTTCGGCTGGCAGTCAATCCCGATGATGATAATGCATTATTACGGGTAATCAATGTACCCACACGCGGTATCGGCACACGCACTATTGAAAACATTCAGGCAGCAGCCAGTCAAACCGGTATTTCGCTGTGGCAGGCCGCCTCCAGTCTGGCCGCTAAGAACAGTAAAATTGCCGCTTTTGTACACCTGATTGAAAATTTACAGGCACAGACCGCACAAGTTTCGCTGCCGGAGCTGATGACCGCAGCCATTTACGATAGCGGCCTGATGGAATATTACCGTACTCAGAAAGGTGAGCAGCAGGAGCGTATCAATAATCTGGAGGAATTACTGAATGCTGCCGTGGCATTCAAACCGCAGGAATCTGGTTTTGACAGTGAACCAGAATATGATGAAAACGATCCGTTATTCGCTGTACTGTCCTTTTTAAGCACCGCTTCACTGGAAGCGGGTGAACATCAGGCCGGACAGGGGGAAGATGCCTTGCAGTTAATGACGGTACATGCAGCCAAAGGGCTGGAATTCGACGCAGTTTTTCTCACGGGATTAGAAGAAGGCTTGTTCCCGAGCGAGTACAGCATGGCGGAGAAGGATGGGCTGGAAGAAGAACGACGTCTGATGTATGTGGCCATTACCCGGGCACGCAAACGCCTGTATTTAACCATGGCACAACAACGCCTGTTGCACGGGCAGACTCACTTTGCCCTGCCGTCACGCTTTGTAGATGAAATACCGGAAAGTGTACTGCAATATCTATCAGCACATAAAAACACGCTGGTCGCCCGGCAGCAGACTACACAGCGTACTAATCCGTTTCACAGTAGTCGCAGCAAACTGGCAGACACACCAGCCAGTACTGATTTTGACGGCTTCCAGCTGGGGCAGAATGTTCACCATGAACGCTTTGGTACTGGCGTAATTATAGAAGCTAGTCACAAAGCGGAAGGTGCTCGTCTGACCATTAATTTTGGCAAACAGGGAATTAAAGAACTGGATACTGTATTTGCCAAAAGCAAGCTGACTATTATTTCTTAAACAATTGCTCAGGCTACAGCTGGTAAGCAGACAGGCCTGAGAGGAGACAGATCATGCAACAATATGACCGTAACAATATATTTGCCCGAATCATCCGCGGTGAAATACCCTGCCATAAAGTTTATGAAGATACTCAAACTCTGGCCTTTATGGATGTGATGCCACAGGCACGCGGCCACGTGCTGGTGATTCCGAAATGTGAGGTAATAGAATTAACCGACATGCCACAAGATTATCTTGTTGCGGTATTCAGTGCAGCCAAGAAAATCATTGGTGCACAGCGTAAAGTTTTACACCGCGATGGCATCGTTCAGTTACAACTATCTGGTGAACAGGCTGGCCAGTCTGTATTTCACTATCATATTCATCTGATTCCCGGCCATATTCATGAACTGGGAAAACACGAGAGTGTGGCTGCCGATCAGGCAGAACTGGCGCAGCTGGCAGCACAATTACGTGCTGAGCTGGACTGAGGTACAAGCTTGGTTTAGAAATTATCCACAGAATTATCCACAAACAATCTGTAAAAATAAACAGTTTTTATTGCACAAAACTCTTATTTTATAATTAGTTAAGCACACAAGCTGAATTTTATTCAGCCAAGCATATTAAAACTGTCCACAACAAATTATCCATTGTGCCAAAATTTCTGCATCGCTCCTGTGCTACCCGAACACAGGAGTGATGATTTATTTCCCATTCAATATCAGGTTATGTCCATCAGTAGCTTTCAGCCTAAAGCTTAAAACAGCTTTGCTATTTCCTACCAGCTTCATTCTGCGCATTTAGCAAAGTTTAAACAGCCCAAACTCAGACTTACTTTTTTCCTCAACAATAAAAGCAACAAACTATTCTCTGAAGCCAATATAATCCAGCTCAAGCCTTAAACTACTTATGTCTTTTCTTCCCATAACAAAATACCGCTGATTACATAAATCAGCGGTATTTACACCGAATAACCTGCATTAGGATTCACATATCTGAAATAAACAATTCTGAACTATTGATAGTGCAACTGTTTATTCAAACAGATCACGTAGCTTGTCCATAAAAGACTTCTGTCGCGGTGTTTGAGCACGATCCATTCCAGTAGAGATTTTCTCAAACTCTTCCAGTAGTTCACGCTGACGCTCAGTCAGATTTACTGGTGTTTCCACCACAATATGACAATATAAATCGCCCACAGCAGCCGACCGTAATGATTTAACGCCTTTACCACGCACACGCATACGGCGGCCGGTTTGTGTTTCTTTCGGGATATTCAGTTTTACTTTACCATCCAGTGTTGGTACTTCAACCTCACCACCAAGCGCTGCTGTAGTAAAGCTGATGGGCAGTTCACAGTGCAGATCCATACCGTCACGCTCGAAGACCTGATGCGGACGTACATTCACCATCACAAATAAATCACCCGCCGGCGCACCATGCTTACCCGGCTCACCCTCGCCACTCAACCGGATACGCTGCCCATCATCAATGCCGGCCGGAATAGAAATCTCAACCGTCTTGCGGGTTTTTACCAGCCCTTCGCCATGACATTTAACACACGGGTCTTTAATCTGTTTACCGCTACCATGACAAGTAGGGCACGTTTGCTGTAACTGGAAAATAGCCTGCCGTACATGTACAGCCCCACTACCGCCACACATACTACAGGTAGTAGCGGAAGTACCGGCCTTAGCACCACTGCCATGGCAGACATCACATTCTTCATGAGTAGGAATAGTGATTTTTTTCTTGATACCCCGAGCGGCTTCTTCCAGACTGATGTCTACATGATACTGTAAATCAGCACCCTGATGATTTTGCTGCCGTCCGCCGGCACTGCCGCCGAACATCTGACTGAAAATATCACCAAAATCAAAACCACCGGCAAAGCCGCCGCCACCAGCACCCATATTGCCATCTACGCCTGCATGGCCAAACTGGTCATAGGCTGCACGTTTTTGCGCATCAGACAATACTTCATAAGCGCGCTGTATTTCCTTGAATTTCTCTTCGGCACCCTTATCGCCCTGATTACGGTCGGGATGGTATTTCATAGCCAGCTTGCGATAAGCTTTTTTGATTTCCTCATCCCCTGCAGTACGGGTTACACCCAGCACTTCATAAAAATCTACTTCAGTCATAATTTTATTCCAAACGTTTGCAGGCAACCTGTTCCTGTGTAGCAGGCTGCCTGAAAAACAAAACCGGATAATACAAATGCAACTCATATATGGGCTGCATGTATAAAAACAAGGTTTTAAGCAAAAGTTAATTTAAATGAAACAAAACCGGCCAACTTAATTTATACACAGATAAACAACATCAGCTAAAGCAGCGTTATTATTCTGCCAGCAAAACAACCAATCTGATCATCATCAGCCAGCTATAAATCAAAAAATCTTTAACAACGATTTATCCAGACAATCAGACTCCTGCCACCGGCATCAGAACATTCACATAATTGAGCCCAACACTGACCTGCTCCAGATCAATTCCGGTTATCGCTACTTTCATCTGGCATTTAGGTATAACATCAATCGGCACACCGCTGACACGGCTAACCAGAGGCAAACCCTCAATGCGCACCAAATCATCGCGTATTAACCGGGCAGTCAATTCCTGCAATCGTTCCTGCTGAATATATATCAGGCTCCAGTACGCTTCCATATGACGTTGAAAATCATTATAGGCAGTATAAGCCGATTCAAAATCGCGCAATACCGCAAACAGCATGGCTTCCTGCGGTTCAAAGCGGGGCAGGGCAGTCTCATCAAGCAAACTAATTAACTGTTTCTGATTGATATAATCAGTAGCACGTCGCAACGGCGAAGTAAACCATGCATAATGCTTAAGCCCCAAGCCAACATGTGGTTCAGACTGAGTACTCATACGCACTCTGCCAGCTGGCTGCACCCGGAACAGCCCGGCCATACCGGCCTCATCCAGCATCTGTGCCCAGGTACTGTTAGCAAAAATCATCAGTTCACTGACCAGCGTATCTATCGGCGCACCACGCTCACGTACGCTTATACGCACCTTATTATCTGCTTCCAGCTTAATTCCGTAATCATACTGAGGTAAGCGTTCCGGATCATATTTCCCTCTAGCCTGCATTCTGGCCACGGCAAAATCATACAACCAGTTCATTTCATGCTGATGAGCAAAAACTTCAGCATTACTGCGCATCTGCTGAGGTTGAAATGCCTGCTCAATATTTTCAATGCGTAAATTACAGTCTATATAAACCGATTCAATACGCGATTCACAGTGCACAATCTCAAATTGTGGATTAACTTCAGCATACAGGCTGACAGCCGGCCGTGCAGCCCCTTCATCCAGACTGAAAGCAGCTATCCAGTTATCCGGCAACATCGTGATTTTACCGCCGGGATAATATACCGTACTCAAGCGTTCAAATATCAGTTTTTCCAGCGGAGATTCAGCAGTAATGGCCAGCGCAGGAGCGGCGATATGAATACCGACCAGTTTATTGCCATTAGGCAGATCGCGCACACTGAATGCATCATCCACCTCACTGGTTTCAATATCATCAATAGAAAATGCCCGTATTTCAGTATCAGCAACAGGCAAATTATTGATAACCGGCACAGGATAATCACCACAGCCTGCACCCTTAGGAAATTGAGTCAATAAAAAACCATCAAGAAAATATTCAGGTAATGGTGGCACCGCTCCCACACTCTGGAGCAAAGTAAACAAAGATGTTTTTTTCTGTTCAGCAGCTTTTATCACCGCCTTGTAACTGAGGCTCTGTTTATCTGGCGCATGTAGAATTACCTTAGCATCAGCAGCAATCGCAGCCGGCAGACTGCCTGCCAGCAACTGCTGTATCCAGCTATTAATTTGTGCTTCCTGCTGCTTGCGCCGCTCAATCGCCGCCAGAGCAAGCTGTAAGGCTTCTTCTGGCGCAGCCTTAAATACACCCTTATTTTTCTTGTAAAAATAAATAGGCGCAGCATATAAAGCCATTAATGTAGCTGCCAGCTCAACATTGCCGCTGTTGCCACCAAAATATTCTGTAGCGGCACTGGCTGCGGTAAATTCAGCCTCACTACCTACCGCTTCCCACAGCAAACTGATATCAATACCAGCAGCAGCATCGGCAGCCTGCTGTAAAAACTGACTAGCATCGCCATCAAATACCAGAAAAACATGGCTGGCCTTGATTTTAGCCCGCTTACCGTGCGCTGTATTAACCAGAAAAGTAGCATCGTTTTCCTGCACCACCTCAGCTACTTTAAACTGACCAGACTCCTCATAAAAAATTTGTTTACCCATAATGCCTACTTAAACCAAAGAAACTACCTTAGTAACCCGTAAAACAGATTGAAAAACCATCGATTTATCCGATTATAGACGAATATACAGCATTTCAGATTTTACGCCGGAACTACCATACTGCGTTCACACAGCATATCAGCACAAATAGTTCACCATTACTTCCCCTCAGGCTTTCCTGTTTTCCATATGTCTGACCATCAAAACATATAAATTAAATAATTCTATGTTTTAATTTTTAAATAAACCATCACACAAAGTGCGTACAACATAATATTTATGCCTTAAATAATATTATGCTTTAAAACTGAACAAATAAACAGCAAAAAACACTGCCGATTTGATACTATTTATAATAGTAAACAAAAATTTATATAATCCCAAATAAATAATCAGCGCCAGACAGCATAAATACAAGAGAAAAACACATCAGCATATATAGACCAATCAGCATCTGAAAAATTAACTATATTAAAATAAAATTCTATATTACATTGATATTTAAAAGAATCATTCATACTCAGAAAAATAAAATATGAACAAAGTAAAATAAATGATTTTAAATCGCCAGAAATTCTGAAAATTCTTGTACTGATCCAGTACCTCACCTAAAAACCGATAACAAAAATATTAATTAGTATTATGAAAGTTTATACCGGTTCAAAAACACATGAACGCCCTATTTTCAGAACGAACCAGATAACATATCTGCCCGCATCCTCAACCAATAAGCTACCGCCTCAACATACAGATATCAGCAGCAAGAGCAGTACCGCGAGTGTTACAATGGCCATAAATTCACGTAAAGAGCCATGACATGAAGAAAATAACGCCCCAAAGCTATGAAGAAGCCATCCAGCAACTGGAAAAAATTACTGAATCGATGCAAAACAACGATTTGCCTTTAGAAGAATCACTGGCAGCCTATGAATATGGTCAGGAACTGGTGCAATACTGCCAGCAGAAACTGGCTGAAGTAGAACAAAAACTACAGATACTTGATCACGGTGAATTAAAGGAGTTGAAACTTGAAGCAGAGGAGTGACTTTACCAGTTGGCAAAAACAGGCACAAACATACACCGAACAAACCCTAATCCGATTGTTACCACCAGCCAGTCAACTTCCTGCCCCACTGATTGAGGCCATGCACTATGTCATGCTGGATGGCGGCAAACGTTTGCGCCCGATGCTGGTTTTGGCTGCGGCCGAACTGGGCAACGCCATTACAGAAGCAGTGGATTATGCACTGGCCGCCGTCGAATGCATTCATATTTATTCCCTTGTACACGACGACATGCCGGAAATGGATAACGATAGCCTGCGTCATGGCAAAGCAGCCTGCCACATACAATATACACCAGCAACAGCCTTACTGGTTGGCGACGCCCTGCAAAGCATGGCATTCAGCCTGCTAAGCCAGCCAACCAGCCTTGCTGCCACACGCCAGCTGCACATGATACAGACACTGGCACAGGCTGCCGGCTGTAATGGCATGGCGGGCGGACAGGCCATTGATCTGGCTCATGTGGGTTTGAGCCTGAATCAAACCGAACTTGAGCGCATGCATCAGTTGAAAACCAGCGCACTGATTCGCGCAGCAGTCACACTGGGCGGACTTTGCTGTCAGGACATCGATCAGCAGGCACTAACAGCACTCGACAACTATGCCGCCCATCTGGGACTGGCTTTTCAGGTTATTGATGATGTACTGGATTATGAACAGGACAGCCACATATTGGGCAAGACTGCCGGTAAAGATGCTCAGGCCAACAAACCTACCTACGTTAGCCTGATGGGGCTGACTACAGCACGCCAGTATGCCGAAAACCTGGTACAAAAAGCTATTGATGCGCTGGCTGGTTTTGATCAGCGTGCAGTTCACCTGCGCTCACTGGCACAATTTGTTGTTGCCCGCAACCATTAGATGCACATCATACCTAAAGAAAACAACCATTGCTGTATAAATGCCAGACATCCCGTTTCTGCCATATGTACAGATATTTACCAATCAGCCAGTAGACGGAATAACTAACGCAGCCGCTTACCAGATACCCAGTCAACAATCTGGCTGGGTTGTTTGCGCCCGCCAGTGCGGCCACTCAAAATCATCACCCGACGTCCAAACTGGCGCCTGACTTCCCGTTCCGTGCGACAGACTTTTTTTCCAGCTCGGTTACATGAAGTAGACACCAGCGGTCTGCCTACAGCCCTGCACAAAAAGCGCGCCGTAGCCAAATCCGGAATGCGTACCGCCAGTGTTTGCCGGCCTCGCCCACGCAACGCCGGCAGAACCTGCCGCCGCCGTACTGGTAACAACAAAGTTCGTGGTGCCGGCCACTGCTGAGTGATAGCGGTTATTTCAGTTGTGGTCAATGGAGCCAGCAAAGGTTGCAGCTGAGAAAAATCAGCAGCAATAACAATCAGACCCTTATGTTGCGGCCGTTTTTTCAGCGCAATCACTTTTCGTAGCGCCGGCGCATAATCAGGCAGACAGCCAAGCCCATAACTGCTTTCCGTCGGATAAGCAATCAGACCACCTTGACACAGATGGGCGCGCAGACGATGTAAAAACCGGCCAGCCGGCCGGACAGGATGGCGCATAAAAATTCAGAGAAATAAAACCAAACTATTATAATAGCAGTACAGAATAAACCAGACTACTCATGCACCCAGAGACTACCATGATCACTGATGAACAACTATTGCGTTACAGCCGGCATATTTTACTGGATAAACTGGATATTGCCGGACAGGAAGCCATTCTTGCCGCACGGGCACTGGTGATTGGTGCCGGAGGCTTAGCACATCCGGCACTCACGTATCTGGTGTCCAGCGGAGTAGGGCACATCACCGTTGTAGATAACGATAGCATCGAAATCAGCAATTTACAACGCCAGTACTGGTTTAGTGATCAGGACATCGGTGAGGCAAAAGCCCGTGTATTGTGCCGGCAACTACAGGCACATCATCCACATGCTCAATTACAGCCGGTTGTGGCCAGAGCAGATACCAGCCTGTTACAACAACAGGTACAGCATGTCGACATTGTTCTGGATTGTACCGACAATTTTGCCAGCCGCCGTCTGATTAATCAGGTCTGCTTCAATGCGCGCAAACCACTGGTTTCAGCCTCAGCCTTAGTATTTGCTGGGCAATTGGCCGTGTATGATTTCCGGGATGGCCACGGCCCCTGTTATCAGTGTCTGTTTGAAAAAGAAATGAATGACGAAGGTTCCAGTTGTGCTAAAAATGGTGTTTTTGCACCACTACTGGGCATAATGGGCGCAGCACAGGCAAGTGAGGCGTTACAGGTAATTGCTGGTATTCACCCGTCAGGCTGCTGGTTACACTGTTTTGACGCCCATCACTTTCAGTGGCAACGTTTCCAGCTGGCGGCCAATCCGGACTGCCCGGTATGTGGACAAACAGCTTTATCCACAAAACCTTGTGGATAAAGCTGTGTATATCTGTATTATTTCTGAAAATCAGACAGCTTGCGATCCTGACCGGCTTTCCAGCCGGATACAGTAATCACCAGTGCAGCCAACAGCATTAACCATAATGCAGGAAACCATGAATGAATGATATCGTGCAAAGCACCCATTAATACCGGCCCCACCGACGCTAACAGATAACCACAGGTTTGTGCCATTCCGGATAACAATACCCCCTCAGTAACACTATCGCTGCGCAGACTGAAAAACATCATACTCAGACAGAAAGCCCCACTGATTCCCAGCCCCAGCAGCAGTACCGCCGGTAAATAGCAACTACGCCACGGCAACATCAGCAATAATATCGACAATATCAACGCTACCCCACACATCGCACCAATCCAGTGCTGCTGTTTTAATCTGGCTGCATAAATTGGTATCAGCAAATTAGTCGGTACCATCACCAACTGCATCAATCCAAGCCAGCCACCGGCCTCAGTTGCAGACACACCGGCTTTGGCCACAATCAGCGGCAACCAGCTAACCGTTGAATAAAACAGGAATGACTGAAATCCCATAAACAGAGTTACCTGCCACGCCAGCGGGTTACGCCACAGATGTAACGTGACTGTGCGTGAGCGTACAACCGGTCTGGGTATAGCATTAGCGGCTTTAAAGGGCCGCCACCAGATCACCATCGTCACCAGCGCTGGCAGCACCCAAATCATCAGCGCACCGCGCCAGCCCCACAGATTGCTATGCGCCAGAGGCGCGCTTAAAGCAGAACCTGTGGCTCCGCCTAAATTCATTACCAGTGCATATAATGCCGTAACCAGCCCCATTTTTAATGGAAAATACTGTTTTACCATGCTCGGAATCAACACATTACCAACCGCAATCGCACTGCTGAGTAAGGCCGTACCGGTTAGCAGCAAAAACAATCCGCTACCACAGCAACGCAGCACCAGCCCCAAAGTTAATACCCACAGAGCAAAAAAAACCATTTGTTCCGAGCCCAGACGTGCAGCTATTCTGGGGATAAAAACGGAAAACAGACCAAATGTCAGCAATGGCACCGTAGTCAGCAATCCTGCCAGCGTACTGCTCATCTGCAACTGAGCCTGAATATTCTGCAATAAAGGTCCCACACCAGTCAGAGGTCCGCGTAAAACAAAAGCCAGCGCCAGAATAGCCAGAAAAAGACTAAGCCGGTGCTGTGTGTTCGATACAGTCGAATTCGTTTTCATTACCTCACCAAATACCATTACCCTTAATCTGATAGATTAAGACTGAAAAAACATTTAATTTAACGGCCACCGCTGCACTAACGCACGACCGCATTCCAGACCAGCTGCATAACTATAGCGCAAACGACCGCCATCACGGCACAGGCGTCCGGCCATTTTTTTGTCATCAGGAGGATTGATTTCAATAATAGAGCGACAGTTTTCAGCCTGTCGCATCCATGCCAACGTAGCATTATAATGCTTTACCCGCTGACGTAATGCCTGTGCAAACCCGCAAGCAGATAAGTGCCGCGCCAGCAATGCATCACCCAAACCACCTTTCTTAACATAATCATGTGAGCGGGTGCGAATAACCACCACTTGGCCAATATTTGGCTGCGACAAAGCCCACCGTACCGGCAAAGCATCTGCCACACCACCATCAAAATAAAATTCATTATCAATTTGTACTGGCTTGCGGATAAAAAAGGGAATTGAGCTCGAAGCACGCAACACTTCCAGAAAAGATTCGGGTTTGGCAACAGCATATCGTGGCAGACCACTAACTGCATTACTCAGCACGATCCGGAAATCACGCTGCTGCGCAAACATACGCTCATAATCCAGCGGATTTTCCTGTTGTACCACCCGCCATAACCAGCCAATATCCATCAGATCGCCACCACCAATAAAGCGTGACCAGCGAATAAATTCCGGCCGGCATGATTGATCAAGCAACACAGCCAGATTGCGCCCTTCTTGTCCCGCCAGATAACTGGCAATAATACTGGCGCCGGAAGATACCCCAACCAACAAAGTAAATGGATTAAATTCTGCCTGTAAAAAAGCATCGGTAACCCCACTACTGAACGCAGCGCGCATTCCTCCGCCCTCTACAACCAATGCAATCTGCTTTCCGGCTGGCTCCTGCTGAGCATCAGACATTATTTACCATTTCCATGTTTATGTAATATTAAATTACCATTATTATATTATTAAATATATAATACTAGTTGAATTAAATCAATAAAACACCCAACAGACGCATCACTGTTCAGTTCATTACAAGCTATTCACATTTTAATTTAACGTATTACCAAATCATAAAAAAAACTTCCGGATTCAGAAGAAATCCGGAAGTTGCTTTAGCATTCAGCAAATGGTTTAGTTATTGCTCCATTTGAAGCCGATACCGGCATTAAAGCCAACCTCTTTGCCTGTGGTGGAAACACCAGCACCCCAGCCAATATTACCGCCATTGCTGATTGCCTTATAGTTGGCGCCTACAGCAGTATAGCCACGATAGTTACCAACACCCACACCAACTGCCTGTTCACCGGCATTCAGAGATGGCAGATAAGCACCGGATAAGGCCATGGCTAATGCAGTACCAGAATAAGCACGACGTTCAGTACGTTGCAAACGCTCATTTACCTTATTCACATATTTATTGACGTTATTAATCTGATTATTAACACCTTTAAGCTGAGCCACATTCACAGCATCTGTGTCCTCAGTACCTGCCGCAACTCCGGTTATCTGACGGTATTCACCATTCGCTGCATCACCTACCGATACCGCGCCATAATGCTTACTCGTTGTTTTACGGATTGCGTCTGCCTGCTGCTGCGTTGCCGTTACCGGAATATAACCTTCTTTTCCGGCTACCCTATCCGCTACTGATCCGGCTCCCAGTGCAACACCTCCGGCTTGTTTTACCTGTGCACCGTTGCCTAGCGCAACAGCATTGGTTTCTGACGCACGTGCATCATTACCTATCGCAATGGCTGCTGTACCACTGGCCAGTGAAGCTCCGCCTATAGCTATCGAATCATTACCCCGAGCCGCTGATGCTGCTTTTGCAGAATTAATCTTGGCATACTTCGTACCATCATTGTGTATATTATTCAGCGCCTCAGCTACACTTTTTGCTGTCTTATCGGTTCCATCAGTAGCAGAAGTACTGTAGCTTGGCGTCACAATACCACCACTTACTGAATTAGGCGTACCCAGTGCTGATGCTATTGAGTTAATACTACTGCTAATTGAAGTTGACAGGCTGATCAGAGCATCGTGTGAAATATTGCCTGTAGGCAAGCTATTTACCCGTGTCGTCAGATTATCCAGATCGTTTTTCACATCCCACAGCTGGCCTGCATTAACTGCATCGGTAGAATTTTTTGCGATATTGCCACCAGCTACATTGATAATTTTTTTCTTTCCGTTTTCTTCGCCATGGCTTGCATCATAGGCTTTCAGAGAGCTATTCCATTGCAATGCATCGGCTTTCAGGCTACTAATATCGGTATTTTGCAGCTTACTGGTTATCGAAGACAGACTGGATAAAGTGGCGGTAGATAAGCTGGCCAGATCACTTTTCACAGTAAACAACTGTCCGCCCACTACTACTTCATGCGAACCCTCTACAATATCACCACCTTCCACATTAATAATCTTGCGATAAATGGGGGCACGAGTCAGATTATTTGGTTTTCCGGCATCAAATCCGCCTTCATCATTATTCCATTGCAGGGTGTTCTCTTTCAGATAATCAACCTCTTTACGAACTTCCTGACTTGCAGTAGACAAACTGCTCAGACTGGCACTCGTACTACTTGTCAGCTTATCCAGACCGTCTTTGGCTGTACTCAGACTAATTGACAGACTATCGTATCCGGTCGATATGGAGCTACTGATGTTGTTGATTTCGGAAATCACTGTTGTCGAAATTACTGTTGACAAACTGTTCAGGCCTGTTGAAGTAGAGCTGGACAGGCTGAAGAGCTGGCTGCCATTGATAGCATCAGTAGAATCTGCTGCCATACGGCCCGCTGCCACATTACTAATGCGCTGTGCTACACCATTATGGCTGGCATCATAGGCATTCAGAGAGCTGTTCCATTGCAAGGCATTCTGCTGTAATGAAGTCAGATTCTGATTAGTGGCGCTCAGACTGGCCGTTAAGTTGTTCAGATCGGTTGTTGTTGACAACGATAGACTGCTCAAACCAGTGCTGACACTAACCAGCCCTGCCTGAGTGACAGTCGACAGACTATCCAGACGGGTATTTGCTGCATTCAGACCAGACACAGTAGATGATGACAGACTGCTCAAACCGGTGCTGGTACTGTTCAGACCTGTCTGCGTCAGTGTTGACAGACTATACATCTGAGCGCCGTTAACGGCATCACTTGAGCCGGCACTAATGTTGCCACCAGTAATCCCTGTTAATTTCTGAGCAAAACCATCACGAGTTGCATCATAGGCGGTGCCATTCCATTGCAGCGCATCTTTCTGCAATGCAGCAACCTTACCAGTAGCAGAATCCAGTCCAGTTGACAGACTGGATACATTTTTATTTACCGTACTCAGACTATCGGCCACGATGCTAGACAGGCTGCCGAGCTGATCGTGAATAACGCTACTCAGATTAGTCGACAAACTGCTCAGACCGGTTGAAGTAGAGTTGGACAGGCTGAAGAGCTGGCTGCCGTTGATGGCATCAGTGGAATCCGCAGTAACATAACCAGCTGCTACATTGGTAATGCGCTGTGCACTGCCGCCATGGCTGGCATCGTAAACACCGCCATTCCATTGCAAGGCATTAGCCTGCAAAGTAGCCAGATCCTGTTTAGTGCTGCTCAGTCCGGAAGATAGGCTGCTCAGTCCGGTACTGGTGCTGGACAACCCTGTCTGAGTGACAGTCGACAGACTATCCAGACGGGTATTTACTATATTCAGACCAGATGAAGTAGACTGTGACAGACTGCTCAAACCGGTGCTGGTACTGTTCAGACCTGTCTGTGTCAGTGTTGACAGACTGTGCATCTGGGCGCCGTTAATAGCATCACTTGAATCCGCACGAATATCGCCACCCATAATACCAGTCAGTTTCTGAGCACTGCCATTGCGCGTTGCATCATAAGCACCATCAGAACCAATGCTACTATTCCACTGCAATGTATTTTGCTGTAACAAGGTGACATTGTTATTAGTAGTACTCAAGCCAACAGATAAACTGGATACATGGCTGTTTACAGTACTGAGGCTGATAGAAACCGTGCTCGACAGACTACCCACCTGATTGTTGGTAATATTACTCAGGTTAGTCGATAAACTGCTCAGTCCGGTTGAAGTAGAGTTGGACAGGCTGAAGAGCTGGCTGCCGTTGATGGCATCAGTAGAATCTGCTGCCATACGGCCCGCTTCCACATTGGTAATACGCTGCGCGCTGCCACCATGGCTGGCATCATAGGCTGCACCATCCCATAGCAATGCATTTTTCTGTAATGCATTTACTTTGGCATTAGTTGAATCCAGAGCATTATCCAGTTTAGTTGACAACGATCCTAGACCGGTTTTCAGCGTTCTATTCAGATTATCTGACAGATTAGACAGACCCGTTTCAGCTGTAGTAGATAAAGTTCTTAATCCACTATCTAGACTGGTAGATAGGCTGCTGACAGCAGTATTGGTGGTAAACAGCTGGCCACCAGTAACCACATCGCTGGAACCCGATGATAAAGAAGCATCAGCCACATTGGTGATTCTTTCTTTTCCGCCTGCTACGCCATGACTGGCATCATATGCTTCACCATTCCATTGCAGTGCATTTTTCTGTAATAGACTTACATTGCTGATAGTAGAGCTTAGATTATTATCGACAGCAGTGGAAAGAGAACTCAAACCACTAGACAGCGACTTATTCAGGCTAATTGAAAGATCACTCAGGCCAGAAGAAGCCGAACCAGACAAACTACTCAGCCCATTAGACAAGCGATTATCCAGATTGCTGATACTGGTATTGGTATTGAACAACTGTTTACCGGTTACAACATCGCTGGAATCGGCATCTAGTGTAGCATCCTGAACATTGGTAATCTTTTGTACGCCATTTGCAACACCATGGCTGGCATCATAAGCTTTGCCGTTCCATTGCAAAGCATCCTGCTGCAAACTTGTGATATCAGAATTAGTAGTACTCAAACCATTACTGAGTGCAACAGACAGGCTGCTGAGCCCCTTAGCAGATAAACCCTCTAGTGAAGTAGACAAACTACTCAAACTGGCTACTGTCGAGCTAGAAAGAGTATACAACTGCTTACCCGTTACAACATCTGTTGAATCTGGTGCAAGATTACCATCCAATACATTGGTAATGCGCTGGTTTTCATTTTCATATTTGGCGCTGTAAGCCTTATCAGCACTACTCCATTGCAAAGCAGATTTTTGCAGAGCAGTGATATCTTTCTGACTACCATCCACAAGTGTAGACAAGCTATTAATAATCGAGGTAGAAGAGCTATTTAAAGCTGTACTTAAGCTACTATAACCTCCACTAATTGATGTAGATAATGAATTCACATCAAGATTAGTTTCATATAGCTGCGCACCAATAACCACATCAGAAGAATTTGGTGTTACATCACCTCGAGCCACACCAGTAATTTTCTGCTCAGCACCATCTTTATTACGCGCGTCATATGCTGTTATATTTGAATTCCATAACAGTGCCTGATTTTTTACCTCTGTTATTTGAGCTTTGCTGTCAGCTAACTCTGAGCTAAACGAGGTTTTAACATCATTCAGTTTAGTTACAGTAGCAGTAGAAAGGCTGAACAACTGGCCACCATTAATTACATCAGTTGACCCCTGATCAGTATTACCAGCTTTAACATTGGTAATTTTCTGCGGAGCATCATTATGGCTGGCATCATATGCATTATTTTTCCACAGCAGAGCATTACTTTGCAGCGTACCAACACTATCATTGATACTGCTAACCACTGTAGACAGGCTACCGATATCTCTTGAAGTTGAAGTATTCAGTTGGTCTGACAAACCACTCAACCCACTAGAAACACTTCCACTTAAAATAGCCAGATTTGAATTGGTTGTATACAGCTGGCCGCCATTAACCGCATCGCTGGATGTAACAGATGTAATATCACCAGCGGCAACCTGAGTAATTATCTGTGCACTACCCGCACGGGAGGCATTAAAAGCATTACCTTCCCATTGTAACGCATCAGTTTTCAGCTTCTGAATGCCTGTAGCTGTAATAGAGCTCAAACTGCTTAAGGCTACACTTATACTGCTATTATTAGTACTGATAGAACCTGATACATTATCTACTTTTTGGGTAAGCGCTCCAGAAAGGGTTGTAATCTTGCTGTCAATTTCTGTCGACAGTGTTAATAGCTTCGTATCTGCCTCTTGCAAACTCGTTGCAGTGTTTGTTGACAGTGTACTGATCTTGGTATTGGTAGTATATAACTGCGCGCCGATAACCACATCACTGGATGTACTTGATTCTATATCACCAGCAGCCACATTAGTTATCTTACGATCTATTCCGCCATATTTGGCATCATAAACACCGCCCTTAATCTTTAAAGCTAGATCATCAAGACGCTCAATACTGTTGCTGGTTGAAGTTGCCAGTTCCTTAATCTTCTCGTTAGTGCCTTTAATTTCTTGCCCGACAGAATCGGATACTTCTTTTATCCGCTGTTTTAATTGACTCTCACTCTGTGTAATGGCAGTAGAGAGACTAGAGATACTGGAATTAGTTGTAAACAGCTGTCCACCATTAACTACATCAGTCGATGTGGCAGAAGAGGTATCACCGGCAGCAATATTTGTAATTTTCTGTAATTTTCCGTCGCGGCTAGCATCGTATATATCATTTTTCAGCTGCAACGCATCACGATTTAACTTATCAATACTGGTTGAAACGCTATCAATAGTGTTGTTGAGTTTATTCGTTGATTGAAACAGTTTCTCATTAACGGAAGTAGACAATTTCTCAAATTTATCTACTGCAGTAGAAATACTGCTTCCCGCAGTAGAACTTAAACTGGATAATGCCGTATTTGTAGAATACAACTGTCCGCCATTAATGGCTTCAGTTGACCCCGGCGCAGAAGTATCACCGGCTTCAACATTAATAATTTTTGCTGCTTTTCCCCCGTGTGCCGCATCATAAGCCTGTTGATTCGAATTCCATTGTAATGTATCTTCCTGCAAATGTTGAATACTGGTTGAAACCGAATTACTTACCGAAAATAAACTAGTAGAGATTGTACTAATGCGGCTATCAACGGAAGTTACAAAAGTACTCAGGCTGGAGTTAACTGACGAAATACTTGTAGAAGTAGATAAACTCAGATTAGATAAATTACTGTTAAGCGTACTTAAACTGCGTGAGGTTGAAGAAGACAGTGAGGAAAGACTGGATGACGTGGAACTATCCAGACTTCTTAACTGCGCCACATTTACAGCATCAGTATCCTCTGAACCTGCTGCCAGCCCGGTAATCTGCCGAGTGATGCCTCGTTCAACATTACCAATAGCCACGGCGTTTTCTGTGCTTGTCCATACTGATGATGATAGTTCGTCGGCACGAGTAACACCAGCCGAAGGATTATATCCGGTTTTACCTTTTGCTGTAGCAGCCACAGAATCGCTACCCAGAGCTACACCATTATCAAGAATGACCTTAGCATTTTTACCTATAGCAACACCATTAATTCCGGAAACCTCAGTATAATTACCCAGAGCCAGAGCATCAGCGGCACTGACTTTAGCGGCATTACCCACTATCATGGCACCGCTGGCTTTTGCAGAAACGGTATTGTTATTACCCAATATCCTGACATTATCGGCTTTATCTGAGCCAGCAGAATCAATTTCAATAGTATTCTGATTACCAAATACGCCAGTATTGTTAGCAGCGATCACACCGTTCTGATTACCGAAAGAATAGCTTCCGTCACCTTTTACTTCTGTTACTCCGCTAGCATCTGCTGACGTTTTACCATTTACTCCATCATATAGAGTAGTTGTAGCAGAACCACCAATAGCGCCAGAACCTTTGCCGCTGACTTTATTGGCTGAACCAATACTGATACTTTGTTCGCCCGTTGCCTCAGCAGAATTACCGATAGCCACAGCCGAATGTTTTTGAGCCTTTGCCTGTACGCCTAATGCTACAGTACCATCTTCACTGGCCTCAGACATCAGACCAGCTGCCACACTGCCCACACCTTTAGATGTAGCTACTGAACCCAAAGCCACACTGGAAACACCGGTAGCCTCAGCGCCAACACCAAAAGCAATTGAAGCACGCCCAGAAGCCAGAGCTGCCGTTCCGATAGCCATTGCACCACCGGCGGTAGCAGTAGCATTAGTACCGAAAGCCACTGAATAGTTACCACTGGTATAAGAACCACAACCGGAGGCAAAAGAATGGACGCCATAAGCTACCGGCATTTTACTTTTAGAACCACCAGTGAGGGTTCCCTGCATGGCTGCAGTATTAGCATTTACAACGCCGGTGTTTGTACCATATGGATTTTTATTGTTAAATGCCCGATTTTCAGCAAAGCGATTATATTCTTCTAATGCGCTTATTTCATTAATGCCATCACGACCAGGTTCTCCCCTACCCGCAACATCATCAGCACCGCAGGTAAGACGAGCGTCAGGAAGCAGCGTACCATTACCACTATTTGCAAAATCATTGGCACCATTAAGAATAACAGAACCGTGGCTGGCGTGTTTATAGCCAGATTGAGGCAAACCATTATCACCTCTGTTATCACCCCCGATAATCGCTGTGTTAGCAGCATATACAGTTGCTGATAGTAACGATATATTCAAAACTGAGGCCACAAGACTCAGTCTGAAAATTGAACTAAATCTGGACTTACTGCTTATTAGGCCAGCAGCAGGCAAAAAGGAAACTGTATCAGATTTAGTCCTGCTTTTAGCTAGTTCGGAAGCAGCTACCCAAGTCTGGGTTGATTCATTCCATATAGCACGATATATTTTATTCAATTGGTTTACTCCTGATTAGAAATCATGCCGTCAAACAAATTTTAGATAACTAATAGATATAGTTAAAATTTAAAGTTAAATCTTTAAGTAATATAACATAAATATTTGTTTGCATGAAGTAAATAAGAGCAGATAACAATTAACTGGATTCAATAGCAGCTATTTTTTTATAATTATAAATATTTGAAAGATATATATATTTAAAATATTAAATTTTTATATTGTACATATATCTATGTTTATTAAATACATTGTTTAGACAACATTATTGTCTTATTAACACCACAATTTCCCGATTAACAGCTATTTACCCTGATTAAAAAATAATTACCAATTGGCATATTTTTAAATACTGGCAAAAAATCATTGATTATCAAAAATTCAATCCGCTAAAAAAGGGACAATTTATTTAAAATCAGACCATACCGTATCAAGCGTAGAAAAATGGCTGGTTAGCACATCAACCAGCTACTAGCAATAAAGCGGTTAAACACGATAACCGGCATGATTAGCGGCTAGTGTTAAAGCATATAGAAAATTCTGCCAGTCATCCTCACACAATAATGATTATTCGTTTTATCAGATCTAAAATTTGCTTTGGATAATATGCAGATACATTAAGATGCTAATAAACAGCAGACAGATCAGTTCTGTCTGCAAAACAATAAAATTTTCAGCCAGCACCATAACAATATAACAAATACTATTACTGCGCCATTTGCTTTTCAACATCAATTAAAGCCCGGCGGGACAGAGCCAGATTTGCTCTACTGCTGTCTAGGACAGAATACAAAAACAGGCTGCCCAGCTTTTTCAGCGGCCGGATCAGATGATATTGA
Organism: Snodgrassella sp.; assembly: GCF_024103505.1. Lineage (NCBI taxonomy): Bacteria > Pseudomonadati > Pseudomonadota > Betaproteobacteria > Neisseriales > Neisseriaceae > Snodgrassella > Snodgrassella sp. Next base: position 244,842 of record NZ_JAGGIJ010000002.1, read on the forward strand.
TGACCAAGGGTAATCAGTATATCTTCAATTTCATCGTTCAACTCCAGCATCTGCATGGTTTTGATTTTTGAGCGGATAACTTCGGTACTGCTGGCTGCGGCAATTTCCAGATCAATTTTATTGATAGCACTACCAGCCATCAGCATCCCATTATCATAATCAACCACTGCAGCTGCCAGTGCACCTTCTACGTTGAGTAATTGTGCTACAACAGCCTGATAATTCATTTTCTTATCCCCGAATAGTGAATATACATAAGCCAGATGATACCTATATTGGCTTTGCTATTTTAACGGTGTTGGAATTATAGCATATTCTGTGTCTGATTAATGCTATATTCTCTTTAGGCTACCTGAGGCAGAGGATGAAAAGCTGAAGACAATTGTCGATTATGTGGAAAAGTTACCCACTCATACGTTTCCGGCTGAGCCAGTAATTTACGCAGCAGCGCATTATTTATTGCATGGCCGGATTTATAGCCTTCAAAAGCACCGATAACCGGATGACCAAGTATATAAAGATCGCCGATGGCATCCAGAATTTTGTGACGCACAAACTCATCCGGATAACGTAAACCTTCCGGATTAAGAACATCCATATCATCAATTACAATCGCATTACTCAGGTTTCCCCCCAGCCCCAGATTGTGGCTGCGCATCAGCTCCACTTCCTGCATAAACCCAAAAGTCCGCGCCCGCGATATTTCATCCACATAAGACTGCCCAGCAAAATCAATCTGAAAAGTCTGGTTGCTGCGATTAAAAACCGGATGATCAAAAGCGATAGTTAAGGTAACCTGAAAACCATCATAAGGAGTAAATCTTACCCATTTATCACTTTCTGTAAGCATGACCGGCTGCTTAATCCGTAAAAACCGTTTTTCAGCAGGCTGATCAATCACTCCGGCATCCTGTAACAGATAAATAAAAGGTAAACTGGAACCATCCATGATGGGAATTTCCGGCGCATTCAGTTCCACAAGAATATTATCAATACCATAGGCTGCGAATGCCGACATAATATGTTCTATAGTACCGATACGAATACCATCTGTTGTGACTACAGTGGAAGACAGACGCGTATCATTAATCAGTTCAGGCGTCAGCCGTACTATCCGCCCCTGTTCTCCGGCCAGATCAATCCGCCGGAAACGAATACCACTATCCGATGCTGCCGGATGCAGTCTGAGCCGTACCCGTTCTCCAGAATGCAAACCCACACCGGTAACACTGATACTTTTTGCTAGTGTACGCTGCAACATGTCTATATTCCTGCTTAATCCGATTGCACTATGGTAGCGAATTTCCCCAATCTAAGTAATGAATTTTATCAAAAAGTGGATAAATTATCGCTATCAGCATTCTTTTTCGGCAGTTATTCACAAGCAGACTAATTTCTATCAAAGTTATCCACATAATCCACAATTCATACCCCGAAGCAGGTTTTGACTTGTTAATACACAATCACATGATTAATTTGAACTTTTTAAGTTTTCCACAGGATGTATGGCTTCTTCTTTATCCCCATCCTTTTATTATTTATATTTTTATTTGAATAGTAATTCAATACTACACATGTTTTCTTAACCCGGTAACTTCAACAATATTGTCTTTAATCTGAAACAAAACATCCCAATCAAGTAAGTGCATAATAAAAATCTTGTCTGCATGATGCTGATGTGCAGGCCGCGGATCCTGAGCCAGACTCTGGGTAACTAATTGATAGTAATTTGAATCTAAAGAAAATAATGCCAGTTGTTCTAAAGCTGTCTGCGACCAGTACACGCTTAGTAATTCACGCTCATGTGCAAAACCACAATTTACATCTGGTTTAGACTCAACAAAAGGAATATAGGGTTTGATATCAATAACGGGAGTCTGATCCAGAAAATCCACCCCGCTTACATGCAAACGGATCTGTGGACAATATTCAATCTGCTCAAGTTTAACCAGTGACAGACCAAGATGGTTCGGGCGGTGCGGACTGCGAGTGGCAAAAACGCCTTTTTTTTCTTTTCCGCCCAGTTTCGGTGGTCTGATCAAAGCTTGCCAGCCATCTTTAATGGTTGCATGAAAAACAAACTGTACCCAGATATAGTCGTAATCATTTAATCCGCGCACACAATCAGCGGTGAATTCTGCAGACAAATCTATATATGCCCGTGCTGCCGATACCAGACCCGGCTGCCGGGCAACACCAAACTTTTGTTTATACGGAGAATAAACGTAGCCAATTGGTTGGATCGTCCAGTGCACATGCGGCACTGTGGAAAAAGAAGACATAAAACCGGACACCATATTATTTATCTGAACAGCAACTATTATATGAAACAAGTGTATATATATGTATATAAATTGTGGATAAAATATGCAGCTTATTATTTAGATTGGTATTTAATTTTAAGCAGATTTTTTTTCACAGTTGATAACTGCTCACTGCCCACTTTTTACCATTGAAGTAGCTGGCTTTGAATTAAAACTAAGTTTATTTAACATGTTGATAATTATTAATAAATTTACATTTTGCTTAGCTGGTGTCAATTGCTCGGCAGCATTCTGGCGTATATAAATGCTCTGATTGTGGATAATCAGTATCGCTGGCGCACTGATGGCTCCACATTAATTGTCGCTATGTGGATATTGTCTGGGATTGCGCTTAGCCTGAATAATGTAAAGATCAAGCTTAAATACAGTGGCTGATTACAGTATTATCCTTAGCTGTTAATAAACCTGTCAGAGTAGGGTAGTGGTTAAATATATAATTAATATTATTAATTTATCTTCCTGTCTGGCATGTTTCGTAATCAGTCAAGAGTGCATAGCTGGCGGAAAATATCGGTTATCGTTATTGATTAAAATATTGTTCAGCAGGGGCTGCAATGTGTGAAGGAATGCATCTATGGCTGCCAACGGATATTATCCACAGGCTAATGATGCCAGTAGAATGTTACTACCGGCTAATTATCGTCAGCTTACCTGTACTTATGCTACTATGTCAGGTTAGTTAAGAATTATGGTAACAGTTGAATCATATTAATTGGCTGATTTTCTATATTAGGATGGTTCGGATGAAAGTATTGGTAGCAGTAAAACGCGTTGTTGATTACAACGTCAAAGTACGCGTAAAAGCAGATGAATCAGATGTGGACATTGGTAATGTAAAAATGTCGATGAATCCGTTTGATGAAATAGCGGTGGAAGAGGCTGTACGTTTAAAAGAGGCAGGCAAGGCTACTGAAGTGGTTGTGGTATCGCTCGGGGTGAAACAGTGTGAAGAAACCCTGCGGACAGCTCTGGCCATGGGCGCTGATCGTGCTATTCATGTGGAAACGGATGAGGAACTCCAGCCACTGGCTGTCGCTAAGCTGTTAAAAGCTGTGGCCGCTATAGAACAGCCACAGTTATTATTGCTGGGTAAACAGGCAATTGATGATGATGCCAATCAGACTGCGCAAATGCTTTCAGCCTTAATGCAGCTTGCTCAGGGCACTTTCGCCAGTAAAATAGAACTGGCTGGCGATGAAGTACTGATTACTCGCGAAATTGATGGCGGGCAGGAACGGCTGGCGCTGACCTTGCCTGCGGTAATCAGTGTTGATCTGCGCCTAAATGAACCGCGCTATATCAAGCTACCCAATATCATGCAGGCTAAAAAGAAACCGCTGGAGAAAAAAACAATAGCTGAGCTGGGCGTGGATATCAGCCCTCGGCTGATACAGCTGAAAGTGACTGAACCGGCCGCCCGTTCGGCAGGTATGATGGTTGAAAATGTAACCGAACTGGTGGACAGGTTACATAATGAAGCTAAAGTTTTTTAAAGGAGATACCAATGTCAGTACTGATTATTGCTGAACAGCAGCAATCCTGTCTGGATGAGGCTACCTTGTCTGCGGTATCAGCCGGACGGCAACTGGGTGAAGTAGATATTCTGATTGCAGGACATAACGTGGCTGAGATAGCCATGCAGGCTCAGCAAATAGATGGTGTACGCAAGGTTTTGCTGGCAGATGCAACTGTCTATGCTCACGCTCTGGCAGAAACATTGGCTCCGCTGGTGGTGCAACTGGCTGACTCATATAGCCATATTATTGCTGCTGCTACCAGTTTTGGTAAAAATCTGCTGCCGCGCGTTGCTGCCTTACTTGATTGTGCCCCCGTTTCCGACGTAACGTCGATTGTAGATACGCAAACCTTTATTCACCCGATTTATGCCGGCAATGCATTACAGACTGTGCGCAGTCAACAGTCAAAACAGCTACTTACTATTCGTACAACAGCATTTGCTCTGGCCGAACTTACTGGCGGACAAGCTGTTATCGAACATATTGCTCCTGTGGCCGTACCACAGCTGAGTCGTTTTATCGATCTTCAGCTGACAGAATCCGAACATCCGGAATTGACCACAGCTAAGATCGTGGTAAGTGGCGGGCGCGGGCTTGGCAGTGCAGAAAATTTTGCAGCTTTGCTGAATCCGCTGGCCGATACCCTGAATGCAGCTATTGGTGCTTCGCGTGCAGCTGTAGATGCAGACTATGCCCCAAATGATTATCAGGTAGGGCAGACTGGTAAAATTGTGGCACCCGATTTATATATTGCTATTGGTATTTCTGGTGCTATTCAGCATCTGGCCGGAATGAAAGACAGTAAAGTAATTGTGGCTATTAATAAAGATGCAGATGCGCCTATTTTTAAGGTTGCTGATTACGGCTTGGTGGCTGATTTACATACCGCTGTTCCTGAACTCATTCAGCAGATAAAAGCAATTGCCTGCTGAATTGGTGATTACAGATATAGCAATGTTTCACGTGAAACATTACACTATGTAGCCAGTATGGTAAGTTGATTACTCATTTTCGTATCCGGTATAAAAATATTTTTATTGTTTATTGTTACCGCTGGGTTGCCTGAATATGAGTTGTATTCAGGCAGTTTTTATTATACCGTTCATAAAATTTCTGTTTGGTGTATACCCATGAATTGTTTACATGATAATCAGAGTTTTGCCTTTGCATCAGATAATTACGCTGGTATACACCCTAAAATTTTACAAGCATTGATGGTGGCTAATGGTGGCCATCAGCCTGCATATGGTGCAGATGTCTACACTATTGCCTTGCGGCAGAAAATAAAACAGTTATTTGGCGAAGAGGCTGAGGCTTTTCCGGTTTTCAATGGTACCGGTGCGAATATTACTGCTCTACAGGCATTACTGCCTCGCTGGGGAGCAGTCATCTGTGCTGATAGTGCACATATTCAGTGTGATGAGGGTGTGGCACCTGAACATATGGCTGGTGTGAAGCTGTTAACTATTGCTACCACTGATGGTAAATTAACACCACAACTGGTTGCAAAACAGGCTTATGGTTTTGGAACAGAACACCGCGCTCAGCCAGCTGTGGTGTATATCAGTCAGACAACTGAACTGGGTACTTGTTACAGTGTGGCTGAAATCCGCGCGCTGGCTGATTACTGTCATCAGCATAATATGAAGCTATATATGGATGGCGCCCGGCTGGCCAATGCACTGGTAGCAGAAAATACGGATGTCAGAACCATGATTGCTGATACAGGTGTGGATATGCTGAATCTGGGCGGTACAAAAAACGGGATGTTACAGGGTGAATGTATTATCAGCATGTGCGCCGATACGCATGCAGCCATGCCGTATTTACGCAAAATCAATGCCCAGCTCGGATCCAAAATGCGATTTATTTCTGCTCAGTTTCTGGCTTGGCTGGAAGATGACTTGTGGCTGAGTTTAGCAGCCAACAGTAATCTTATGGCAGCACGTCTGGCGGCATCACTGGCTGGAATTCAGAATATTACGCTTACCCGCAAAACGCAGGCTAATGCAGTATTCGCTGTTTTGCCAGCTGCCGCCCGCACCCGGCTGCACCAGCTATTTCATTTTTATGACTGGGATGAAGCCAAAGGAGAGGTGCGCTGGATGACTAGTTTTGATACCACTGCTGAACAAGTTGATGCTTTTGTGGCAGCCATCAGACAGGCTGTAGCAAAAACATGAATCCGATTTATCAATATACTACGCTGGCTGCTCCTGCACAGGCCGAATTTAAGGATAAAGGCAGCCGTTTTCTGGCATTTGCCTGGCCGGTACAAAGTGAAGCTGAAATCCGCCAGCATGTGCAAACATTGCGTGAGCAGCATCATAAAGCACGACATTGCTGTTTTGGCTGGCGTCTGGGCGTAGACGGTAACCGTTATCGTGCCAATGATGATGGTGAACCCGCTGGTAGTGCCGGCAGACCAATTCTCGGCCAGATTGATTCTGCGGCCATTACAGATGTTCTGGTGGTAGTAATACGCTATTTTGGTGGTACCTTACTTGGTGTGCCGAGGCTGATTCAGGCCTATAAAACGGCAACAGCTACTGCGATAGCAACCGCTGATAAAATCCGTCTGGATGTATGCCAGCAATTACAGCTTTATTGTGATTATGCACATCTGAGTGAAGCATTGCGCTGGTGCAAGCAGCAGCAGGCGCAAGTATTGCAGCAGGATTTACAGCAGCGCTGCTGCCTGCATGTACGCATACCGCTTGCACAACTGGAAAATGCGCTGGCTGTTTTACGGCAACAGCGGGCAATTGATGTTAAACTGGACTATTGAATAGCGCAGATTATTGCTTAAAGGTACAGATAAAGATTTACAGACAATCTGCGAACCATATTCTGGCGAGGGGAATATATGAAAATACTGGTCATAGGTAGTGGCGGGCGAGAACATGCTCTGGCCTGGCGGCTGGCACAGTCGCCTAAAGTGAGTACAGTGTATGTGGCGCCGGGTAATGCCGGTACTGCTACTGAACCGAAACTGCACAATATTGCAATAAGCGATCATCAGCAACTGATTGCATTTTGTCGTGAACAGCAGGTTACGTTTACAGTAGTTGGACCAGAAGCACCACTGGCCGCCGGAATTGTGGATGATTTCACTGCTGCGGGTCTGGCTATTTTTGGCCCGAGCCGGTATTGTGCCCAACTGGAAAGTTCCAAGGATTTTGCCAAAGCATTTATGGCCAGAGAGGGAATTCCTACAGCAGCCTATCAGACTTTCACAGATGCCGATGCTGCACATCAGTATGTTAATCAAAAAGGTGCTCCTATTGTGATTAAAGCAGATGGTCTGGCTGCGGGCAAAGGCGTAATCGTAGCCATGACACTGGTAGAAGCTCATCAGGCAATAGACGATATGCTGCTGGGCAACGCCATGGGCGCAGCCGGAGCCAGAGTGGTTATTGAGGAATTTTTACAGGGAGAAGAGGCCAGTTTTATTGTAATGGTAGATGGTGAACATGTTTTACCTATGGCTACCAGTCAGGATCACAAGCGTTTACTCGACTACGATAAAGGACCTAATACTGGCGGAATGGGAGCTTATTCACCTGCACCGGTGGTGTCCCCGATTGTGCATCAACGGGTCATGGATGAAATCATTCTGCCTGTGGTAAAAGCCATGCAGGCTGCTGGCCATCCTTATCGCGGTTTTCTGTATGCAGGTCTGATGATTGATGCAACTGGTGCTCCGTATACTATCGAATTTAACTGTCGTTTTGGTGATCCGGAAACACAGCCGGTTATGTGCCGCTTACAAAGTGATCTGGTGGAGCTGATACAGGCAGCACTGGCTGGCGAACTTAATACGGTAACCGCGAGCTGGAGTAGTCAGACTGCTGTTGGTGTAGTATTGGCTGCCGCCGGTTATCCACAGGCACCCCGCAAAGGTGATGTGATTTCCGGTGTGGTTACTGCCAATCAAACAGGTAAAGTATTTCATGCCGGTACGGCACTAAATTCCCGCCATGAGCTGATTACTAATGGTGGGCGGGTACTGTGTGTAGTGGGTCTGGGCACTGATGTGAATGCAGCACAGAAACAGGCTTATGCTGCTTTGGAACCAATACATTTTGAAGGGATGCAATACCGGCATGATATCGGAGCAAAAGCGCAGAAATCAGCAGATGGCTGAACAGACCATCAGCAGCTGTATTTACAGTTTTGCCAACTCATTTAAATTATTGATTCTTGGCTATTATAAATTTAAGCATTAATGAAATGGATTGTGGATAATATTTTATGTAGCGGTACAGACTACAAGCAGAATAATACAAGATAAAATTACTGGCCATGCTGGTATATCTGGCTGCTGAGCAAAAAAACGGATACGATTATGCAATTGTTTAGCAGCTTCCGATAAAAGGTAGGTTTATCATTTCTTTAATAGCCTGCCTGATTCTGTTTACCTATCCAGTTTTTCAGCTTATTTATCTGTTCAGGTAAACTTATTGAACGCCGAACCATTCAGGGAGAGATTATCGGCAGACTGATAGCCGTAAAAAATATACACAGTTTTATTTTATTCAATGTCTTGCAGGCACTTCTCCTTGTATATTGTGTGGATAGTTGTGAATAACACGGTTATAATCATCAGCTTTCTGGTACGGCTGTGCCAAGGATATTAACGGCTATACTAAAAATTCTTTATGCGGATATGATGTAGTGGTAGCATAACTGCTTCCCAAGCAGTTCGGGCGGGTTCGAATCCCGTTATCCGCTCCAGCAGGCTTAAAACCATTGCTGAGCACAGAATAAATAGCTGTAAACTGAATCCAACAAAAGTATCCCCATCAATCTTAGCTGAATGGATACTGCATTGACATAGATATACACATGGATAAAACTTACGCTATGAAGGCAAGGTTGCAGTGTGTTTATCACAGATTAATTATCTGCTAAGGCAAAATAGATTTTTTTGGCAGAACAACATTTTGATGCAGAAGTAATTGCTGGCTTTAGTGGCTATTAATGCAGGACGAGGCGGATTGCTTACAGTTCATTAGAAAGTAATCTTCTAAAACCTCATATGGCGTTTTGCCCGGAATCGCTTTATGCAGTTTAACACTAATTAGTTGCTAATAAACCGCTTAAATTTTGGTTTCCTGTCTTTGCAATACTGAAATATTTACTGATTAGCCATCTGCATTTATGCCTGCGTCCCTGTTCAGCTTGATTACTCGTCTGTGAACAGGCGGGCTTGTTATATTCAGCCTTATTTGATGGTTATCACATATTTTTAACAAGCTGGTATTTTCATATTCTCTGATGCACATGTTCAATATCTGAATGAATACATTCAATAACATCAGGCTAAAACATCATGTGCAAAACCTGCGCTAAGCTAAATTGAAATAGAGCGGAGTCAATACCTGCGTATCGTTTGCGCCAGAAATCAGCAATCGCGACAAATAACTATTTTCTGCCCAATTACTTTATCTCAGTATTAAGTAAAGGCTGAGGTTTGGTGTATATTACATTTTGTCCGGACAAATGGTGTTATAGCACTTAATTAGCCGTCTTAATTTATTTCCAATGGCTTTCAACTTTAACCAGACATTTGAGCGCATAGTTTTATAGCGTCCATTCTAATTGGCAGTGCGGCTGTACATTACTATAGATTTAATATGTATTAATCCACTATTGCCCGAACAGGCAGATAAAACGGTCTGCTTGAACTACTGTGAATATATTAACAATATCCTGTTTACTTAATTCACTGTTAATGCTAATGATAATAGACATAAGCTAAGTTATTTAGCATATTGTCGCTTTTATAATACATCTAATTCCGGATAAGCAGATGATACATTAGTGATGTAAATACTGGTTCTAATTCTAAAATATATATAATATTTTGTTTATAAAAAAAATTTATTTTAGGCCAGATTAAGTGGCCGTTGAGCCAGTTAAACAGCCGTACTCAGTTAACTACAATTATACAAATATTTATGTTATATTACTTAATAATTTACCTTAAAATTTAACGAATTTTTAAGTTATCCGGATATTTTTGATAAACGCATGATTTTAAAAAATTAGGAGTAAACCAATTGAATAAAATATATCGTGCGATATGGAATGAGACCACTCAGACTTGGGTGGCTGCTTCCGAATTGGCTAAAAGTAAAACCAAAGCAAATACAGTTTCTGCCCAGACCTCAGTACGATCGCTGGTAGGTAAAATCAGCTTGAATACCTTTAAAGTAGGCGTGATTACGTCGTTAGTAAACATGTCTTTGGCTATTCCAAATGCTTATGCTGCAGATCGGTTGAATGTGAATGGTTATAACATATGGGGTAACGCTGGACAGGTCAGTGTCAATGCAGTTATTCTGCAGGGAGATGATAATGTTTGTGGTCATGACATTGTTGCAGGTCGTAGTAGTAGTCTTTTTGGTCTTTCAGCTCTGGAAGAATATAAACGGTTTGCACAAAATTACGCCTCTGTTATAGGCAACAAAACCTATACTCCATACGGTGAAACCACTAAAGTAGAAATTTGGTCGGCAATTGGTATTACCTCTGGCAATTCAGGTTATCAGTCAAACAATACTACTGGTGGAGCGAATGAAGGCAATGGAAGGGCATATGGTGTTAATTCATTTGTTTATGGCTGTGGTTCTTACGCTACGGGTAATCATAGTCTCGCTTTCGGTGCTAATGCCACAAGCATAGCCGGCGGTGCTCAGGCGTTTGGTGTAGCTGCACTGGCTAGTGGACGTGCTTCCAATGCTATCGGTGTGTCATCACAGGCTACAGGTGTATCTGCTGTTGCCTTAGGTTCTGTAGCTAATGCTGATGGAGTGGGCAGCGTTGCTCTTGGCTTGCAGTCAAATGCAGCTGTAGATGGAGCTGTAGCAGTTGGGGTGCAATCACAGGCTGATGGGAACTCCGCTGTAGCCATCGGTAATAGCAATGTGGCTGCTGCAAAGGAAAGTATCAGTATTGGCTCCGGTAATGCGGTTTCGGGAGAGGGGTCAATCGCTGTGGGCAACTCGGGGGCAGCGACCAAGTTCAATTCTGCTGACGGTCTGCAAGCTGCTGGGGCATCAGATTATACCCGTATTACAGGAAACTATACCCTGTCTTTGGGTAACAGTAATTCTGGTGCTGATACTAATTCTGATATTACAGCTGCCAATACCACTATATTCGGAAATAATAATCACATTAATCATGCTATTGTTAATGCACATATTATAGGTAACAACAATGCAGTGGATGTTGCTGCAGACGCTAACGGTAGTAGCACAATAGTAATTGGTAATAATGTCAATGTCAGCGCAAATGATACTCTGGCGCTGGGTAACAATACCACTGTCAATGGTATTGGCGCAATTGCGGTGGGAAATCAAGCCAAAGCCACGGCTAATGGTGCGGTTGCTCTGGGTAACGGCTCGCTTGCAGATAGAACTGAAAATACAGCTGGCTATAACCCTGATACTGATTCGGACGCAGGCACACCAGTATGGAAAAGTACCTCTGGTGCTGTAACAGTAGGAAACTCGGAACGAGATATTACACGTCAGATAACAGATGTTGCAGCCGGTACACAGGATACCGATGCCATCAATGTTGCCCAGTTAAAGAATCTGTCTTCTTCTGTTTCAGGCAGTGTGAGTAGCTTGTCTACAAGCCTTGAGGCTGCTCTGCCTCCAATTAATACTGCTATTGAAAGTGTTTCCTCTTCAGTATTTGATAACATAACTGAAATTGATCGCATAATAAATTCTACTTCATCAGATACCAATGAAAAATTAGGAAAGATAAGCACAAATATCTCTGACTTGGAAACTTCTTCTGCTACAGATATTGATTCATTAAAACAGGTTGCATTGCTGTATACAGATGGTGCTTATAATGTTGGTTCTTCCGACAACAGAGATCAGCATAAAATAATCAATGTGGCTGCTCCTGCGCAGCTTTCTGCTGATTCTACCGATATGGTTAATGGCGGGCAGTTGTATACAACAAATTCTGTCTTGAGTAGTTTGTCATCCACAATACATAATGGTCTTAATATCCTCAATATAGACGCGGATAAATTGGAGTCATCCGTTAGTAACTCAGTGGACGCCATAAATGAAGGAATAAATAAATTAGCCTCAAGTAATAATGGCATCAGCAAGTTGCAGCAAACAATACTGGCATGGGATAATAAAGAAGCATTCGTTTCCAGCGACGAAAAGAAAATAACCGGTGTGGACGATGGCAATATTGGCAGCATAGATTCTACTGATGCTGTAACTGGTAAACAATTACGTGCTACTAACACGCTGGTTAATAAGGTGAAACAAGACGTCAATGACAGTTTAACTAAGAATGAGATTGCAGTTAAAGATCTGGAATTAAATGCAAAAGAGCAATTGACGGCAAGTTTCGACAATTACAAAGCATTGTCTACTTCAGTTTCAACAGGTATCAGCCAGATAACCCGTGATGCATTTTTGTATAATGATACTAAAGGAGTATATGAAGCAGATACGAATAAGCCCCTGCAAAAAATCAGCAATGTAGCAGAGGGTGACGCAATCCCAGGATCTTCTGATGCGATTACTGGCGGACAGTTATATAAAACAAACGTCAGTCTATCAACTTTGTCTTTTTCTATTTCTACCCAATTGTCTTCTATAACCAAGGGTCGTGGTGATCTTTCAACTGGAGCAAGTACTGATCTTAGCAGTTTATCTACTACAATATCCACAAGTCTGGATAACTTAACGAGCTCAACTTCTTCATCATTAAAGACGCTAAATAGTAATCTGCAGGGATTGTCATCTTCTACATCTACTGCTATTAGTAATTTGCGGGAAAATACTATACTGCGGGATGAGGCAGATTCGAAATTTCATGCCACTCATCATGGTGTGGCGCAGAAAATCACCGGTGTTGCTCCGGCCGATATAAGTAATCCCAATTCAACGGATATGGTTAATGGCGCGCAGTTGTATACCACTAATTCGAATATTACCAGCCTGTCCAGTACGGTTAGCAGTAGTTTCAGCAGTTTATCTAATTCACTATCTGCGTCAGTTCACCAGCAGCTGACACAAGTATCGACCAACCTGAATGTAGTTAACGATAAAATATCTGCTTTGCAAACTGATGCTCTGCAATGGAATGAAAATGCTCAGGCATACAGTGCTAGACATGATCATGATGGTAAAGTTGAAGACCAGAAAATTACTCATGTTCAGGCCGGTGATATTGCCAGCTTGACATCAACTGATGCAGTAACCGGTGGCCAGTACTATGATCTGAATACTTCAATAGATACTCGCGTAGGCGAGCTTAAAACATCTGCCCTAAGTTCGGTTGGTGATGTTAATAAAGATATCTCCACTTTACAGCGACAAATGTTGCGGCTGGCCGGTGACAGTTTTAATGCTCAGCGGGTTGAACAAAACCAGAAAATAACTGGTGTTGCCAAAGCTACTTTGAATAGTGCATCAACGGATGCTGTCAATGGAGCACTACTTTATTCTACAAGTGTATCTTTGAGCACATTAGCAGATTCAGCTGCAAGTCATCTGTCTGATCTGCATTTACAGTTACAGCAGAATTCTGACGATACACTGCAAAGCGGGACAAACCTTGTAAATAGCCTTAATACTAGTATTGATGCTTTACAGAAGGAAGTAATGCAGTGGAATGGCTCAGATAAAGCATACAGTGCCAAACATGGTATTGATGGAAAACAGAGAATTACCAATGTAGCTGCTGGCAATATCGCACCGGGCTCAACTGATGCGATAATTGCTGCCCAGATTCACTCATTCTCCCTTTCTACTGCTTCAGCAATAGAGGAAGTAAATCAAGAATTAAATGGTGTATCCGCAAGCGAAATTAGGAAACTGGCAGCTGCTATTGAAAACGGTCTTAAAACGCCTAACAGCAATATAGCAACATTAAAGCAAAATGCATTGCAATGGAATAGCTCTCTGAAAGCCTATGATGCCAGCCATGGCGTAGCAGGCGGAAAGGAAAAAATTACCAATGTAGCTGTTGGCAATATCGCACCAGGTTCTACTGATGCAGTGACTGGTGGTCAGTTATCTAAAACTAATGCTGATATCATACGTCTGAGTGCGACAGTTGACACAAATTTGGGTGGGCTTTCTAGCGATATAAATAATCATCTTAATGCTGAAAAGAACAAGCTGAGCAATTCTATTACTGCTGGTATCAATCAACTGGCAAATAGTATAAATCTTGAGATACAGGAAGCTGATTCCAGTATCGAGACTCTGAAACAGACTGCATTGCAGTGGAATGGTAGCGCTTATGATGCCAGCCATGGTCAGGTAGGCGGCAAAAATAAAATCACTAATGTCGACCAAGGTAATGTACATGACAAATCTACCGATGCCGTAATTGGTGATCAGTTAGTCCGCACCAATACCAGTGTTGCCTCTCTATCTACCAGTTTGGATAGCGGATTGAGTAGTTTATCCAGCTCAGTTGCTTCAAATCTGACTAATTTTTCAAGTAATTTTAATAATTCACTGACTAATAAGTTGGATTCTTTCTCGATGGCTATCGACTCTAGTCTGGCTGCTACGGATGCTAGTTTGAGTACCATTAAGCAAAATGCATTACTGTGGAATAGTAGTTTCTATGATGCCAGCGATGCTAATGGCAATAAGGCGCGCATTACTAATGTGGAAGCAGGCCGTATGGCAGCAGATTCTACTGATGCCATCAACGGCAGCCAGCTCTTCAGCCTGTCCAACTCTACTTCAACCGGACTGAGCAGTTTATCGACTAACCTGAGTAATATTACCAACAATCAGGTGGGTAGTCTGTCGAGCACGGTTTCTATCAGCCTCAGTACTGTAAACAGCCATGTATCCAGTTTATCTGTTGGCTTGAGTACAACTGATATCAATGTAGCTGCATTGCAGCAGAATGCATTGCAATGGAACAGTGTAAGAGGTGTTTATGATGCAACGCGCAATGGCAGTGCTCAGAAACTGACTGGTATTATTGGTGGCGATATTCGTGCGGATTCAAGTGATGCTATTAACGGCGCCCAGATGCACAGTCTGTCAACACTGACACAGACAGGTCTGAACAGTACCAGCACCGGTTTGAGCAGTCTGTCACAGTCTACTTCATCTGGTCTGAATATAGTAAATACCCGTCTGGATAGTCTGTCGACTGTCACTCAGACAGGGTTGTCCAGCACCAGTACCGGACTGAGCAGCCTATCTTCCGGACTGAGCAGCACTAAACAGGATCTGGCTACTTTGCAGGCTAATGCCTTGCAATGGAATGGCGGTGTTTACGATGCCAGCCATGGCGGCAGTGCACAGCGCATTACCAATGTAGCAGCTGGTTATGTTACTGCGGATTCCACTGATGCCATCAACGGCAGCCAGTTCTTCAGCCTGTCCAACTCTACTTCAACCGGACTGAGCAGTTTGTCGACTAATCTGAGTGCTGTTACTGACAACCGGCTGGGAGGTCTATCCAGCATCGTTGCTGATGGTTTCAGTACGGTAACCGGTAACGTATCCAAACTGTCTACCAGCCTGAGTACAACTAACAGCAATATCATCTTGTTGCAGCAAAATGCATTGCAGAGAAACAGAATAAGTGGTGATTTTGATGCAAGACGTGATGATAATGATCAGAATTTGACCGGTATTGCGGCTGGAGACATTAATGCTACTTCAAGTGATGCTATTAACGCTACGCAGATGCACAGTCTGTCAACACTGACGCAGGCTGGTCTGAACAGTACCAGCACCGGTTTGAGCAGTCTGTCATCATCTACTGTGTCTGGTCTGAATGCAGCAAATACCCGTCTGGATAGTCTGTCGACTGTCACTCAGGCAGGGCTGGTTAGTGTCAGCACTGGTTTGAGCAGTCTATCGTTGTCAACAACAACCGATCTGAACAACTTAACGGCCAGTCTGAGCGCCACTAATCAGAATCTGACTTCATTACAGCAGAATGCCTTGCAATGGAACAGCTCTCTGAATGCCTATGATGCCAGCCATAATGGTGTAGCACAGCGCATTAGTAATGTGGCAGCGGGCCGTATGGCAGCAGATTCTACTGATGCTATCAATGGCAGCCAGCTCTTCAGCCTGTCCAGCTCTACTTCAACAGGCCTGAACAGTTTGTCAACAGTAATTTCGACAACAGTGATTTCCGAAATCAACAACATCAGTAGCTCCATATCGACCGGATACGATAGTCTGTCAATTAGTCTGAGTACAGCCAAAGACGGTCTGGATAAGCTGACAAGTAGTACGAGTGCCAGTCTGAGCAGTTTGTCTACTGCAAGTCAGGAAGTTCGTAAAGAGGTTGATTATCTGAAAGAGAACACCCTGCAATGGAATAATGATGAAGGCGGATTTGATGCCGGAAAACCAAATAATCTGACTCGTGCCCCCATTTATCGCAAGATTATTAATGTGGAAGGTGGTGATATTGTAGAGGGTTCGCATGAAGTAGTAGTGGGCGGACAGTTGTTTACTGTGAAAAGTGATCTGGCCAGCTTATCTACCGCCACTTCATCCAGCCTGTCTTCATTAGGTAAGGATTTAGGTGATCTTATCAATAAAGAAAATGCCTTGCTATGGAATGGCAGTGCTTACGATGCCCGCCATCGCGGCATTACCAATGTGGCAGATGGCAATATCGCACAAAATTCTACCGATGCAGTTAATGGTAAACAGCTGTGGAAAGTGGAAAACGATCTGAAGAATCTGTCTACAACGGTAAACAATTTACCTACAGGCAATATTTCACACGATGCTCTGATCAGCCTGTCAACTTCAATTAGCAGTAGTATTAACTCAATAGCATCAGCACTGGGTACGCCTAATTCAGTAAGTGGTGGTATTGTGACGCCAAGCTACAGTACTTCTGCTACTGATGGAACCGATAAGACAGCAAAAAGTGTAGCTGAGGCGCTGAATAATATACACAATGATGGTACGAAGTATGCCAAGATTAATTCTGCAAAAGCAGCATCAGCGGCTCGGGGTAATGATTCGATAGCTATAGGCGGAGCTTCACTGGCCAGTGGTACAGCAGCCATTGCGATAGGTAATGATGCACGTGCGTCAGAAACCAATGCTGTTGCGCTAGGCAACGGTGCACAGGTAAAACAAGCCGGAGGTGTTGCACTGGGAGCCGGATCAGTAGCGGATAGGGTAGCCGGAAAAGAAGGTTATATTCCGGTAACGGCAACGCAGCAGCAGGCAGACGCAATCCGTAAAACGAAGAGTCGTAACTACGGCGCGGTATCGGTAGGTGATGCATCGAGAGAAGAATACCGTCAGATAACCGGAGTTGCGGCAGGTACTGCGGACACAGATGCTGTGAATGTGGCTCAGCTTAAGGGTGTGGATAATCAGGTTAGCAAAATAAATGAATATGTTAACCAGTTAAATGACAATATTCACCATGTTGAGCGTCGTGCCTATTCAGGTACGGCAATGGCCATGGCATTGTCTGGTGCTTATCTGCCATCTGTAGGTGCTGGCGAACAGACTGTAGGTATCGGTGTGGGTGCATACCGTAGCTATGGTGCCGTTGGTATAAACTATAAGGCCGCAAGTAAAGACGGCAAAATTACATGGGGTGCAGGTGTTTCCACCACCGGTAAGGAAGCAGCTATTAACTCCGTAATCGGCTTTAAGTGGTAAAAAAATAGCTGAGTAGACTTCTGGTCTTCCTTCTGTGAAGTCCAGAAGTCTTATTTGTTTATCAGTAATAGCATTATTACTAAGAATACGGATTAATATGCGCATCGGTATTTCTGTTATCACTCATGCTAACCAGAATATCTGGGAAAATGGCATGAGTCAGAATATTATATTTTTGGCTCAAAGTCTGAAGGCTATCTCATTTGTTAAATCAGTTGATTTGATTAATGTGGGCGGGCAGCCGGGTATGGCTGAACAAGTTGATTTAAATTTATTTGATTTGCGTTTGATGTCGGAGCAGGAGGCGGGCGATGCTTTCGATGTCATTATTGAACTGGCAGGCGCATTAAATCCACAATGGCTGGCTTTACAGCGGACTCGCGGGAAAAAGGTGGTGTTTTATTGTGTCGGCCAGCCTTATGTAGGGTTGGTGGAATATAATATATTTGAAAAATCGACCAATTTTCCGCCAGTAGACCGTTCTGATGAGGTATGGCTGTTACCAAAAGATAAGGCTTATATTCCTATGCTGCGTACGATGTATCGCTGTCCGGTACATGTTACGCCATATCTGTGGGATTCGATGTTTGTATCCAAACGCAAACAGGAAATTGGTGAGCTTGGTTTCCATTTTGGCTGGCGCAGCAATTTGCATGATGGCGTTAAAACACCTTTGAATGTAGCCATTTTTGAGCCCAATATTTCCGTTGTAAAAACTTCATCCATTCCGATGCTGGCCTGTGATGAGGCTTATCGCCAACAGCCACAGTCAATAGGTATGATGCATGTGCTCAATACGCTGCATATGAAAGAACATCTGACTATGCTGTATCTGGCTAATTCGCTGAATCTGGTTAAGGAGCACAAAGCCTGTTTTTATGGCCGCCATGATATAGCTGGATTTATGGCGCAGCATGCGAATGCTGTGGTATCACATCAGTGGTGTAATGACCAGAATTATCTGTATCTGGATGCGCTGTATGGTGATTATCCGCTGATTCACAATTCGCCGTGGTTAAAAGAGTTTGATGCTGGCTATTATTATCCGGATTTTGATGCACCTGAAGCGGGCAGACAACTGACTCTGGCCTGGCAGCACCATGAGGAAAATCTGGATAGTCAGCGTCAGGCCTCGCAGGCATTATTTAAAGCTACTGCGCCTTTAGCTGAAGCTAATATCGCTGCCCATGCACAACTGTTGTCTAATCTGTGTGCTGATCGTCCAGAATTATTAAGAGGTTAATTCATGTCGTCTGTGTCTTCACTTCGTGTAGGTGTTTCGATTTATGTGCGTAAAGGAGCACAGTCGCTGTGGGAAAACGGCATTTTCCAAAATTGTCTGTTTCTGGCGATGTTATTACAAAAATCACCGATTGTTGATAATGTGGTACTGGTAGCAGGCTCCGGCGATGGTGATATGCAGGATGCAATGAATTTTCTGCAGGATTCACCGGTGCCGGTAATTGATATGGCCAGTGCCATAAATGAGCTGGATGTCATGATTGAAATGAGTGCCCAGCTGGCCAAGGAATGGATGATAGATTTCAAGGCCAAAGGTGGTAAAGTTGTTAGTATGCGGGTAGGTAATGATTATGTGATTGATATTGAACGTATGCTGTTCGATAAACCATCTGCTTTGCTGATTACGGGTGCGCCATATGATGAGGTTTGGACACTACCGGAATACGAAAAAACCTGTATGCCATATTTCTCCAGTACATTTCGTGCGCCGGTAAGGATTATGCCTCATTTATGGAGTCCGGTTATTCTGAATCGCGCCTGTGAAAAATTACCAGAGGGCGAACAGTTTGGATATCAGCCTGGTCGCAAACGCTGGCGTATTGGTATATTCGAACCTAATATGTGTATGGTGAAAACCAGTTATATGCCTATGCTGGTCTGTGAAAGTGCGCATCGGCTGAATCCGGATTTTATTGAGCATATTTATGCTTGTAATACGTTGAATCTGAAAAAACAGAATACTTTCAATCTGTTTGCTCAAAGTTTGGATATTATTCGGCATGGCTTAACTTCGTTTGAAGGTCGTTATCCAATCTGGCAGGTTGTATCCAGTTATTGTGAAGCGATTGTTTGCCATCAATGGGAAAATGCGCAGAATTATATTTATTATGAAGCTTTGTATGGTGGCTATCCGCTGATTCATAATTCACACTTGATTGGTGATTGCGGATATCGCTATCATGATTTTGACTGTGAAGAAGGTGGGCAGTCATTAGCAGATGCATATAAAATGCATGATGAAAATCTTGCCAGTTACCGTGAACAGGCAAATATTTTTCTGGCTACGCTAGATCCTGAAGCAGAATGTAACGTCCGCAGTTATACTGAAGCACTTGAGTCGTTGTTTAAAGCCTAGATACGCTAATTGTGCTTACTCTTTAGTATAATGTATACATAAAACCAGCCAGCAATAAAACATTTCTATTGAAATTATGAATTTATCTAATGCTCCGAATTTAGTTTCCAGCCATAGTCAGGACGTTACGCCAGCACGTTTGCGTATTGGGATTACCATTGGTTTGGGCCACCCTAAAGAAACGTTGTGGAATAATGGCATAAAACAGAATGCTGTTTTTCTCGCTGATGCACTGAAAAATTGCTCTAATGTAAGCTCTGTGGTGCTGGTAAATACAACTGATGTGCCGATTACATCAGGTTTGCCATGGGATTTGGAGATATGGCCGACTAAAAGTTTTGTTGAAGCTAAAGATCAGATTGATGTGTTAATTGAGCTTGGTGGACAGATTAATGCTGAGCAGACGGCCTACATTAAGGACAGGGGCGTACGCCTGATTTCTTATTGCTGTGGTTTTGAATATATCCATATGATGGAAGCAGTTTTGTTTTCCCGTGATATGGGTGGTGGTAATCTGTTCATTAACCAGCGTTATGATGATATCTGGATGATTCCACAGGTTGCCAATTGCAGTCGGGCGTATTTTGAGGTATTTCGTCGCCATGAGGCACGTGTGGTACCGTTTGTATGGAGTCCGGTATTTCTGCTTCAGAAAACCGCAGCCATGCCATTTGAGGGCATATGGCAGCAGCCGGATTCGTGCAAGGGCTGGCGCTTGTCGATAATGGAACCGAATATTGATGTGGTGAAGTTCTGTCTGTACCCGATTCTGATTGCTGAAATGGCGTATCGTAGTGAACCGGAAGCCATTAGTATTCTGCAGGTTTGCAATACTTTGCCGATGGCGCAAAAATCGATGGAATTCATTGCGCTGATGAATCAGCTGGATATTGTGAAGAATCACAAGTCGGTATTTCTGGGTCGTTATGATACGCCAACATTTCTGGCTACCAATACTGATGCGGTGATTTCTCATCAGTGGGAAAATCCGCTTAACTATTTTTATCTGGAAGTGTGCTGGCAGGGTTATCCTCTGATTCACAATGCCGAGCTGATTTCAGATCTGGGTTATTATTATGCTGGCAATGATGTGCAGGCAGGTGCCAAACAGTTGCTTGCAGTGATGAGCAATCATGCCTATAACGCAGCTCAATATATGTATGATCAGCGGCAGCAGATCGCCCGCTTCCTGCCGAATAATTCTGATCTGGTGGCCAGCTATTCTGCTTTGCTGGCAGAAGTAGTGGCCAGACCATTACGCTAATTGCTATTATTTTTTACGCATAAAAGTATTGATGTTATCCTCCAGCATGGTGCAGATACGCTGTATGGCTTCTTCGCTGCCCCATGCCATATGCGGAGTAACAATCAGATTAGGTAGCTGAGCATGTAGTAATGGATTACCATGTACGGGTGGTTCTTCGCTCAATACATCTACGCCTGCTCCGCCTAACTGGCCATACTTCAATGCGGCTACTAAAGCCTGTTCTGCTACCAGACCACCACGTCCGACATTAATCAGTATGGCCTGTGGTTTCATCATTTTTAATTCTGCTTCATCAATCAGATTACGGGTTTGTTCATTCAGTGGGCAATGCAGGGATATGACGTCGGCTTCCTGTATGAGCTGGGTAAATGGTGTGTAACCATGACGGCAGTTGGCGGCATTTTTGTGTTCTCCCCAGAGAATACGCATTCCGAAAGCCTGAGCACGCTCTGCTAATGCCTGCCCGATGCCTCCTTTGCCGAAAATACCCAGTGTTTTACCATTCAGATCACGCATAGGAGCTCCAAAATGACAGAAAAACGGGCTGTTTTGCCATAATCCAGCCGCTACATCGCGCTGGTAGGCGGGTAGCTGACGCATTAAAGCTAGAATCAGCATCATTGCATGTTCGGCAACGGTATCGTTACCGTAGCCACGGACATTGCGGATGTCTATATTACGTTGTTGT
Organism: Snodgrassella sp.; assembly: GCF_024103505.1. Classification (NCBI taxonomy): domain Bacteria; kingdom Pseudomonadati; phylum Pseudomonadota; class Betaproteobacteria; order Neisseriales; family Neisseriaceae; genus Snodgrassella; species Snodgrassella sp. The sequence continues at coordinate 266,694 of NZ_JAGGIJ010000002.1, forward strand.
GCTGCCTGCTGATCAATGTGATCCAGACCGGTAGCGGGTACAGCAATTAATTGCAGTTGTGGACTATTGTTGATGGCATCTGCATTAATACGTACTTTGTTGGATACAACAATATTGGCCTGAGCGATTCGGGCAGCTACCTGATCCGGACTGCTGTGGCTGTAGTTGGTGATGTGATGGGGAAAATCAAAGTTAAATGGAAATTCGGGTAGGGTGGCTCGATCCAGAAAAACAATTTCGCAAGTATTCATGTTGTCTCCTGATAAATGAAATGATTGTTATAGACAATAACATGCATGGGTTATGTGTCTGTGTTACAGTGTACGCTAATTTGTTAGCCAAGGATGTATGAGTATGAATTTGGTGATTGAAGACTTGCAGCAAGGTAGTGGCCGGGAAGCTGTAAAGGGTAAGGAAATTACGGTACATTATACTGGTATGCTGGAAGATGGTACGGTGTTTGATTCCAGTGTTAGCCGGCAGCAGCCGTTCACATTTACTTTGGGTGCTGGTTTGGTGATTGCTGGCTGGGATGAAGGTTTTGAGGGGATGAAGGTTGGCGGTAAACGTAAGCTGACTATTCCGCCACATATGGCCTATGGCCGCCGTGGTGCTGGCGGAGTGATTCCGCCTGATGCTACGCTGATTTTTGATGTGGAATTATTGCAGGTTGATGATTGATTTGCAGTTGTGTGCAGGTTTTGTTCAGGCAGCTGTTTCAGGCTGCCTGAACTGTTTTGATGAGCTGGGGTTTTGATGATGGAGAATAATCCGACTATTGTTGCAATTGCAACTGCGCCTGGGCGCGGTGGTGTGGGGGTAGTGCGTTTATCCGGTAAAAATCTACTGCCTCTGGCACAAAAATTAAGTGGTGGCAAAACGCCTGTACCACGTAGGGCGATGTATACGGATTTTGTTGATGAGCAGGATGCGGCTATTGATAATGGTTTGCTGCTGTATTTTGCTGCACCGGCCAGTTTTACTGGTGAGGATGTGATTGAGTTACAGGGACATGGCGGGCCGGTGGTATTACAGATGTTATTGCAACGCTGTCTGCAACTTGGTGCGCGGCTGGCTGAGCCGGGGGAATTCACTAAACGTGCTTTTTTAAATAATAAGCTGGATCTGGCACAAGCTGAAAGTGTGGCAGATTTGATTGATGCTTCTAGTCAGTCAGCAGCACGTATGGCGGTACGCAGTCTGAAAGGGGCTTTTTCGCAGGAAATTCACCGGCTGGTAGATGAGCTGATTACTTTGCGGATGCTGGTAGAGGCAACTTTGGATTTTCCGGAGGAAGATATTGATTTTTTGCAGGCCGCAGATGCCAGCGGCAAGCTGGATCAGTTACGCAGCCAGTTGGATAAGGTGTTGCTGCATGCACAACAGGGCGCGCTGTTGCGTGAAGGTATGAATGTGGTGCTGGTAGGAGCACCCAATGTTGGTAAGTCGAGTCTGCTCAATGCGCTGGCTGGTGATGATGTGGCAATTGTTACTGATATTGCTGGCACGACGCGGGATATGGTAAGGGAACAGATTACGCTGGATGGTGTACCGGTACATATTATTGATACAGCCGGTTTGCGGGAAACTGAGGATGTGGTTGAACGTATTGGTATTGAACGCAGTCAGCAGGCGATACAGCAGGCAGATGTGGCGCTGGTACTGGTTGACCGGCGTGAAGGTATTAATGCCACTACAGCGGCGATTTTGGCGCAGTTGCCAGCTGGTTTACGCAAGATTGAGGTGCATAATAAGATTGATTTAACTGGGGAAGCTGCGGCAAGTGTTTCACGTGAAACCGGTGTGCTACAGGCGTTTACAGATGCCGGGCAGGTGATTGCTCTGTCTGCCAGAACGGGTACTGGTCTTGAGTTGCTGCGTCAGGCGTTGTTGCAGCAGGTAGGCTGGCAGGGGGAAAGTGAAGGGCTGTTTCTGGCACGAACACGGCATATTCAGGCACTTGAACAGGCTCAGCAGGAGCTGGTGAATGCCAGTATGTGTCAGGATAATCAGATTGAGTTATTCGCAGAACATTTGCGTCTGGCACAAAATGCATTAAATGAAATTACTGGTGAGTTTAGTGCCGATGATTTGCTGGGGGTGATTTTCAGCCGCTTCTGTATTGGTAAGTAAATTTTTATCCTTTTGCCGGAAGGTGGTTGTTTGCTGGTAGTACTAATTATTGTTTTTATATGAATACAATAATTGCTCTACTGATAAAGTGAAAAGATTAATTGTTGCGGATAGTCTGTTCCAAAAAATTATAAGTATAAAAAGGATAAAGTCTATCCAACACTTTTAATCAGCTACAGTGGATCGCTTATATATTCAGAATCCATACTGATTAAGGTTGTTGATATTTATCAGTCTGATTAAATTTTCTGGCGTTTAGGGATAACTATATTTGTTATCCACACAATGACTATTACTAAGTTTCTGGCTAATTTACGGGGGTGCTCAAGTTTCAATGATCAATATGGCAATTTTCAATAGATGGTGGAGCAACAGCTAAGTGGCAAAATCAGTAGAATATAAAATATTCTGGTTGTAGCAGGTCTGCTGGTGAAGCATTGGTGATGCTGCCTGCTGATAATATGAATCCATATTGATAAGGCATATTGAGTAAGGGTTATTTTGGGCAGAAGTAGTATCAGTAAGATTATTTCTTCAGGGCGCTATTTTATTTTTATGCGGGTTATTATTCTGAATAAAATGCCAATATTAATGCATACGATTTTTCAGGGATAAAATCAATTTAACTCTAAAAAAAGTAGATGAATCAGGTAAGGCATGGTTGTGATAATAAACCCGGCAGGGAGTGCGAATCAGGCTACAGCGGCTGTAGAAGGGCAAATCTTGGTAGGGTCTGGCCATTGAGTGTTATGGTTTCGATAAACATGCTTTTGGGGCGTACCCATGTTGAGTAATCACCATACAGACACTGGTAGATAACCAGTTCTTCTTCGGTTTCGCTATGGCGTGCCGTTCCGATAACCTGATACAGCTTGCCTTTGTAATGCTGGTAAATGCCACGTTGCATATATGTTTCCTGCGCTGGGTGAATGCAGCCGATGTGTTATGGCTGCGGGTGATATAACTAAAATCTCTTTGATTACAACTCGGTATTCTTTTGGCTATTTGCTGATTAATTATACAATGTTTTGAATGAATTATAACAAGATGCCATATTAAGGAATACTGTAGATGAATAATGACCCACGTGCCAGAATGCCTGATGCGCCATTGTCTGACAATGAGCGCCTGAAAGGTGAAAGTAATTATTTGTATGGTGAGATTGCTGCTGATTTAGATGATGGAATTACCGGTGGGTTTAATGGTGATGATTTCCAGCTGATTCGCTTTCATGGCATGTATGAGCAGGATGACCGTGATGTACGTGCGCAGCGACAGGCTGCTAAGCTGGAGCCGTTGAAAAATGTGATGATGCGCTGTCGCCTGCCCGGCGGAATTATTACGCCGAAACAGTGGCTGGGAATTGATGAATTTGCTACTGCACATACGCTGTATGGCAGTATTCGCCTGACTACGCGCCAGACTTTTCAATTTCACGGGGTGCTGAAACATGATATCAAGCCGATGCATCAGTGGCTGCATCAGCTGGGGCTGGATTCGATTGCTACGGCTGGTGATATTAACCGTAATGTTTTGTGTACCAGTAATCCGGTTGAAAGCAGTCTGCATCGGGAGGCTTATGAATGGGCATGCAGGATTTCTGAGCATTTATTGCCACGGACACATGCTTATGCTGATATCTGGCTGGACGGGGAAAAGGTGCTCAGCTCGGAACAGGCTGCGCCTTTGTCGGAGGGTGGCAGTGATGATGAGGTAGAACCGATTAATGGCAAAACTTACTTACCACGCAAATTTAAAACTGCGCTGGTTATTCCGCCACTGAATGATGTGGACTTACACGCCAATGATTTGAATTTTGTAGCCATTGGCGAAGCCGGCCGACTGGTTGGCTTTAATGTGCTGGTGGGTGGTGGTTTGTCTATCGATCATGGTAATCAGCGTACGTTTCCTAATACAGCCAAGGATTTTGGTTTTATTCCGGCAGAGCAGGTACTGCGCTGTGCTGAGGCGGTGGTGACAACGCAGCGTGACTGGGGTAACCGTAGTGATCGTAAGAATGCGCGCACACGTTATACTTTGCAGCGTGTGGGGGTAGATGTATTTAAGGAGGAGGTTGAGCGGCGGCAGGGCTTTAAATTCGCAGCCAGCCGTGCTTATGAATTATCTGAACGCGGTGATCGCATTGGCTGGGTACACGGTGAAGATGGCTGCTGGCATCTGACTTTGTTTATTGAGAATGGGCGTTTGCTTGATTATCCGGATCGGCCGCTGAAAACAGGTATGCGTGAGCTGGCCAGAATTCATAAGGGTGATTTCCGGCTGACTGCCAATCAGAATGTGATTGTGGCTGGTGTTCTGCCTGAAGATAGGGATGAAATTGAACGGGTTGCGCGGAAATTCAGGTTGATTGATGATGGGATTACGGAGCAGCGCAAAAACAGTATGGCCTGTGTTGCTTTTCCAACCTGTCCGCTGGCGATGGCTGAATCTGAACGTTTTTTGTCTGGCTTTATTGATCAGGTTGATATGTTAATGGCGCAATATGGTCTGGCGCAGGAGCATATTATCCTGCGTGTTACAGGCTGTCCGAATAATTGTGGCCGTGCATTACTGGCTGAAATTGGGCTGATTGGTAAGGCAATCGGCCGCTACAATCTGTATGTCGGTGGTAATCGTGCCGGTACGCGTATTCCTCGTCTGTTCCGTGAGAATATTACGGTTGATGAGGTGCTGGTTATCTTGCAGCAGTGGATTGCACGCTGGGCACAGGAACGTAATTCTGCTGAAGCTTTTGGTGATTTTGCTATTCGTGTCGGTATTGTCAAACCGGTGCTGGATGCTGCTGTTGATTTCTGGGATGCAGACAAGGTGTCTGTATGAGGAATTAGTCTGGGGAATTGTGTTACTGGGTTCGAAGTAAATGGTCTGGATAGCTAAATGGCTGATTCAGACCATTTTAATATTGATATTTTTAATTTATGGCTTCGGGCTGGCATAGAGCTGGTCAAATATGCCGCCATCACTGAAAAAACGTTGTTGAGCTGCTGTCCACCCACCAAATTCTTTATCAATGCTAACCAGTTGCAGACTGGGAAACTGATGGCGGTATTCGGCCAAGATTTTGGGATTAACCGGCCGGAAATAGCTTTGCGCAATCAGTCGTTGTGCGCTGTCGCTGTATAAGTGTTGCAGATAGGCATTGGCCAGTCTGCGCTTGTTGGGGGTGGTCATATTGCTATCAACTACTGCTACCGGAGGTTCGCACAGAATAGACAAGGATGGGGTAATGATTTCAAATTCGTCTGGCGCCTGTTTGAGTGCCAGTCTGGCTTCATTTTCCCATGTCAGTAATACATCACCTAGCTGGCGATGAGTAAAGGTAATGGTTGCAGCACGCGCGCCGGTATCCATCATGGGTACGTGCTGGAGCAGGGTGCGCAAAAATGCCTGAGCACTGGTATCGTTACCGCCGGGCTGGTGTCTGGCCCAAGCCCATGCAGCCAGAAAATTCCAGCGCGCTCCGCCTGATGTTTTTGGATTGGCGGTAATGATCTGGATATTGTTCTGAATCAGGTCTCCCCAGTCATGGATGTTTTTGGGGTTACCTTTGCGCACCAGAAAGACGATGGTAGAGGTATAGGGGGTGCTGTTATGGGGTAAACGCTGTTGCCAGTTCGGTTGCAGTAATGCTTTTTTGCCATGATTCAGGGCATTGATGTCGCCGGCCAGTGCCAGTGTTACAACATCAGCTTTCAGGCCGTTTTGCACGGCAATAGCTTGTTTGCCGGAACCACCATTGGACTGGCGAATATGAATTTTCTGTCCGGTTTGCTGATACCAGTAGTGCTGAAAATCTGTATTGTAGTGTTGGTATAGCTCGCGTGTGGCATCGTAAGAAGCATTGAGCAGGGTTGTTTTATTATGATTGCTATCACATGCTGCTAAGCCTGCCAATATTGTCAGTAACAGGCGATGGTACCGAAATATGTTCATACCAGTTTTTTGTTTGTAGACGAATGTTTTAATGTAGCAATGCTGGTGTGAGGATGGAAATACTGTTTTTTTGTTTCTTTATAACTAAAAACTAGGTGCTGTTTTGGCTGGATATCCAAGTGCAGGTGCGGCGGATTTGAAAAAGTTCGCCGGGGCTGTTATAAACCGCTTTTGATTTTAATCTGTTTGATTGAGAAAGTTACATGAAGAGCCAGAATGCAGAGCTTGCAGCTGATAGAAAGCTGTTGACACGGGAAGATGTGCGTACTTTTATGCTGTCATCCTTTGGTGGCGCGCTGGAGTTTTATGATTTTGTGATTTATGTTTTTTATGCCAAGGTACTGTCTGAACTGTTTTTTCCGGCTGGGTTAAATCCGTTCTGGGCGATGCTCAATACCTATGGTATTTTTGCTGCTGGCTATCTATTCCGCCCGCTGGGTGGCATTGTGATGGCACATTTTGGTGATTTGCTTGGTCGTAAACGGTTGTTTGCATTGTCTATTATGATGATGGCGCTGCCGACGCTGTTTCTGGGGCTGATGCCTACTTTTGCTACTATCGGCTATGCTGCACCAATATTGTTGTTGCTATTACGCATGATACAGGGCGTGGCGATTGGTGGCGAAATTCCGGCAGCTTGGACTTTTGTATCCGAACATGTGCCTGAAAAACATGTGGGTATGGCCAATGGCTTTCTCACCGCAGGTCTGTCGCTGGGCATTTTACTCGGCTCACTGATTGCGCAGGTGATGGCAAAACATTTCAGTAATGCTGAGATTTTGGAGGGTGCATGGCGTATTCCCTTTATTCTGGGCGGTTTGTTTGGCTTGCTGACTTTGTATTTACGCAGTTATCTGCGTGAAACACCGGTTTTCAAGGCCATGCAGCAACGTAAGGAGTTAGCAACGGAGATGCCGGTTAAAATGCTGATTAAACAGCATAAAAGTGCTGTTGTGATTGGTATGCTGCTCACTTGGTTTCTAACAGGCTGTGTGATGGTGATTCTGCTGGCCATGCCGCAATTATTAACTGGCAGCTTTGGTTTTTCCAGTACTCAGGCATTTGAAATGCAGAGTATGGCTATTGTGATGCAAATGCTTGGCTGTGTGACGTATGGTTTACTTGCCGACCGTATAGGTACGGGGCGGATACTGATTGGCGGGATTGCGTTTACTGCTTTGATGGCTGCGGTATTTTATCCGGCTCTGGGGCAGTACGGTGAGGGTATGATTTTTGCTCTGTATATGCTGCTGGGGCTGGCTACTGGTGTGGCCGGTATTGTTTCTGCGGCCATGATCAGGATGTTTCCGCCAGCTATTCGCTTTACGGGTATTTCTTTTTCATATAATGTGGCTTATGCGGTCGTTGGCGCTTTAACGCTGCCACTGGTGCAATGGTTAAGCAGCTTTAGTCCGATTGGCGGCATGTATTATATTTTGCCTTTATGTGTACTGGGGTTGCTGACTGCTTGTGTATTTCAGTGCCGTTATCAGCGCTGATGCAGTAGCCGCCACAAAAAACTGCTTTATCCACAGTGTTTGCTGCACTGGGATAAAGCAGTTTTTTTATCTACAATCAGGCGTTACCTGCGTTAGCCTGTTCAGCCTGATACATTGCTTCGAAGTTGATCGGAGCCAGCATGACAGGTGGGAAGCCAGAGCGGGTAATGGTATTGGATACGGTTTCACGTGCGTATGGGAACAGAATGTTTGGTGCAGCCACGGCCAGCAACATTTCCACGTCATCTTCAGGAATATTGGCGATACGGAAAATACCGCTTTGTGCCACTTCGTTCAGGAATAGAACACGTTCTTCGGTCATTTTGGCCGTAACGGTTACGGTTACGGTTACATTATAAAATTCATCTTCCAGTTTTTCAGCGGCAGAAGTTACGCGCATTTCGATTTGTGGCTCGCCATTTTCCAGGAAGATTTGTGGTGCATGTGGTACTTCTAGTGACAAATCTTTCAGGTAAACTTTTTCAATGCTGAATACCGGTTGTTGTGTAGTTTGTTCTGTTGCTTCTTCTTTTTTGCTCATGCTTTTTCTTTCAACAATGGAATAAAGGTTAATGCTGCAGATTAATCCAGCAATGCTGGACGAATGAGAAAAAATAGTTCGTGTTTAGCCTGCCAGCAGTGCGTCTAGTTTACCTGCTTGGTTCAATGCATTCAAATCGTCAAAGCCGCCAACGTGTACTTCACCAATATAAATCTGCGGTACAGTGCGACGGCCAGTACGCTGCATCATCTGTTCACGGGTTTGTGGGTCGGTATCAATGCGGATTTCATTGATATCGGTATCGGTTACACCTTTCTGCTTGAGTAATGCTTTGGCCATCTGGCAATAAGGGCATACACCTGTGGTATATATGGTAATCGGTTGCATTGCAGTTTCCTTGTGTATGTACAGATAGAATAGAGTAGCATACCGCGAACTGGCAATACTGAACAGGCGTATGCTTTTTTTGGTCGTATGCTGCGGTATAATTGACCAATATTCATATAACAAACGGACATATACAGATGATTCGTTTTGAGCAGGTTTCAAAAACGTATCCGGGCGGTTTTACTGCACTGAAAAACCTCAGTTTTTCTATCAACAAAGGTGAGATGATTTTTATTGCCGGCCATTCTGGAGCAGGTAAGTCAACCATTCTTAAGCTGATTAGCGGTATTGTTAAACCAACCAAGGGAAAAGTGTGGCTGAATAATCAGGACTTAGGACGTCTGAATGACAACCAGCTTGGTTATTTGCGCCAGCATATCGGTATTGTGTTTCAGGATCATAAATTGCTGTTTGACCGCAATGTATTGCAGAATGTAATGTTACCGTTGCGTATTACCGGCTATGAGCGTAAACAGGCAGAGCGCAGGGCTCGGGTGGCAATCGAAAAAGTTGGGCTGAGCGGGCGCGAGCTGGCGGATCCGGTTACGCTGTCCGGTGGTGAGCAGCAGCGGCTGTGTATTGCACGTGCTGTTGTACACCAGCCCAGTTTGCTGATCGCTGATGAACCATCGGCCAATCTGGACAGAGCCTATGCACTGGATATTATGGAGCTGTTCAAAACATTTCATGAGGCCGGCACTACGGTGATGGTAGCAGCACATGATGAAACATTAATGGCTGATTATGGACACCGTATTATCCGCTTGCAGGAAGGCAGGTTATACGCATGAATCAGTTTATCTCACTGCATAAAGAGGCTGGTTGTAAAGCATTACGCCAGTTGCTGCGTCAGCCGGTTGCAACCATGCTGATTTTACTCATGCTGGCGATTGCCATGACTTTACCGCTGGCTTTGTACCTTGGGGTACAAAGTGGGCAGCAACTACTGGGACAGATGAATGAAGTCCCAACCATGACGCTGTATATGCAGATTGATGCTAAGGACAGTGATAATCAGACTGTAAAAAAAGCCTTACATGACAATAAACAGCTGGAAAAAGTAGTGTTTGTGAGTAAGCAGCAGGGGCTGGAAGAGTTACAGCACAGTATGGGTAATCAGGACTTGATTTCAATGCTTGACAGCAACCCTTTACCAGATGCATTTACCGTTACTCCGCAAGTGGATACGCCAGAGGAAGTCGCTGCATTACAGGCACAGCTGGCACAGCTACCTATGGTAGAGAGTGTAAAAATGGACGCTGAATGGATGCAAACCCTGTATCAGATGAATCGGTTTGTCCATCAGCTGTTGTGGTTTCTGGCCATTACACTGGGGCTTGCGTTTGCACTGGTAGCCTATAACACTATTCGTTTGCAGATTCTCAGTCACCGCGAAGAAATCGAAATTACTAAATTATTAGGGGCTCCAGCGTCTTTTATCCGGCGGCCATTTCTGTATCTGGCCATCTGGCAAAGCCTGTTGGCCGCAGCCATCAGTATCGGATTGTGTTACTGGCTTAATAGCCAGACTCAGCCCTTACTCAGTGACATCTTGCAGCCATATGGCGTACATGTTGTCTGGCGTTTTTTCAATCTCTGGGAAGTGCTGGCCATCTTACTAGTGGTCTGTGGATTGGGTATGCTGGGTGCATGGCTGGCCACCCGCCAGCATTTGCTCAGTTTTAAATCTGTACAGTAAAAGATATCCCCGCAAGTAGCGGGGATATTTTTGAGTAGGTCTTATCAGCAAAAATTGGTGTCTGTGAACAGTCCGGTAATCTATATAAATTATTTTTGCAGACGCGCCTGTGCTGCCTGTGCCAGTAGAGCAAGCATGGTTTCTGTTTCCTCCCAGCCGATGCAGGCATCGGTGATACTCTGGCCATAATTTACCGGATGGTCTTGTCTTCCGGCCATCAGGTTACTTTCTACCATCACGCCCATAATATGTTGTTCACCAGCCTGAATCTGGGCAGCAATATCCTGTGCCACTTCCATTTGCCGGCGATAATCCTTGCAGCTGTTGGCATGGCTGCAATCAACCATCAGGTTAGGTGTTACCTGATGTTTGTTCAGTTCATTCACTGCTGCCTGCACATATTCATGACTGTAATTGGGCTCTTTACCGCCGCGTAAAATGATGTGACAGTCTGGATTGCCACTGGTGCGCACAATTGCCGAATGACCTGCTTTAGTGACGGAAAGGAAATGATGCGGATGGCTGGATGCACCAATGGCATCAATGGCAATTTTCAGATTACCATCAGTACCGTTTTTAAAGCCCACCGGACAGCTTAAACCGGAAGCCAGCTCGCGGTGTACCTGACTTTCTGTGGTGCGGGCACCGATTGCTCCCCATGAAATCAGATCGGCAAAATATTGCGGGGTAATCATATCCAGAAATTCTGTGGCTGCCGGCATACCCATGTTGTTCAGCTCCAGCAATAATTTGCGAGCCAGACGCAGCCCGTAGTTAATATCATAGGAACCATCAATATGCGGATCGTTGATAAACCCCTTCCAGCCTACGGTGGTGCGTGGTTTTTCAAAATAAACCCGCATCACAATCAGCAACTCTTTTGCATATTTTTCGCGTAATACATTCAACCGTTGCGCATATTCCAATGCAGCTTTTGGATCATGGATAGAACACGGGCCGATAATGACCAGTAAACGCTTGTCATGGCCGTGTACCAGATTAGCAATGGCATCGCGTGTATTGTGTACTATTTCAGAAGCTTTTTCAGTAATGGGTAGTTCATATAAATGCGCAATGGGTGGCAACAGTTCCTTGATTTCTTTAATTCTAACGTCATCTGTTGAGCGTGATGCTACCTGATTCATAATAATTCCTGTCTAATTCTATTATTGTAAATTTTAATCATTTGCCTATCAGGCTATAATGAAAATGCTTAAAAAGCAAGGCTCAAACTTTTGAATAGCTATATTATTGCTTCAAAATTAATTTACATGGCAGATAATCAGTATTTGTACCTGAATTAAACATATTATTAGAATAACATATTAAAAATAACCATTTTATTGTCTTTGTGCAATAATTAAAATATTGCAACTATGATTTTAATTCCAAGTAAATTTCGGATATAATCGCCCACCCTGTGGTTCGTAAACCTCCCACATTAAAAAACTAGGAAATCAACTATATGCGTGCACAAAATGATCTGGGCACAGTAAGCTTGTTGGGTAATCAGCATACAGAATACCGTAGTGATTATGCGCCGGAGCTACTGGAAGCCTTTGATAACCAACATCCCGATAACGATTATTTCGTTAAATTTATCTGTCCCGAATTCACTAGCTTGTGCCCGAAAACCGGCCAGCCCGACTTTGCCACCATTTATATTAATTATCTACCGCACTTGCGCATGGTGGAAAGTAAATCTTTAAAGTTGTATTTATTCAGCTTTCGCAACCATGGGGATTTTCATGAAGATTGTGTCAACATTATCATGAAAGACCTGATTGCCCTGATGCAGCCAAAATATATCGAAGTATATGGTGAATTTACACCGCGCGGCGGTATTGCCATTCATCCATATGCTAATTACGGTAAAGCTGATACGCGCTATAGCGATATGGCAGTACAGCGTTTACTTCAATTTCAAGTGAAATAATAGTCGCACATCGCATTACGATAGCTTTTGTCAGACTCTGCGCATTGGAGTGGTTTTCGCTATCTGACGCGATGATGGCTGGTTGATTGACAGGAACAAATATGTATGAATTTTCTGCTGCGCAGCGCCATAAAGCACTGCGCTGGCTCACTTTCTGGCACATGCTGGTGATTGTGGCCAGTAATTATCTGGTACAGTTTCCCTTTACCCTGTTTGGCTTACATAACACCTGGGGTGCTTTTACCTTTCCGTTCATTTTTCTTACTACGGATTTAACCGTACGGATTTTCGGTTCGGGCTTGGCCAGACGAATTATTTTCTGGGTAATGCTGCCTTCATTGCTGTTTTCCTATGCCATTTCCGTGTTATTTCAGGATGGGCACTGGATGGGCTGGGGCGCATTAAGCCATTTTGATTTATTTGTGGCACGGATTGCCTTGGCCAGTTTTAGCGCATATGTTGTCGGCCAGCTGATGGATATTCTGGTATTCAACCGGCTGCGCCAATGTCAGCGTTGGTGGCCGGCACCCAGTGCCTCTGCTGTTCTGGGCAGCGCAGTTGATACCTTACTGTTTTTTGCCGTGGCTTTTTACCACTCGCCGGATGCATTTATGGCCGCCAACTGGTTACAGATATCTTTGACGGATTATGCCTTTAAAATTACCGTTGCTGCACTTTTCTTTTTACCGACTTATGGAATTGTGCTGCGTTATCTATTGCACCGGCTGACCGCTTTAGCACCGCATACGGTAAACAGATAAAATTTCTGTGAATCAGCTCAATTCATCATTTTTTATTCTCATCAGGCCACTTTGAAAGTGGCCTGATGGCCATGGCTGCTTCTGTTATAATACGCGCCTATTTTCAAATATCTGGCTAAGAGAACATCATGGAAGCGGAGCAGATTAATCAGTTAAACAATATCCTAGATGATATGGCATCCCGTAGTCACGATTTACGGAGGTATCTTTGACTACGCTGGCAAAAAAGACCGACTGGAAGAAGTAATTGGTCTGTCAGAAGACCCTGAGTTGTGGAACGATCCGAAAAAAGCGCAGGAAGTAGGCAAAGAGCGCAAAGTGCTTGAAGGCATTGTGTTGACACTGGATCACCTGCATAGCGGCATCGAAGATAATCGTATGCTGCTGCAAATGGCCGTAGAAGAAAATGATGCCGACGGCTTTGCTGCGGTACAGGCAGATATTACCGCCTTGCAGGAAGAAGTAGTACAACTGGAATTCAAACGTATGTTTAACCAGCCGGCCGACGTCAACAACTGCTTTATTGATATTGTTGCCGGTGCCGGTGGCACAGAAGCGGAAGACTGGGCCGGCATGTTATTGCGCATGTATGTGCGCTATGGTGAACGAAAAGGCTTTAAAGTAGAAATTCTCGAAGAAGACGAGGGCGAAATTGCCGGTGTGAACCGGGCTACCATCAAGCTGGATGGTGAGTACGCCTATGGATTGCTGCGTACCGAAACCGGTATCCATCGTCTGGTACGCTATTCACCGTTTGATTCCAATAACAAACGGCACACTTCGTTTGCCTCAGTATTTGTTTATCCCGAGGTAGACGACAGTTTTGAAGTTGAAATCAATCCGGCAGATTTACGCATAGATACATACCGTGCATCTGGCGCCGGCGGACAGCACATCAACAAAACCGACTCAGCCGTACGCATTACTCACGAGCCTACCGGCATTGTCGTGCAATGCCAGAATGACCGTTCGCAGCATCGCAACCGTGAAGAAGCAATGAATATGCTCAAAGCAAAATTGTTTGAACTGGAAATGCGTCGCCGCAATGAAGAAAAGCAGAATCTTGAGGCCAGCAAAGATGATGTGGGCTGGGGGCATCAGATTCGTTCTTATGTATTTGATTCATCGCGAATCAAGGATTTGCGTACTGGCTATGAAGTAGGCAACATCAAAGCGGTTATGGATGGCGACCTTGATGGCTTTATCGAAGCCAGCCTGAAACAAGGCGTCTGAATCAAGGGTTAAAAGGCTGCCTGCTGTATCAGGGCAGCCTTAATTTTTTAAGGTATGTTGTATGAACTGCATAGATGTCATCATTCCTTGCTACAACGCAGAAAATACACTGGCGCGGGCAATTGATAGTGTGCTGGTACAGCCGGAACTGGGCTGTCTGTGGCTGGTTGATGATGCTTCTACCGATAATACTGCCAGCCTGATTAAGCAATGGCAGCAGCGGTATCCGCAACAGATTCGGGCAGAATTTCTGGCCACTAACCGTGGGGCTGCACTGGCACGTAACTGGGCAGCATTACTTTCTGCCAGCAGCCATATTGCTTTTCTGGATGCTGATGATGCCTATCAGACCCATGCGCTACAGGCAGCCAGTGCTGTATTCCGCTTTCGCCCACAGACTGGTTTGCTGCGTTTGCCGGTAAGCGGGCACAATATTCCGGAACATTATCGCCAGCATGTGCAATTTGCGCTGGTCTGGCGTACTTTCGAAATGATTACGGCTACCAATACAGTTTTTAACCGTGCTTATTTTCTGGCGTGTGGCGGCTTTCCGGCTAATGCGCTTTTTCGACGTCTGGGTGGCGAAGACGGCGCCCTTGGTCTGGCTACCGTAGAAAGCTGCATGGTGGCTACCCTCTTTGATGAGGTCGGGATGGCTGATATTGGTGTTGATTTTTATGGTCATGACAGCATGCATGTACGTAAACTGCTTGATGCCATGCTGTTCGGGCAGAATCGTCCTGACTGTGATGATGCAGCATTGCAGCAGGCAAATGCCGTTACACAAACCATAGTGCAACGTTTGCAGAATTTACGCCAGATACTGGATTATGCCAATCCGGGTAAACAAGCGTTACAGCTTTTTACAGATTAACCGGTACTCACCGTGTGCCATGATTAACTGAATTTTGTCTTTTTATAACTCTGGAAGTAGAAGAAACATGATTAATCCGTTATCCGCCCTATCTCCTCTGGATGGGCGCTATGCGCCGGCAGTTGCCGACCTGCGGCCGATTTTCTCTGAATATGGCCTGATGCATGCGCGCGTACAGGTAGAACTGGGCTGGCTCAAAGCACTGGCAGCCGAAGCCGGAATCAGCGAAGTACCACCATTCAGTGCAGCTACCATTACCGAAATTGACCGCGTCATTACCGACTTTTCTCTCGAAGATGCTCAGGCAGTTAAAGCCATTGAGGCTACCACCAATCATGATGTAAAAGCCATTGAATACTGGCTGAAACAACGTTTTGCCAATGTGCCCGAAGTACTGGCCGTCAGTGAATTCATTCATTTTTCCTGTACCAGTGAAGATATCAACAACCTGTCACATGCCCTGATGCTGAAACAGGCGCGAGATGAAGTATTACTGCCTAAGCTTAACCAACTCATAACCGTATTACGTAATCTGGCACATACCCATGCGGCCTTACCGATGATGAGCCGTACTCATGGACAGCCAGCCACACCCAGTACCCTTGGCAAAGAGATTGCTAATGTAGTGGCACGGTTACAGCGCCAGATTCAGGCCGTACAACAACAGCAGTTTCTGGGTAAAATCAATGGAGCCGTAGGTAATTACAATGCCCATCTAGTGGCTTATCCCGATATAGACTGGGAAGGACATTGCCGTCGATTTGTTGAATACAATCTAGGGCTGACTTTCAATCCCTATACCATTCAGATTGAACCACATGATTATATGGCCGAGTTTTTCCAGACCATCAGCCGCATAAACACCATCCTGATTGACTTTAACCGCGATATCTGGGGCTATATCTCTATTGGTTACTTTAAGCAGAAGGTGAAAGCCGGCGAAGTAGGTTCATCTACCATGCCGCATAAAGTCAATCCGATTGATTTTGAAAATTCAGAAGGTAATCTGGGCATGGCTAACGCCATTCTGGGCTTTCTGGCCGAAAAACTGCCGATTTCACGCTGGCAGCGTGACTTAACCGACAGTACCGTATTACGAAACATGGGCGTGGGTTTTGGCTATACCATACTGGGTCTAACAGCCCATTTGCGTGGTCTGAACAAATTGGAAATCAATTCGGCTGCCTTTGCCGCAGATCTGGATGCCACATGGGAATTACTGGCAGAACCGATTCAGACAGTTATGCGCCGCTACGGAGTCGCCAATCCCTATGAACAGCTCAAAGAGCTCACTCGTGGTAAATACGGCATCACACCTGAAAGCCTACAGGTGTTTATTAATCAACTGGCTATTCCGGAGACTGCAAAAGCGCAGTTACTGGCACTGACACCTGCATTATATGTCGGAAAGGCGCAAGAACTGGCTGAACGGATTTAAATCTTTTGCACATATAACGGTGGGCAATGCCCACCGTTATTATTTATCTGTATATAAAAGAACTTTTTTAGTCCAAACTAAAAATGTAGCACAATTAAATACAAGTCACTTTTATTAATACTAATTTTATCCGGTTGTGGATAACTTGGCAGCAATTATTCAGTGATTATCATTTATGTGGATAATTTGCCCGCTCAATATGATGATTATCCGGATCATGAATATAAATCGCAGTGTTTTTTCCACAGGCGCCAGTTCTGGCTCTTGACTCAAATTCATACTCCTGCTGGCGTTAATTAATTTTCATCTAAACAAAATGTCGTGCGATTATCAGCGAAAGTGCTTATCTTTATACTAAATGCATAAGTATAAAAGGCACACGATGCCTGAATATCTTTAACATTTAGTACCAAATAATCTGGTACTTCAATCTGCATAAACTCTTTCTTGACCATTAAATGAAGAATTTTAGTTTTAGTATCAATCTGGTTTGTCTGATACAAATATGAATTCTTATGCTACAACCTGACACAATAAAATCATTATCACTAGTCAAAGTGTTGAACATAATATAATTAATCAGATTGCAAAATTATTCCAATGATTCATCCTTTTATATAGAAAACTACCTTATCACTGAAACAATATATCGGACAAAATGAAATTACCATATTTAATATCATTGGTATGGTTTATTTTTTATATAATAATCAATCAATTAAATCCTATATTTTATCTGTGGTTCATCCTTAAAGCCTGCTGCTTTAATGGAGACTAAACGTACACCAGTATTTCTGCTAATCATTTTTCCTGTATTAACTATTATTGTTATCACATATTATGCAACCTATTTTTTTATCACTGTCCCTAATTACATAAATACGCCTATTGCTGACTTAAATATTAACAAAAAATCTTTATTACAATAAAAACATATCCGCTATCATTCGGTAATAAAATCCTATTTTAACTATGATTTTCATATTAATTAACTTATCCACCAGTTTATATTCAAACAAACCTCCTGAGGGGAAAATGTCTCTGATTCAGATTTTGGCAAAGTTATACAGCGTCGAAGCCTATAAAAGGTATTGAGAAATCATAACTAGCCATAATTAATATCTGCTAGCTGAGTATCCAGTGGTTTAAGCCTACAGTATATTGGTTGATAGAGCATAAATATATGGGTAGCTTACTTATTACACATAATATTTGTAGTAGTTAATATCAGCCCAAATTAGGTAACAGATATATATGATAATTACGCAATAAACCTATTTTATCCATTTAAAAAGAAACATTCTGCAAGTGATAGAAATAAAAACGCCAATGCTTTCTAAGAGCATTGGCGTTAATAACTAGGCCATTTATTCCATACGTAATTCCGCTGCGCGGGCATGTGCTGTCAGCCCTTCACCATGTGCCAGAATACTGGCAATCTGGCCTAACTCTCTAGCTCCCTGAGCCGACACCTGAATCAGACTGCTGCGTTTTTGAAAATCATATACACCCAGCGGAGAAGCAAAGCGGGCAGTACGGCTGGTTGGCAAGACATGATTAGGGCCGGCACAGTAATCCCCCAGACTTTCACTGGTATACTGCCCCATAAAAATAGCACCCGCGTGGCGAATTTTCGGAGCCCAGTTTTGCGGGTTGGCTACTGATAATTCCAGATGCTCAGGTGCCAGATAATTAGCAATCTCACAGGCTTCATCCAGATTCCGTACCTGAATAATGGCTCCGCGATTGGTCAGTGACGCCTCAATGATATCTTTGCGCGGCATCTGTGCCAATAATGCCTGCATCTGCGCCTCTACTTCGCGCGCATAGTCTGCATTAGTAGTAATCAGAATCGCCTGAGCAATTTCATCGTGTTCTGCCTGACTGAATAAATCCATCGCCACCCATTTAGCCGGAGTAGTGCCGTCGGCAATAACCAGAATTTCACTTGGGCCGGCTACCATATCGATACCCACCACACCAAATACACGTCGTTTGGCGGCGGCAACATAAGCATTGCCCGGGCCGGTAATCTTATCAACCTGAGCAATACTCTGTGTACCGTAAGCCAGTGCTGCTACAGCCTGCGCACCGCCGATGGTAAATATCTGTGTTACCCCAGCAACATAGGCCGCAGCCAGAACGATATCATTGCGTTCTCCATAAGGCATGGGTACAACCATCACAATTTCAGCCACACCAGCTACATGTGCGGGCATGGCATTCATCATTACTGAGCTCGGATAGGCGGCCTTGCCACCGGGAACATAAATACCCACCCGATCCAGAGCAGTAATTTGCTGTCCCAATAGCGTACCGTTTTCATCCTCATACTGCCAGGACTGCTGTTTCTGGTGCTGATGATAGCTTTCAATCCGTCTAGCTGCCGTTTGCAGTGCTGTCTGTACGTTTTTCGGCAAACGGGCGAATGCTGCAACCAGATCAGCCTGACTTAAAGTCAGCTCAGCCATAGATTGAGCCTGCGTATGGTCAAAACGATTGGTGTATTCGATTACAGCATCATCACCACGCTGCTGTACATCTGCACAGATAGCAGCTACCGCAGCATCTACCTGTGGATCCTGCGCGGTTTCAAACGCCTGTAATGCAGCTAACTGAGTCTTAAAATCAGCATCCTGCGTAGAAATATATTTCATACCTTTGTATTTCGGGCAGCCTAGGCCGCCCGATCCAAATATTATCAATTAAAGATTGTTACCAAAATTATCATCATCGTCATCAATAACCGGTGCTATTGATTTGGCTGCTAACTCATGTGCCGGAATAGTATTACCATCTACTTCAACATCGTAAGGTTTAACTACCCGCACCCGCAAGCCACGGCCAGCCTTGCGGCTGTCTACCCATTCACTGCTAATGGCTGCAATCGCATTATTTGCACTATCAAAGCCATAATCTCTGGCATTGAAGCCACCATCGCCGGTTACCAGCTCACGGGCAACCGAGCTGACCGTTGCCCAGCCTTCGATATCACAAGTGCGTTCAATGGCTTTCTGCACCAGTGGCACCAGACGGTTCCAGTAATGCCGGCTGGAAGTTTCATTACCAGAACGGCCGGACTTGGTTGAACGGTTATTGAAAGTAGATTTAGGCGGACGACCACGACCACGGCTTTTTTCCGCCGGAGTTACAGCAGACTCAAATACAATTTTGCGTGGGCGACCACGGCCGCGCTTGGTTTGTTCTTGCCGGGTTTTATCATAGCTGGTAAATTCCGAGCTCTGAGTTTCAATTTGTACCAGTACCGGTTCTTTATCTTTCTTTTTCTCTTCCGGCTCAATAGTTACGCTAACCTTTTCTGTCGGCATTGCCGTATTAACAGCCGGAATGGTAATTACCAGCGGTGCATCATTGTTCTGCTGCTGGAAAGCCGCCTGTTCATTAACCGGTGCATAAAGCTTATTTTCTGTTTTGGGTGCAAGATTGTTA
Organism: Snodgrassella sp.; assembly: GCF_024103505.1. Lineage (NCBI taxonomy): Bacteria > Pseudomonadati > Pseudomonadota > Betaproteobacteria > Neisseriales > Neisseriaceae > Snodgrassella > Snodgrassella sp. Next base: position 286,560 of record NZ_JAGGIJ010000002.1, read on the forward strand.
TTGCGTTTTTTCAGACGCAGCCATAAATGATTACCATGCATCTGAGTTTCAAAAATATCGATGGCATTAATCAAATAGGAAAGTTTGGTATAGCCATAATTGCGCGCATCAAAATCAGAATTCACCTTATTGATATATTGGCCAACAACTCCCAGTGATGTCCAGCCCTCATCATCAGCATGTTCCTTCACCGCATTCCGGAACAGATTTATCAGCGCAGTATCCTGTTTCAGTTCTGCCGGTGTTTTGCGTTTATTACGGAAAATGGGTGTCTGAATTTTGTCTTCACCAATTTCTACCGTAGTATGGCTGAGCAGATTTTCAGTATAAATAAATTTGTCACAAGCTTTGCGGAATGATTCTGGTGTTTTTTTCTGTCCGAATCCATAAACAGTCAGACCATTTTCGCGGATACGAGAAGCCAGACGGGTAAAGTCACTGTCGCTGGAGACAATACAGAAACCATCAAAAGTATTACTATACAATAAATCCATCGCATCAATGACCATAGCCATGTCAGTAGCATTTTTTCCTTTTGTATAGGCAAACTGCTGAACAGGCGTAATTGCATGTGGTAGCAGCGCATCTTTCCATTTGGATAAACCACTGCTCCAATCACCATAAATACGTTTAACACTGGCAATGCCATATTTCGCAATTTCTTCCAGTAAAGACTCAACAGTGGTAGCAGAAGTATTATCTGCATCAATAAGTACCGCGAGTTTGGCTGAATTTTCTGTAGTCATCTTAAGAATTCCTATTACATATAAAAAGTTTAAATTTCTTGATTTCTTGCATGAGCAAAAACATCAATAATGGGTTGTATGGCTGCATATTTCAGCTTTAAAGCTGCCTTGTTTACCACCAGCTGGCTGGAAATATCCACCACATGTTCTACCGCGTGCAGATTATTTGCCTGTAATGTATTACCGGTAGAAACCAGATCGACAATTGCATCGGCCAATCCTACCAGTGGAGCCAGCTCCATCGAACCATACAGTTTAATCAAATCAACATGCACACCTTTACCGGCAAAATGCTCTGCTGCAATATTCGGGTATTTACTGGCTACCCGTAAACGGCACCCAGGCTGAGAAGCTGCCACATAATCAAAACCCTTGCGTACCGCCACCATCATCCGGCATCGGGCAATATTTAAATCTAAAGGCTGATATAATCCGTTGCCATCATGTTCAATTAAAACATCTTTTCCTGCAATTCCAAAATCGGCCGCACCATATTGCACATATGTAGGCACATCTGTAGCTCGGACAATAATTAAACGGATATTTTCATGATTAGTATTAATAATCAGTTTACGGGACTGAACCGGGTCTTCGATCGCAGTAATTCCCGCTGCTGCCAGTAATGGCAAAGTTTCTTCATAAATTCGACCTTTGGATAATGCTATAGTTAGTTGGGCTGTCATTTTTATCAGTATAGTGGAAAAGCAAAATTTTTTAGCTATAAATTTATTATTGCGTAAAAATAAATTTGCACAAAATATAAAAATATTAATTAGATAATTTTAATCTAACAATTGTTTTATGTCATGGGTCAATTGAGTAGCCGTCTGACTGTGTGGTTCATAAACCACGGTATGTCCCTGTTTATCCAGCAAATAAGTGCCTGTACTGTGGTCAACTAAATATTCATCTGCGCTCCTGCCTGCTACTTTATGTACAGCGATTTTATATTGATCAATAACATTATTAAGCTCCCCGAAGTGCTGTTTGTCTACTGTTAAACCAATAAAATCCGGATTAAATGCGGAAGCATAAGCACTCATAACTTCCGGCGTATCGCGCTGGGGATCTACAGTAATAAATAATACTTGTACCTGCTTCGCCTTTTCACCCAGTTGATTTATTGCATCTGCATAGGTAAGCAGATTAGTAGGGCATACATCAGGACAATGAGTATAGCCAAATACCAGCACCACCACCTTACCCTGAAAATCACGCAAATGCACAGTTTTCTGATTTGCACCCAGCAAAGAAAAATCTTTGCCACCAAGACCCGCATCTCGTACATCGCTGCCTTCAAAACGGTAATGTTTTGGCTCAACAGCATCTGTACTTGCCGCCTGTGCTGTAGATGCCTCTGGCTGATGCTGGCATGAACTCAGCATCAGCACAGATATCATCACAGCCAGAAAAAATTGGATTTTAAGCATAGTTTATTAATAATACAAAAGTTGTACCTTATAATCTTCAGATAAAAATACGATACAGATTTTTAATTCTAAGTTAATAAGTGAAATATAAAAAAATCCAAATATAAAATCAATATTTTAATCAAAAATAATTAAAAAATTTTCTTATCGCAAAAAAGTTCTTTACAACCTTGAAAAATCCGTTATAATGCCGACTTCTTCGCTAGCCCAGGTGGCGAAATTGGTAGACGCAGGGGACTCAAAATCCCCCGCCGCAAGGTGTGACGGTTCGAGTCCGTCCCTGGGCACCAGATTTTGGAAAACCGCTGATAACAGCGGTTTTTTTTCGCCTGTTATCTACATTCGTTGTCCTCCGTATAATGAATGACAAGTCTGATTACTGATCAGATATACCTGAAACAGGCAGAAATCGGTGGTCAGGCGCAGCCTCTACAACACAGATTTAATGGCAGATTTTACAAATTACAGATATTGACTATAATAAATGTACCATATTTATTATACACATATTAATTTTTACCCAAAAATACAGTAACAGACTGGTCTAACAGAACAATTTTTAAGACGAATTAATAAAATTGACTGAAAAAATGATTATTAAACAAGTTGATAGCAAAACAAAAGATTTAGAGGTACTGGAGCAGTTACTACAGATGCCTGATTTAACGCAGCAAGTACGGCAGAATATTGAGCAGAAAATACGCTTAATTCGTGCCGGTATTAAAGGTGAAGCAGAATCAGCCTATCAGCTGCAATTTCATTTTGGTAATCACCCAGACTGGGTAATCATCCACGATTTAAGGTTGCAATATCAAAGCAAAGTGGCACAAATAGACCATATATTGATTAACCGCCAACTACAAATATTTGTGTGTGAAAGCAAAAGAATTGCAGGCGGTCTGATTATCAATGAACAGGGCGAATTTTCGCGTATGTATAAAGGCAAAGGACAGGGTATACCTTCGCCACTGGAGCAGAACCAGCGCCATATCAGTATACTGAACAAACTGTTGCAGACAAATCAGATTCAACTGCCCAGCCGTTTCGGCTGGCAGTTACAGCCAACAATACACAGTCTGATACTGGTTTCCAATGAGGCCTATATCCGGCGGCCTAAAATTTCTGTGCCTGAGCTAGACAGAGTTATTAAAAATGAGCAGCTGAAAACAAAAGTGCACCAGTTAAGCAAACACCTAGGTATATTCAGTTTTATCCGTACCGTATCGCGAGCCAGCCTGCAAAAATTTGCCCGTCAGCTCGCACAGCAGCATCGACCGGCACAATATGACTGGCTGGGCTATTTCGGCCTGAATCATTTAGCCAGAAAAATTGAGCAGCCAGCTACCGAATCACAAATACAGACTGAAAATCCAAGTAAAACAGCCAGCCATTACTTCTGTATTTCCTGTCATAAACATATTACGGCCAGTGCTGCCTACTATTGCTGGAATCATAAAAACATATTTGGTGGTAAAGCTTATTGTTATCAATGTCAGCAAAAAATCAAACAGCAACAGCAACAGCAATAGATTCATTACTCACGGATTTCTGTATCCTTGTTTGGAACGCCTTATCAATCATGCAAATAATTGATATCAAGCGCTGATAACAAAAAAAAATTAAAGCCAATATTTTTTTACACAATAGATACTGGTAAAAAAAGTTATTAAAATGCAATACTATAATCATCAGATATAACTCGACGGTTATTGAATTTATACCGGAAATACACCGTGGCATAACTTTATTTTCGCGAGTAACCATACTCACGAACTGTCATAAATATTCTTCCTATATAAACTCAACCAACTAAATTGTTGTATAAAGATTACAGATAATAACAGGAATCCAATTATGAACATTGCTGATATTTCCAGACAGCGTTATACCACCAAGCATTATGATAAAACTCGGAAAATTCCGGCTGAGCAATTAGCGCAATTATTCGAAGTAATCAGAAATAGTCCTTCTTCAGTTAATTCGCAGCCATGGCATTTCTTTGTAGTAGACAATGATGCGGCGCGAACCAGAATCATGCCGGCAATAATGGAATTGAATCATTCCCGAGTAGCCGATTCTTCTCATACCCTGATATTTTGTGCCAAAACACCGCTGGATGAACAGCATTTACAAACAGTGCTAGCTCAGGAGGAAAAAGACGGCCGTTTTGGAGAAGGCGAAATCAAGGAAATGATGGATAAAGGTCGCCATTTCTTCGTAAATAAAAACAGCACTACGCCACAAGCTCAGCTCGAATGGGAAAGTAAACAGTTATATATCGTACTGGGACAGCTATTATTTGCTGCTGCTGCCATTGGTATCGATTCAACAGCAATCGAAGGGTTTGATGATGAAAAAATGGATGATATTTTAGAATTAAAACAACAAGGATTAAAAAGTATTCTGGTTGTCAGTCTGGGTTATCGTGCGGCTAATGACAGCAATGCCAGTCGTCCGAAATCGCGCCTGCCGAACGAACAGATATTTACCCGGATATAGATTATTTTCTGACCTTATAAAATAGATTCTTTTAAATATTAAAAGAATCTATTTTAATGTAAGCCATGCGTGATTAGCAGTAGCAAAACTAATAATATTGATGTGCTTATATGTTTAAATGATTAATTTGGTGCTGATGGAGCATATAACCGAATAGATTCCATATAATCTTAAATTGTATCAGTCTGGCGATTTTGATATACCAAATCATAATATAAAAAAGTTAACTAAACTTTGTTACAGAGTTTTAATTAAAACAAGTAATACACGATTGCCTGAATGAAGGATATAGCAGTATTAAATTGAATAAATTTAATATTTCATAGACTGAATAGCCCAGTCTCAATACTAGATGTAAAAGTGAAATTTCCTTAAAAATAGGTTTCAAAAATCAGACTCCCGATTTCTATATATCAAATATTCAGGCATCAGATTCACAATAACATATAGTATTATTATTCATTAGCTCAATAAAATAATTTATTTTCAGTAAAGTTCCAAATTAATCTTGATTGTTTGCATAAATAAGCAACCACCAAAGTATTTCAGGAAGAAAAATACATGAAACACTTTTATTAATTACCATTCTTTTTTGTGCTGTTTTATTGATTATTTGATACCTTTTTTGGTTGAGCGTGAACTGTTTATCGATAATACAAATTTTAACTATGGAGAATCAAAGTTTAATATTCTGGTTGGCTCTTTTGTATCATTAACTACTCGTATAGTTTTGCCCAATACTTTTAAACAGTTAGCAAACCTGATTTTAACTTTTATTATTTCAGCAATTGTGTTGCGCAAATATTTGATTTGTATAGATAATGTTAAGAATCTGCTTTGTGTAACCCTAATCGTGTTTTTGATAACAATAGGTATCAATAGTTATCGAATGATATTCGCACATCAGCTTGTGGAATTTTGGTATTCTTTTTTCGAATTGATTCTAGCGGAGCGATATTTTTATTATGATTCTGGCTACTTATATATATAAAAACATTTGGACTGATTTGTGATATCTGGATAATCATATTGATCTGTTTAGGGGTAAAACTATTGCGTTCTTTTTTTTATAACAGAACCATCTATAACTAGATTATCCCCAGAATATAGCCAAAAAGTCCATTTATCGTTATTTATCTTATTATTTAATTTCTATTATCTAACCATTGTAGCCATTGCCTTGTTCTTTTCTGGTTTTACAGGAGTAACAGTGCCATTGGAACGCGATATTAAGATTATAGCTTGTAATTTGATCTTTTTACTGATTGCTAAAGTGATTGGCTATTTTGCCTTGCGTAAACAATTTACTGATGTTAGTGATAAATTGCGGGTAAAAACTTTGATTTTCAGCTCTGCCGCCATTGCTTTTATCCTGACGTTTACATTAGCTGCAATTATTCCCGTTATCAATTTATATTTAGTGCAGTTAGTAGAAAGACTCAATGAACCTTTTACACAATTGAGAACGATAGCTTTTGGAATAACTGATGTTATATTGTGTTTTCTTGTCTTATGTGTAATGGGTTGGATAGTAGTTCGCAAAACAGCCAAAGTGTTTTTCAGTAAATAAGATCATTTCTATCCTGTCTAACTATCAGCAGGATAGGATTTGCCTAAATTCAATCAACCGATTTTAACTTGATTAAGTTATCCTTAATCAAGTTCAATCTTTGTTGTTGTTAATGATGATATTTTTACATCAAGCGCATCGCCAGTCGCACCAAAATAATAAAACTTATCATCATATCCTTTATTATCAAAAACTTCATTAAATCTTTCATGGTTAGTGCCTTTGAAATAAGCGGCACTTTTATCTTTTATATAGTCGTCACCATAATACTAAACAATATTGTTTAGTATTAGATATATTGCTATTCCTTATTTTTCGAGTCCAAATTCTACGTATGCAATTAGGCATTTCCAGACTATTTGCTGTACACGGTTAGAGGGATCGGTACAAATATAGCTATATCTCAGTATTTAATCTTTTGTCTTGGCGTAGATTAAAACAGAATGCAACAAACCAACTGATGCCTGATACAGCAACATCAATCAGTACCTATTTTGCATGTCATATAGGTAGTGAGCTGTATAAAAAAGGCAGAAATTAACCCAGTAATTGCAAATACCAACAAAGCCACGCCCCAAAATAGCAGGAAAAGTCCTTTTTAAAGTGATAGGCTAAGGTAATAAACATAAACCAATAGCTATTAACTGTTTATACCAAAATTAGATAAGGAGGATATTAATCCGCAATCACATGCTGTTTTGTGCCCATGAAAGGCAGCCGGTTTCCCGTAACCGGAAAACTGGGAATCACCATCAATGATAGGATTAACCTCATGATTCTTAACGAGGCATTGCACCCTATCTCCAATACCAGCTACACCTTTATTAAACACGCTAATCTTTGTTGAGGCAGATATCACTTTACCGCCGTAGTTGGTTGAATCGCCTAAACTTATTATGCCTTTTATTGGTTTATTCCTGTTTAGGTTTATAACTTATAATTAAAAATCAAATGAAAACTAACAATGACTTATGTTTCTGGATCTAAATTATCTACTATATTGTACTTTTTACTGCTATCAATCTTGAGAGTTTGATAACGTTCATCTTCCTCAAAATCAGGAGAACCAATGAATTGGTCATTTTCGTAAGTCACTTCAAGGATATTACCATTTTGATCAAGATGTTCATTTTTATTTTTACCATTAATTGCATTATAAATAATATTTGTTTTTTCACCTTGTGCATTAAATAAAGTGGTTTCAGAATAGTATTTGCTTCCTTCGGGATTAATTGTTTCTTTACTAATTACATTATCTTTTGCATCTCTAGTTATATAATATAAAACTTTTCCATTTTCATTATATTCAGAAAATAGAGAACTGAATATTGACTTTTTATCAATACTATAATGTATTTTCTTAAAAAATTGCCTTTCGCCACTCAGTGCCCGGTATTGATATTCTTGTTTAAATATTGATACTAATGGTTTTTTCTCTATGGAGATAATTTTTCCCATTTCTTTGACTACTTTAATATAATTGGGCAACATAATTGCTTCTTCTATAGTGACAGGTTGTAGGCGTAAATTGTCATCTAATACAAAAAAAGTGGTTACCATTTTCAATCGATTTTAAACTAACGAGCTGCTCTTCATTAATTCATTAAGTAGAATATATTGCGGTTTATACCGATAATTCCAACGCTCTTTTATCTGATAATTATCACCTACAGTGGTGATTTTGATTTCAGTTGTGGGTGAATTTCGACGATATGGAGCATTCTCAGCTTGTTCAAGCGTAATAGGAGCATACTCAGGGTAGTTATGGAGCGGCTGAAAAATATGCCCAACTTCGTATCAGGTTGTTTCATAAAAAGGAACATTGGGGCTAATCCCCATTGCCCTAACTTTAAGGCTTTGGGCAATATCTAATGGCTTGATTGATTCAGTTATAATTACGCCTGATAGATATATTGCTAATAAACTTATTGTGACTGTAAATATCAATTTTTTGACCATCTTAGTCACCTTTAATGTGCTTCATTTTAGTGCATTATTTTTCACCAGATACATTTTGCATAAATTTTCCTGGCCTTATTGCCATATAGTGATTTTAAAAATTAGTATTCTTCAATAGTATTCAGAAAATTTATATCACATATAAACATAAGTCTATTTCGCTGTAATACTTGTTGATGGGCGAATATTATTAATGCTTTCCGCCCAAGTATTGGTAGCCATATTCACTGACAAATATGGGTATATTAATATCATGATTTTCTGATTGGATTATATTCACTTGCTGACAGCTAAAGCCAACACCTACTAATAAAGGCTGACGCTGACAAGATTTTGCCAGTGTTGCATCATAATAACCCCCTCCTTGCCCAAGTCGATTACCCAGATGATCGATACCAAGTAACGGTACCAGCAGAGTATGCAAATAGCGTGCCCGAATTTTGCGGCCATTAAACTGCGGTATTTTATGCTTGCCGGTATGCTGCTGAAGCAGATTCAGGTAACGAACAGTAGCATGATGGCGAGGCAAACGAGGGCAGGGTGTAAACCATAACTGGCGTTTTTTAGGTTCAATATAAGGTAAATATACCTGTGCACCGCGTTTCTGAGCCGTTACTATTAATGACCATAAAGATAATTCACTACCAACAGCCCAGTATACAGCTATGCGTTTCTGGCGACGGATAAATGGATATAAGAGGCGGTTGATTTTCTTTGTAGCTAATCGACGCGTCTTTTTACTTAATGCTTTCCGGCGTTGGCGCAGCAGGTGCCGTAATTGTTGTTTATCGGTGTGAGTAGACATGAATTTAAACTAACAAATTTATATACAATGATTTTAGTCGGAACTCGTCAAGTGAGTGTGAATTGCTGTACTTGTGAAAATGTATTTTTTCCTGTATTATTCCATGGTTTTACCTTAGTAAAAAATTTAGTAACGCTCGCATCGTACGCGAAAGGGTGCTCTATTGCAGAGTTCTATGCGTGGCGGTGTCAGGCTTTAACCCTTTAAGGATCGAATTATGTCACAAATTACCATGCGCCAGATGCTGGAAGCCGGCGTACACTTTGGTCATCAGACCCGTTACTGGAACCCGAAAATGGCTGAGTATATTTTCGGTTCGCGTAACAAAATTCATATCATTAATCTGGAAAAAACCCTGCCACTATTTGTAGAAGCGCAGGATGTTGTGCGCCGTCTGGCTGCCAACAAAGGTACTGTTCTGTTTGTAGGTACCAAACGTCAGGCTCGTGATATCGTTAAGGAAGAAGCTACCCGTGCTGGTGCGCCTTACGTAGATCACCGCTGGCTGGGCGGTATGCTTACCAACTACAAAACCGTAAAACAGTCTATCAAACGTCTGGAAGAAAAAACTGCTGCGCTGGAAAATGCCACAGAAGCCGGTTACGGTAAAAAAGAAGTGCTGGAAATGCAGCGCGAAGTGGCCAAGCTGGAACGTTCTTTAGGTGGTATCAAAGACATGAAAGGCTTGCCGGATGCGATTTTTGTTATTGATACCGGCTATCAGAAAGGCACACTGGTAGAGGCAGCTAAACTGGGTATTCCGGTTATTGCTGTCGTTGATACCAACAACAGCCCTGATGATGTTAAATATGTGATTCCGGGTAATGATGATTCTGCCAAGGCAATCCGTCTGTATTGTCGTGGTATTGCTGATGCCATTTTGGAAGGTAAAGCCCAGTCTTTACAAGAAGTGGTTCAGGCTGCACAGGCTGCTGAAGAAAAACAGACTGCTGCTGCTGAATAATCAGTTATCTCGCATCTTTGTAAAAGAAGGGGACGTTAGTGCCCCTTTTTTTGAACAATTTTCAGCCAGATATCCATTCGGCTGAGCATAATCAAGTTTAAGGAGTAAAACATGGCTGCAATTACTGCAAAAATGGTAGGTGATTTGCGTGCTGCTACCGGTTTGGGCATGATGGAGTGCAAAAAAGCACTGGTAGAAGCCGAAGGTAACATGGAAAAAGCAGAAGAAATTCTGCGCATCAAATCCGGTGCCAAAGCTGGTAAACTGGCCGGCCGTACTGCGGCAGAAGGTGTAGTTGCCGAATACGTAGATGGCAAAGTAGGAGCTGTTGCCGAAATTAACTGTGAAACAGACTTCGTAGCCAAAGATGCCAGCTTTATGGCATTTGCTCAGGCTGTGGCCAAAGCCGTAGCCGTACACAACCCTGCTACTCTGGAAGCTCTGTCTGAAGCCAAAACTGATGACGGCGTAACTATTGAAGAAGCACGTAAAGCCGTTATTGCCAAACTGGGTGAAAATATCACTGTCCGTCGTTTCGAACGCATTGAAACCGACAATAGTCTGGTTACTTATATGCACGGTACCAAAATCGGCGTGTTGGTTGAACATAAAGGTGGCGATACTCAGGCTATCCGTCAGGTAGCGATGCATATTGCTGCTTCCAAGCCACAATGCGTTTCTGCTGCTGAAGTAGATCCAGAAGTTGTAGCTAAAGAACGCCACATCTATGAAGAGCAGGCGGCTGCTTCTGGTAAACCGGCAAACATCATTGAAAAAATGGTTGAAGGTCGTGTACAGAAGTTCCTGGCGGAAGTAACCCTGCTGGGACAGCAATTTGTTATCAATCCTGATCAGACTGTGGAAAAATTCCTGAAAGAACAGAATGCTGAAGTTAGCCGTTTTGTTGCTTTCCACGTTGGCGAAGGTATTGAGAAAAAAGAAGTAGATTACGCTGCCGAAGTTGCTGCTGCTTCTAAAGTATAAGGCCATTAATGCCATGGGCACTCTGGATTCAGAATCCTGAATCAGGGTGCTTTTTTTTGAGTTATCTGTTTATCCTGATTGAGATAGCTGAAATAAAAGTTCCCTTATCCTTTGAAAATTATAGTGCTAGCTGTTAACTATTTAATGGCAAACTGACAGAAAGAATGATCATGACTAAACCAGCTAAATACAAGCGTGTATTATTGAAACTATCCGGTGAATCCCTGATGGGACCTGATGCTTTCGGTATCAATCGTGATACCATTATGCAAATCACCGCACAGGTCAAGGAAGTGGTCGACATGGGCGTAGAAGTGGCTATTGTTATTGGTGGTGGTAACATCTTTCGCGGTATGGCACAGTCAGCCAAAGGCATGGAGCGTGCCACAGCCGATTACATGGGTATGATGGCAACCGTGATGAATGCACTGGCATTGAAAGAGGCGTTTGAAAGCCAGCACGTTAAAGCACGCGTTCAGTCTGCACTGAGTATGCAGCAGGTGGCAGAAACCTATGCCCGTCCCAAAGCCATTCAGTATTTGGAAGAAGGTAAGGTGGTGATTTTTGCCGCGGGAACCGGTAACCCATTTTTCACCACGGATACAGCAGCCAGCCTGCGCGGTGTAGAAATGAATTGTGATATTATGTTAAAAGCAACCAACGTAGATGGTGTGTATACTGCCGACCCCAAGGTCGACCCTGAAGCCAGACGCTATCAGGAGATCACCTTTGATGATGCGATTAGTCAGAACCTGAAAGTGATGGATGCTACTGCATTTGCCTTATGCCGGGAGCAGAAATTAAATATCGTAGTATTTGGTATATTTAAATCAGGTGCACTGAAAAATGTCATTATGGGCGAGGATGAAGGTACATTAGTCCACGTATAAAACTTACCAGAATGCTTAACTAAACTTGTGGTAACGCGTATAACTGCGTTAGTATGCGCGTTTGCCATTTTCTGGTAGCAGAAATTTTGAAAAAATTGAAATAGATGCAACCAGTTCAGACAGGAATGCTCATGATTAACGAAATTCAACACACCGCTGAAACCAAAATGCAGAAATCCCTTGAGGTATTGCGCGATAATCTGTCCAAAGTCCGAACGGGTCGCGCTCATACCGGGATACTTGATCAGGTTGAAGTAGAATATTACGGAAGCATGGTTTCAGTTAGTCAGGTTGCCAGCGTAACTTTACTGGATGCGCGTACCATAGGGGTGAAGCCTTATGAAAGCAAAATGGCTGCCGTTATTGAAAAAGCAATTCGTAACTCCAATCTTGGTCTGAATCCGGCGGCCATGGGAGACCTAATTCGGGTGCCAATGCCCATGCTCACGGAAGAGCGTCGTAAAGATCTGATAAAAGTAGTTCGTGGTGAAGTTGAAGATGGTCGGGTAGTTGTCCGCAATGTCCGTCGTGATGCCAATAATGATCTCAAGCGCCTGCTTAAGGACAAAGAAATCAGTGAAGATGAAGCACATCGTGGCGAAGAGGCAATTCAGAAGCTTACCGATAAATACATTGCTGAAATTGATAAAATGCTGGCCACCAAAGAGGCCGACCTGATGGCAATCTAAACCTTTTAATTGACGTAAAGGATGTGTTTTGACTAACAGTAGTACCCAAAGCGTACCTGATCACACCGAAATTCCGCGTCACATAGCCGTTATCATGGATGGTAACGGGCGCTGGGCTAAAAAGCGTTTTATGCCTCGTATAATGGGGCATAAAAAAGGTCTGGAAATTTTGGAAGAAATGACCGCCAATTGTTCACGTATGGGCGTAGAGTATCTGACCGTCTTTGCTTTTTCTACCGAAAACTGGCGTCGACCGATTGAAGAAGTTAATTTTCTTATGAATCTGTTTTTGCAATCATTGCAAAAACGGGTACAAAAACTGCATAAGAATAACCTGCGTCTGCGTGTTATTGGCGATCGTAGCCGTTTTGCAGCAGAAATCGTACGTGGTATCGAAGATGCCGAAGCATTAACAGCCGCTAATACCGGTCTTACACTGACAATTGCTGCTGATTATGGTGGTCGCTGGGATTTTTTGCAGGCCGCTAATCAAGCTATTGCGACGGGTATCACCGAGCTGACTGAGACCAGTATTCTTCCATATTTGTCACTTGGCGATGCGCCAGAACCGGACCTGTTTATCCGAACTGGTGGCGAAACACGTATCAGTAATTTTCTTCTATGGCAACTGGCTTATACCGAGTTGTATTTCACGCCGGTCCTGTGGCCTGATTTTGATGAATCCCAACTGGATACAGCTATCCGCTCCTATCAGGTGCGGGAGCGACGGTTTGGCAGAACTTCGGAGCAGTTGCCTCCTACCCAACAGCGTCCTTGATTTTATGCTCAAACAACGTATTCTCACTGCATTGATTTTATTGCCCCTAATGATAGGTATGTTGTTTGGGGCTAACAACAACCTATGGGCTGCTTTCAGTGGTCTGATCGCATTACTGGCATTATGGGAATATGCCCGTATTGTTCATTTTTCTAGCATCCAGAATGCTCTCTATCTGCTATTGAGCGCAGCAGGAGGATGTTATCTTTATTTCTCTTATCACCAGACTGCATTGCCACTGTGGATACAGATAACAGTATTGCTATTTTGGCTGATTATCGTACCAGTCTGGTTAAAATTTAAATGGACAATCAGGCCAAACCTCATTGGTATACTGATTGGCTGGCTATTAATGATACCTTTCTGGCAAGCCTTAATATCACTGCGAGCAGATATCACCGCAGCCACCACCCTGCTATTGATCATGGCACTAGTGTGGATTGCCGATATAGCAGCCTATTTCGTCGGAAGGGCTGTGGGTAAACGCAAACTAGCACCAACAATTAGCCCGAATAAAAGCTGGGAAGGTGCGATTGGTGCAGTTATCTGCGTTGCTATCTATACAATTGTCCTGCAACAGCAAGGCTGGTTGCCCATTACCTTACCTTGGTGGCAAACCCTGTGCCTTGCAGTGGTGCTGACTGCTGTGAGTATTTGTGGCGATTTATTGGAAAGCTGGCTCAAGCGTGCCGGAGGGGTAAAAGACAGCAGCCAGCTTTTACCCGGTCATGGCGGAGTATATGACCGGGTCGATTCTCTGATTGCCGTACTAAGCGTTTATGCAGCCTTATTGGCCTGTTTTAGTAAAGTGATTTCCTGATGAATGGTTGTAATCCAACATCCATAACCATCCTTGGAGCTACTGGAAGTATTGGTCTGAGTACCCTGGATGTTATTGCCCGCCATCCCCAACGGTTTACTGTTTTTGCGCTGACTGCATACCAGCAGATTGATCGTCTGGCAGAATTATGTATCCGTTTTCAGCCAGTTTATGCTGTAGTTGCCTCTGCAACACAGGCAAGCGTTCTGCAAGTACAATTACAGGCTGCTGCCGTAGCTACCGAAGTATTATTCGGTGAGCAGGCTTTATGTGATGTCGCTCAGGCCAGTGAAACTGATGCAGTGATGGCTGCTATTGTCGGTGCTGCTGGGCTAAAGCCTACTCTGGCCGCAGCCAAAGCAGGTAAAACCATTTATCTGGCAAACAAAGAAACACTAGTAGTTGCCGGTGCATTATTTATGCAAACTGTACAGCAAAATGGTGCACGTCTGTTACCGGTTGACAGTGAACACAACGCCATTTTTCAGGCTTTGCCGGCAGACTATCAGGGTGATCTGAAACAGGCAGGAGTGGCATCGCTGATTTTAACTGCATCGGGCGGCCCTTTCCTGCATACCGCACTGGCAGATTTTGCTGCCATAACCCCAGAAGCCGCGATACGACATCCTAACTGGCAAATGGGGCGCAAAATTTCCGTTGATTCAGCCAGCATGATGAACAAAGGGCTGGAATTAATAGAAGCCCGTTGGCTGTTTAATGCCACTGCCAAACAGCTGGAAGTAGTTGTCCATCCGCAAAGTGTGATACACAGTATGGTGCGTTACATAGATGGTTCAGTGTTAGCACAAATGGGTGAACCGGATATGCGTATTCCAATTGCGCATTGTCTGGGTTTGCCAGCAAGAATTGAGTCAGGCGTTAAACAGCTGGATTTTACCCGTCTAAGTGGCTTAAACTTCTTGGCACCAGATTTGGTACGCTTTCCATGCCTGAAACTGGCCTATGATGTATTACATAGTGGCCATGCTGCCAGCTCCTGTATACTTAACGCGGCAAATGAAATTGCAGTGGACGCCTTTCTGAATGGGCTTATTCGTTTCACAGATCTGGCATCTGTTTCAGATAGTTGCTTGCAACACTTCAGCGGACAATCTGCGTCATCCATAGAGGAGTTATTACTGCTGGATGCACAGGTGCGTAGTATAGCCAGAACATGGGTAGCCAGCCGAGCTGCCAGATAAGAACAGGATAAACCATGTTATTAACCATTGTTGCTTTTATCGTAGCGATTTTACTGTTGGTAAGTTTGCATGAATTAGGCCATCTGGTGGTAGCACGCTGGTGCGGAGTTAAAGTACTGCGTTTTAGCATTGGTTTTGGTAAACCATTTTTCTGCATAAAGCGCGCCAACATCGAATGGTGTCTGGCACCAATCCCCCTTGGTGGCTATGTTAAAATGGTTGATACCCGTGAAGGCGATGTTAGTGAAGCTGATTTGCCCTACGCTTTTGACCAGCAACATCCGCTAAAACGCATTGCAATCGTTGTTGCCGGCCCACTAACGAACCTGATATTAGCAGTAATGCTTTATGCCGCCAGTTTTAGTATAGGTGGCATTACCCAGATTCGTCCTTGGATTGGCATAGTCGAACCGGCAAGTGTAGCCGCAGACGCAGGTTTCCAGTCTGGTGACCGCATCATTAGCGTGAATGGGCAAACAGTAACTGAGTGGACAGATGCTCAGGCAAAAATCATGCTCAATCTGGATAGTGGTAAAGTCCGGGTTGATGTCATTACGGCCGCAGGACAGCCAGCGCAGCGGCAGCTGAATATTGCTGGTACGGATGCCGCAGATAATGTTGCCAAAACCAGTTATTTGGGTATCATGCCTTTTAAAGTTATCAACCAAATAGGCATGGTTGTACCCGATAGTGTGGCCGCAAAAGCGGGTCTGCGTACCGGTGATACCTTGTTAACCATTAATGGTCGCAAACTGATAAACTGGCAGGATTGGGTGGACAGTATCCGTGCCAGTGCTGGCGCTAAACTGGACATAACCTATCAGCGCAGCGGACAGACACTGCAAACCAGTTTACGGCCGGATTCAGTACTAGAAAATGGTACCATCATCGGGCAGGTTGGTGTAGGAGCCATGCGTGATAAAGCATGGGATGCCCAGATTCGCCGGCATTACCAGCCTAGCTTTTTTCAGTCAGTACAACTGGCTATGCAGCGTACATGGGATTACATTACACTAACCCTTTCCATGTTTGCCAAGTTACTCACCGGTCAGGCATCACTGCATTATCTTTCCGGTCCTTTGACTATCGCCGACGTAGCTGGCAAAACCGCAGCGATAGGCTGGCAGAGCTATACAGAATTTCTAGCCCTCGTCAGCGTAAGCCTTGGGGTGCTAAATTTATTACCCGTTCCCGTGTTAGACGGAGGGCATTTACTGTATTATGCGATCGAATGGATTCGTGGCAAGCCTCTGAGTTTACGTATACAGGAAATAGGGCTGCGTTTTGGTATTGCTGCCATGTTAATGTTGATGCTGGTGGCTTTCTTTAATGATATTACCCGTTTGTTTGGATGAATGATGAAATTAAAGCAGATTACTGTCAGTTTAATGGCTCTGAGCCTGTCCTCACTGGCTTTAGCAGTACAACCGTTTACCATAAAAGACATTCGGGTAGAAGGTTTGCAGCGTACAGCTCCTACAACCGTTTTCAGTTACCTGCCGGTTAAAATTGGCGATACCTTTACCGATACAGAAGGCGAAAACATCATCAAAAGATTATATGCCACAGGTTTCTTTGATGATGTGCGGGTTGAAACCATGGGTAATCAGGTGCTGTTAACAGTAGTTGAGCGGCCGATTATCAGTAATTTCGATGTTACCGGTGGCAAATCAATCAACAATAACGACATCAAGAAAAACCTAAGTAGCTTTGGCTTAGGTCAATCACGCGTATTTAATCCGGTTACACTAGAACAGGCCATGCTCGGTTTGCAGGATGCATATCGTCAGCGCGGCAAAAATGCCGTGAAAATCACACCTAAAGTCACCAGACTGGAACGTAATCGTGTCGCACTTGAATTGAAAATTGATGAAGGTTCAACCACAACCATCAAATCTATCAATTTTACTGGTAACAAACAGTTTTCAGCACATACCTTGCGCAACCAGATGTCATTAAGCCAGAGAAGCTGGACAAGCTGGTTAACCAGAGATGACCGCTATTCCGATACCCAGTTACAGCAGGATCTGGATAAAATTAATAACTATTATCAGGATCATGGCTATCTGAATTTTCGTATCGCCGATGTCAAAGTCAATAGCAGCGGAGACAAATCGGCTCAGATGATTAATATCACAGTAGATGAAGGAAACCGTTATCGCTGGGGTAAAGTAACCGTTAATGGCGATACCCGTGAAGTACCGGTAGAGTCATTACAGAAACTGATTAAAATTAAACAGGGTAAATGGTATAACCGCTCACAGCTAATTGAAGCCATTAGGGCAATTCAAGAAAAAATGGGTAGTTCAGGCTATGCTTTTTGTCAGGTTAATATTCGCCCAATACCTGATGAAAACACCCATATCGTAGATTTCGTGTTGAGCGTCGTACCAGACCGTAAAGTATACGTTAATCAGATCAACATCACTGGTAACAACAAAACCCGAGATGAAGTATTACGACGTGAATTGCGACAAATGGAACGTGCTCCATACGATGTATCCAAAATTAACCGTTCCAAAGAGCGTATCCAGCAGCTTGGCTACTTTGATAATGCTCAGGTAGATGTCAAACCCGTTGCCGACACACCAGATCAAGTTGACTTGGATGTGAGCGTCAAAGAACGCTCAACCGGTTCCATCAACGTCGGTGCAGGCTGGGCACAAAATGATGGCCTGTTGCTGTCAGCAGGTATTTCACAAGATAACCTGTTCGGTACCGGCAAATCTGCCAGCCTGCAACTATCCCGTTCCAAGGTGAATCAGGTTGCTGCCTTGTCATTCACCGATCCGTACTTCACTCCCGATGGCGTCAGTCTGGGTTATAACATGTACTATCGTGGTTATAATCCAAATAAATCAGATAGTAATTCCATGGACTATAAAACTACAACAGTAGGCGCAGGCATGACTCTAGGCGTTCCCGTTACAGAGTATGATCGCGTCAACTTTGGTTTAGGTGTTGAACACCTTGGAGTCAAACTATTTAGCAGTCCACCATGGCGTTATAAAGAGTTTGTTGACAAATACGGCGAAAATAACTGGATTTTCAAAGGAACCGTAGGTTGGGGGCGCAATACGACAGATAGTGCAGTATGGCCGACTCGTGGATATATTACAAATGCCAATATTGATGGTGGCTTACCTGGTGGTGATCTACAGTACTATAGCATTAGTCATGACCAACGCTGGTATTTTCCATTAAGTAAAAACTTTACCTTTATGCTGTATGGCCAGCTCGGATATGCAGACGGCTATGGTAAAACCAAAGAATTGCCATTTATGTATGCGTTCAATGGTGGTGGTCTGGGTTCAGTGCGCGGTTATGAATCTGGTACATTAGGTCCCAAATACTATAATAAGCAAAGTGAGGGCTATAGTAGTGATGCCAGTAGTTATGGTGGTAATTATATCGCTACAGCAACTGCCGAATTATTATTCCCTTTTCCTGGCGTTAAAGATCAACATACAGTTCGGTTGAGTATGTTTGCCGATGCTGGTAGCGTATGGGATAATCAAACACATGAGATTCGTCCGGATGAAAAAAATCCATATAATACCAAGAATCATAAATCCACTTTCAGCAAAGAACTTCGTTATTCGGCAGGCTTAGCTATTACTTGGTTATCGCCGATGGGACCACTGAAATTCAGTTATGCCTATCCGATTAACAAAAAGCCGGAAGACCAGCTACAACGCTTCCAGTTCCAGTTAGGAACCACGTTCTAATCGTAGTTAGATAAGGACAAATTCATGCTTAAAAAAATAGTCATAACATTTGCTGCTACCCTGCTTTCCTGTACTCTGGCATGGGCTGAGAGCATACAAAAACTTGGCTTTATTGATACCAGCAGAGTTTATCAGCAATCTGTTCAGGCACAGTCCATCCAGAAAGAACTAGATAAAGAATTTGCGCCAAGGCAGAAAAAACTACAAGCCATGCAAGCTGAAGGCATGAAACTCAAAGAAGCAATTGAGTCAGGTAAAATCCCTGCGGCAGAACGGGAAGCAAAAATCAAATTGATGCTGCAAATGGATCAGCAATATAAAGATGCCGCAGTTGAACTGGCAGAAGACTATAATCTGCGCCGCAACGAAGAATTTGCCTCACTCCAGCAAAATGCAAATAAAGTCATCATTGATATGGCACGAAAAGAGGGCTATGACCTCATCATTCAGGATGCCATATTTGTTAACAGCAAATTTGACATCACTGATGCAGTTATCAAAGCATTAAATGCACAAAAACAGTAAGGCAGAATTATGGCTGTGAACCAGATAACCGCCTCAGCGCTGGTTGAACAACTGGGCGGACAACTGCGTGGTGATGATGTCACTATCACCAGCATAACTTCATTGCAACAGGCGCAAGCTCATGATATCAGCTTCCTGAGTAATCCCCGTTTGCGTTCTGAGGCGATTGCCAGCCGTGCTGGCATCTTAATTGTTACAGAAAAATCTGCTGAAGCTTTAGCTGGTCGTTCCCTGATTGTTACCGACGATCCTTATCTTTATTTTGCGCGCGTTGCGCGTTTGTTTCATCCACGTCCTCAGTCCAAAGCAGCTATCCATCCCAGTGCAATCATTGCTCCAACAGCACAAATTGCAGCCAGTTGTGAAATTGGGGCTCACGCTGTTATTGGAGAACACTGTGTCATTGGTGAAAATACACGTATTCTGGCCGGCACAGTGATTGAAGAAAACTGTACAGTAGGCAATGATTGCATTATTCATGCCAACGTAACCATTTATCATGGCTGTCAGCTAGGTAACCGCGTAGAACTGCATTCTGGTTGTGTCATTGGAGCCGATGGATTTGGGTTTGCTTGGGATAAACAGAAAAACGAGTGGTTCAAAATTGTTCAGACCGGCTGTGTCGTTTTGGGCGATGATGTTGAAGTCGGTGCCAATACCACCATTGATCGTGGTGCCATTGAAAACACGATTGTTGAAAAAGGCGCCAAAATTGATAATCAAGTAATGATTGGCCATAACGGCAAAATCGGAGCCCATGTAGCAATTGTGGCCTGTACCGGCATTGCTGGTAGTACAGAAGTGGGAGACTATACCGTTATTGGTGGTGCAGCCATGATTGGTGGCCATTTAAATATACCGCCAAAAACAACCATTGGCGCCGCTACTGCTGTTAGTCACAGTATCAAGGAAAGTGGCTATTATGCATCTATGTTCCCATTACAAAAACACAATGACTGGGTAAAAAATGCTGCGCATATTCGTCATTTACACGAAATGAGTCAGAAAATAAAAGCATTAGAACACCAATTAGCCGAATTGAACGGCAATTCATCAAACCAACAGGATTAAAGCAATGGATTGGTCTTTACCTATAGACGTTCGTACCTTACAAAAATTGTTGCCTCACCGTTATCCATTTTTACTGATTGATCGTGTTACCGCTTACGACAGCGAAAACATGACCCTGAGCGCAATCAAAAACGTAACTGCTAATGAACCCTTTTTTCTAGGTCATTTTCCCGATTTTCCAGTTATGCCCGGCGTTCTGATTATCGAAGCCATGGCGCAGGCCTGCGGCACACTGGCCATACTTAGCCATGGTGGTCGTGATGATGATGAAATTTATTTCTTCGTTGGTATCGATAACGCCCGTTTTAAACGTCAAGTTATACCCGGTGACCAACTCAGATTTGAAGTTCAACTACTGGCAAACAAACGCGACATCGGTAAATTCAAAGCTACTGCCTGGGTAGACAATCAGATTGCAGCCGAGGCGGAAATCATGTGTGCCAAACGCAAGGTCGATAAATAAAGGTTGCTCATAGCCACACATAAAGTGCATATCGTGCACACCTGAAACATTAATCACATATGATTAAACTAGTCGTTAAACCACGACTGTAGGAAATATACATGACGCAGATTCATCCCACAGCCATTATTGATCCCAAAGCCGAACTCGATAGTAGCGTATCTGTGGGTGCTTATACCGTAATTGGTGCCAATGTGCAGATTGGTGCCAATACCAATATCGGACCACATGTCGTTATAGATGGACATACCACTATTGGGACAGGCAACCGGATTTTTCAGTTTGCTTCTCTGGGAACGATTCCACAAGATAAAAAATACCGTGGTGAACCTACCAGACTGATTATTGGTAACAACAACACCATCCGAGAATTTACCACCTTCAATACCGGTACCGTTACCGGTATTGGTGAAACCCGCATTGGCGATGATAACTGGATTATGGCTTACGTTCATCTGGCTCATGATTGTGTTGTTGGCAGCCATACAGTCTTTGCCAACAATGCATCACTTGCCGGACATGTTGTCATTGGTGATTATGTAATACTGGGTGGTTTCTCACTTGTACACCAATTTTGTAATATTGGCGCCTATGCCATGACTGCATTCGCAGCTGGTGTACATAAAGATGTTCCACCGTATGTAATGGCCGCCGGTTATCGCGCAGAACCTGCCGGGCTTAATACCGAAGGCTTACGCCGCCATAACTTTACAGCAGAGCAAATCACCAACATCAAACGTCTGTATAAAATTCTTTATCGGCAGGGATTAAGTTATGCTGATGCCAAAGCCAGAATTATTGCAGAAGCAGACTCAGCACCCGAACTACACGTGTTCAAAGAATTTTTTACCCACTCTACACGTGGCGTAATCCGTTAGAACCAGCAAAATAAAACAGGTAGATTGGCCAGAAGTTAATCTACCTGTTTTATCTATATAACCAGACTTCAATCAGACAAATATATTCTTGAGCATCAAATCAAGTTCAAAACTGAGCGCAAAAACATCCTATTATTTATATAGGTATATCTGAAACAATAATTTATATTCAAAACCATATATCCAGATCATTTTCTCGGCAGAATATTCTATTATTTTATTATAGTAAAATCTATTGAAACTAAACGTGCCTCTGAAAATTTAAAAGTAATTACAGCGTGGTTTGTCCCAACAAGTATCACCATATAAATAACATCTACAGTATCCAGTTGCACCATATCAATCCTGCACAGTATAATTAAATGGTAAAATGTTAATAACAAAGGGAAAATGAATGCTTCAATTCATAGCAAATATACTTGAGGAAATACTGGATATAATCCTTTCAATATTTTTACTGAGAAAATACAGGGAAGAAAAACAACTTCCACAACAGCCCATAGAGAAAGATGTTTATAACCACATCATATACTATTGGATTATTCCAACACTAATAGCAGGCATAGGAGTCATTATTTATATAATATTAACTTACTTCTTCCATGCTCAACTAAAAACAGTACTCTGCATATTATTAATATATTTTAGCGTAAGTATATATTTATATTTTAAAAGTGAAAAATGGTTTGACTGTTAAATATAGATTTAAGCAGACAAGAGCAACACTCAAAATTACATTTGTATATTTAACTTAATCTGAAGTCATCCTATCCAAGTAACTCAAATCAGCATATTAATGTAATTTAGCGCCCATCTGAATAATAAATGGGGTACACAAAATATCATCTTTTATCAAACTGATTTGAAAAACGAACTTTCTCCTTAAGAAAGCTCGTTAATATAGTCACGCTAGAAAGTATAGAGGCAAAGTAAACTTTAACAGTCTAAATCATCAATTAGCTCTTCTCACTTATCTTGCGTAACAAAGCCCACTTTCACCAGACCAGCATCCCGTGCCGCGGCCAAGACCTGCGCAACATAATCATAAGCAACGTGTTTATCAGCAGCAATGGCCAGTACCACATCGGGATCAGCCTGTGCTTTCAGATGTAACTCATTTTGCAGTTGTGCTAACGAAAATGTCCGATCACCTAATTTATATTGTCCATCAGCCCCAATAGATAAACGTAACGGCGATTTCGGTTCTGATTGTTGTGCCGCATTGGTATTAGCGGCAGTAGGCAAAGATAATGGAATCGAATGGGTTAATACCGGCATCGTAATCATAAACACAATCAACAGTACCAGCATTACATCAACCAGCGGCGTTACATTAATATCTGCTGATTCATGAACCTCATCATCACTGAAATGACCAAATGCCATTACTTATCCTCATTATTCAATAATTGTGCATGTAAATCATGAGCAAAGCCATCAAGATCACGACTTAAATTTTTCTTGCTGCGTACCAGAAAGTTATAAAACAACAATGCCGGAATAGCAGCAAACAAGCCAATAGCAGTGGAAACCAATGCTTCACCAATTGGGCCAGCAACTACAGCAATACTCATCTGCCCACTTTGGCCAATATTAATTAAAGCATGATAGATACCCCACACAGTACCAAACAGCCCAATAAATGGTGCGCTTGAGCTGATTGAGGCTAATACAGTCAAACCACTTTCATAGCGGCGCATAATCTGTTCCATACTATTGCGAATCTGGCTTGAGAGATACTGATTAAAAGGCATAGCGGCGGCCAGTGAGTGATTAGCTTTATCATGATAAAGTTTACAGGCTTGCAGAGCGTTACGCGTCAGTAAAGCTACTGGAGACTGATTACCGGCCAGTTCATGCTGCAACTGAGCCAGATTTTCAACAGTTGCAAAACAACTTAATGCAGCTCGGTTATCACGTTTGGCACACCATAAACAGTAGCAACGTATTAACGCAATAATCCAGGTCATCATGCTCATCAAGACAAGAATGGCCAAAACCGTCAGCAAAATCCAGCCACTCTGGGCATAAATTGAAGCAATATTACCGTTCATAAGAATAATTACCTTCAAAGTTAACAATGATTTAATCAAATCATCTCAAAATCTAAATTACCATGATTATTATCAATTATTTATATTAAAATATATATTGAAGTTGTAGCTGTGTGGGATCGGAACCCCATCACGAGTGGCTGGTTTGAAGCGATGTTTCAACACCGCCTGCTTAGCTGCACGATCAAGGCGGCGATAACCACTACTTTTACTGATTACTACGTTCTGTGCAGTACCATTTGCTGAAACCGAAACAATTACCCCCACAGAACCCTCTTCTCCATTTTCACGAGAGTCATTGGGATAAGGAGGTCTTAATTCTGTCAGAAATCCACCCTGATATTCTTTTGGTATGACCACACTGCCACCAGTCTGACCCTTGCTACTTTTGCCATTAGCAGATGTGGTTTCAGACCCGCCACTATCATTTACAGATACCGAACCAGAAGAACTATTATTTGCAGGCGTAGGAGTTGTTGATGTAGTCTTTTCTGCCGTCGGCGATAAATTTGGTACATCCTCTTTTGTAGGCGTAACCTTAAATTGACTATGTGCTTTAGTTGTAACCACCGGCTTAATCAGCGATTTTTCAGGTATCACTTTTTTAGCCGGTACGGTTACCGAATTCTCGTGCATATTAGATTGTTGAGATCGTGGCTTCTGAGTGGCATCATCATTACCTACCTGATTTGCAATCATATTCAAATCAACAAAAGCAAGTGCTGGTGGATTAATATCGATTTCTTGTTCTACATGAGCAGCTATCAGTGCCCAGAATAGAAAAGCATGCATTCCCAGTACGAGAACTACAATCAAAAAATTGACTTTACGTTGGTTTTCCATATTTGCATCATGATAATAGAAACCATTATTATTTGCAATATGAACTAACACTAACATATGACAGGCCTAACTAGCTAAAACAAAGCAATTTATAAACTTATTAATACTTAATTAAGCTAGATTTAAAGCTGAATTAATACATAAAGAAGCTATTGCAAAAATATCCCATTGCCTAACTGCATTTGAATATTCTCAGTTATATAAAATTAAACGTTTAAGAAAATAAATGAAAGTGGTAAAGTCCTACAATACAATTAGCGTGTACTTAATACTAACTAACATATATGGATAAACAATTAATTATGAACAACAGGAGAGAAAATGAAAAAACAAACAATAGCAATCATGTCTGCGTTTGCTGCTGCCCAGACATTAGCAGCAACACCCACACTTAACTGGAGTATTCCGACTTCCAGCATAATACAAAATATCACCTTTGCTATTACCATCAATCAGGCAGCACCCGTTGATGAATTTTATTTTGCCAATCAATTTGGCTTTACCGGAGGCGGAGGAATAGCCTATACCGGTATCCAGCCAACTACTAATGCCAAAGATGGTTCACGCCAGTTCATGGTTTTATTCAGCAGCTTTCGTAAAGACACCATTGCCAGACATCCCAATTGCAAAAGTGGTGCAGATGGAGCCCGAAGTGGCGCTATTTGCCGCACATATATCCCGGGGGAACTTGGCGACACCTTTACTTTCAGAGTACAAAAAAACGGCAACCTATTAATGGGAACCGTTACCAATCAGACTACCGGACGTAGAGATATCATTGGGCAATGGGAAGTTAGCCCGTCGGCGGGCAATCTGGCTAATAAACAAGTTTCATGGATTGAAAATTACAAAATGAATAATCCATCATTTCATCTGACTTGTGATAAAAAAGGCTGGCCTTACTATGAAATTAAATTTTTACCACCAACGGCTAACAACAACACCATTAAAGGCAATATTTCCACCTTATCAGGTGGTTCACAGGCCTGTCCTGGCGCTATTACTTGGCAACATGACCAAAGCGGAACAATAGTAAAAGGTGGCTACAAATAATATCCACAGTTCAGAAATCTAAGAAGCACGTTTAAAAACGTGCTTCATGAATATTTACATCCATATCCGAAGAATACATTTAGACAGAATAGTAATAACAGCCAACCAAAAGCATAGAGACAAAAGAAAATTATATTCTAGATAAGAATACAGACTATTGTAGACACTATTCTTATTTCCAAACATTGTTTAATATCAGATAAAAGCAATCATTAAAATAAACGGCAAAAGTAACAGCTCATAATTAAATGGATGACAGAATCAGAAAAGCAGAATAATGGAGACAGAATAGAATCAAAAGCAGTCAGCGCAGGAAAAATAAAGAGTACAAAAGCACAATAACACAAAAAGGAGGAATAAATAGAATATTAAAAAACAGTCATCTGAAGAGAAATCGAAAAATAAAAGCGAGAAGTAGTTGA